>JAFSDQ010000003.1 GCA_017436135.1 Clostridia bacterium | reverse complement strand
GTGTATCCTCGTTTACGCTGAAAACGATAGTCTTAAGGTCGTTGCCAGCGGGAGCAGAAATAACAACCTTCTTTGCACCTGCATCAATGTGAGCCTGTGACTTTTCTTTTGAGCAGTAGAAACCTGTACATTCAAGAACAACGTCTACGCCGAGAGCACCCCAGGGGCATTCTTTAGCATCCTTGATAGCGTAGATTTTGATTTCCTTGCCGTCTACTGTGATAGAATCTTCGCCGGCAACAACTGTGTGGCCGTCATATCTGCCTTGAGATGAGTCATACTTTAAAAGATGAGCAAGCATCTTAGGATCTGTAAGGTCGTTAATTGCAACAACCTCATAACCTTCTGCACCGAACATCTGACGGAAAGCCAAACGACCGATACGACCAAAACCGTTAATAGCAACTTTTACTGACATAGTAAAAACCTCCTAAAATATATTGAATAATTTTTTACAATGTATTATCAGGCAGGAAACAAACCCCACCGAATATATATTTTACCTTATTTAGAAAAATTATACAAGTGTTTTTTTGAAAAAAGTGTTAAAATTTTAACTGATTTGTATAGTAAAAAATGTTACTTTTCATTAAGTTTTTGAAGAAAAGCACGTGTGCGGTCATTTTTGGGATTTCCAATAACTTCCTCCGGAGTCCCGTCCTCCACAACCACACCGTCTGCCATAAAGATAACTCTGTCGCTGACATTTCTTGCAAATTCTATCTCGTGAGTAACTATAATCATAGTAATATTTTCACTTGCCAAAGCACGGATAACCTTGAGGATTTCTCCCGTAAGCTCCGGGTCAAGTGCAGAGGTAGGCTCGTCAAAGAATAAAACTCTGGGCTTGAGTGCAAGAGCTCTTGCAATGGATACCCTTTGTTTTTGCCCTCCTGACAGCTGACAGGGATAATTGTCAAGCTTATCAGACAAGCCGACTCTTCCTAAAATAACTTCTGCATTTTTTCTTATTTCGTCATAGATTTCCTTTTTGTTTGCCTTGAAATCAGGACGCTCCTTGGCAAGAAGCTTTGGTGCAAGCATTACGTTTTCTATTGTGCTGTATTGAGGAAAAAGGTTGAAATCCTGAAAAACAAGACCGAAGTTCATCTGCATTTCCCGGATTTCTTTTGCAGAGGCACTTTTTTCGCTGTCACCATCGAATAAAAGCTCTCCGTCAAGAAAGATTTTACCGCTGTCGGCATGCTCCAGAAAATTGATACAACGCAAAAGCGTTGTCTTGCCGCTTCCGGAAGAGCCTATAACGGATATAACGTCCCCCTCGTTCATAGAGAAGTTTACACCATTTAAAACCTTTGTTTTACCAAAGCTCTTTTTTAAGTTTTCGATTTTTAAAATTTCCATAGCTTACCCCTTGTAATAATCGAATTTTTTCTCTATGTAGCCAAATAACAGCGTAAGCACGCCGTTGAATACCAGGAAGTATATCGCCGTTGAAAAAAGAGGCCCGATAAGACCCTTTTTGGTAAAACGCTCCGCACACATAATAATTTCAGGAACGCTTATAACTCTGGCAAGAGAGGTATCCTTTACAAGAGTTATAACCTCGTTGCTGATGGGTGCAACAATTCTTTTTACAACCTGGAACAAAACCACCTTAAAAAAACCTTGTGTTTTTGTCATTCCCAGAACCTGACATGCCTCGTACTGACCCTTGGGAATTGACTCAATTCCGCCACGGTATATCTCGGAAAAATATGCGGCATAATTTATTACAAAAGCAATCAACACAGCCGTCATACGAGAGCTTACAGGGGTGTCAAAAAGGATGCCCGGTGCATACATAACAACAAAAAGCTGGAGCATCAGGGGGGTGCCCCTGATGACCCAGACAAATGTTTTTGTAAGCCATTTAAGCGGTTTGAATTTTGACATAGAGCCAAAAGCAATTATCAGTCCTAAAGGTAAAGCCATCAAAAGGGTCATTACAAATATAAAGCAGTTTGTATAAAACCCCTCAAATAATGATGCAATTATAGTTTGAATTGAACTTGACATTTACTCTACCAGCCTTATTATCAATTTATTGCAAACAGATTATTCTGCGATAAGCAAATCAGCGAGCTTATACTTTTCAGCGATTGCCTTAAGTGTGCCGTCTGCTGTAAGCTCTGCAATAACTTCGTTTACTTTTTCGCACAGGTCGCTGCCCTTTCTGAATGCGATACCATATTCTTCTGCTGCAAAGTCCTCTGCCTCTACAACAACAAAGTCAGCATAGTCTGTACCCTCGCCGATAGAACCGATTGATGTAACGTAGTCAACGATTGCAATGTCAGCTGTACCTGCTTTTACTTCCATCAAAGCCTTTGCCATTGAATCTACGCCTGTAAATTCAGCTGCAGCAAAGAATTCGTTTTCCAAAGCAAGCTCTTCGCCTGCAGAACCCAGCTCTGCAACAACCTTTGCGCCTGTAACATCTGTCACATAAGCGTCAGCCTTGTCTGCTTTTGCAACCATAACCTGCTTGTTGCCAAGGTAAGGAACAGAAACGCTCATATTAGTCTTTCTCTCCTCGGTAATTGTCATACCGTTCCAGATACAGTCAATATTCTTTGAGTTGAGCTCTGTTTCTTTTGCATCCCAGTTAATCTCAATGAAGTTAGGTGTAAGACCCAGCTTCTCACATACTGCCTTACCAAACTCAACCTCAAAACCTGTAAGCTCACCGTTTTCGTCCATATAGTCCATGGGCGCAAACAATGTCATACCAATAATCAATTCACCTTTTTCTGTAACATAAGCAAGGTCGCTTTCAACCTCTGTTGCAGGTTCTTCAACCTCTGTGTTCTGTCCGCAAGCCATAAGGGACAATGCGAGAACTGCTACTAACATCAATGCTAAAAACTTTTTCATTTTTACTACTTCCTTTCACTTTTGTTTTAATATGAAAAATTTAATTTTTTTCGAATATCAGCAAGTATGGGTGCAATTATTACGGAATAATTTACATACTTTTTTCATTGTACCTCATTTTCTCCGTTTTAGCAAGACTTTTTTGGGTTTTTAGTGAAAATTAGGAAGAATTAAGAAGAAAATGAAAAAAAGTCTTGACAAGAAACGCAAATCGTGATAATATAATTCGGTAAAGCAGAAGCTTGCCGCTTCTCCCCTCAACCTACGGTAAAAGGGACCATCTTTTGAATATTTTATATTTGGATGATTGCGGCTGCTTTTTGCGGTCGCATTTTTTGTTGCGGCAAAACTTTTTGGAGGTGTTTTGAAATAGCGAAGCAGGATTTAATGATTAACGAGGAAATCAAGGATAAGGAAGTACGCTTGATTGGTGCCGATGGCGAACAGCTTGGCATTGTATCCTCAAGCGAGGCTCTCAGACTTGCAGATGAAAGCAACCTGGACCTGGTTAAGATTGCGCCACAGGCTACACCGCCTGTATGCAGAATCATGGACTATGGTAAGCATAAGTTTGAAATTGCAAAGAGAGAAAAGGAAAATCGTAAAAACCAAAAGGTAAGCAATGTTAAGGAAGTAAGACTTACCCCCAACATTGACGACCACGATTTTAACACAAAGCTTAATCAGGCTAAAAAATTCCTGAAATCCGGCGACAAGGTTAAGGTTTCGGTTCGTTTCCGCGGCCGTGAGATTACCCACAGTGCAATCGGACGGGATATACTTGTTCGCTTCAGAGAGGGTGCAGAAGAATTCGGTGCATCTGATTCTGACATCAAGCTTGAGGGAAGAAATATGGCAATGGTATTGTCACCCAAGAAGGCTTAAAATCCAAAAGGTTAAAATTAAACAAGTAATATGAATGGAAGGAGAGAAATAATATGCCTAAAATTAAAACTCACAGAGGAGCAGCAAAGCGTTTTGGTGTTACCAAAAGCGGTAAGGTTAAGAGAGCAAAGGCTTTCAGAAGCCACATTCTTAACAAGAAGACCACAAAGAGAAAAAGACAGCTCAGAAAGGGCGGTTACCTTTCAGCTGCAAACGAGGCAACAATCAAGAGCATGATGCCTTACAAATAAGTCGGTGACTTAAGTTTTGAAATTTGATTTAAGAGAGGAGCTTTTAAAATGGCAAGAGTAAAAGGCGCTATGAAAACACGCGCAAGACATAAGAAAATTTTAAAGCTTGCAAAAGGCTACAGAGGAGCAAAGAGCAAGCTTTTCAAGACTGCTAACCAGGCAGTTATGAAGTCCCTGACCTATGCGTACAGAGACAGAAAGGCAAAGAAGAGAGAATTCAGACAGCTCTGGATTGCTCGTATCAATGCGGCTGCCCGTATGAACGGCATCAGCTACAGCAAGTTTATGAATGGTCTTAAGGCAAAGGGCATTGAGATTAACAGAAAGATGCTTGCTGAAATCGCAGTTTCTGATCCCGAGGCATTTAAGAGCCTTGTTGACCAGGTTAAATAATAAGCAGACCTATAAAGATTCTTCGCGTGCGTACGCGAAGAATCTTTTGCCTATTTTGCGACACAAAAAAATAAACACAGAGTAGGTATCCATGCGTTGATTTATATCAAAAGTGCCGTATGCACAGGGAGTTGGCAAACGGACGAAGAGCAGAAATGCCGCGGTATGGATATCGCATCCCGCTGTTGCACAAGATGAAATATCTCTTTTATTGTGCAACTGTGATATGCACAATTTAATATAGGAGGTATTTTGTATGGAAAATATTATTACAAACTTTACCAATGCTGTTTCAGGCTTTATAAAACCGCTCAATGGGTTTTTAAGCATTTTTTCTAATTTCTGGACAGGTATGATTTTAATTTTAATCATATTTTTGGTGTCGGTTGCAGTTTCTGTTGTGGGGAATGGCAAAGAGTTTGCTAATGTTATAAAAAAGCCCCAGACCCTATCGGTATGTGCTATGCTCATTGCCGTAAACGTAGTGTTGGGGCAGTTTACCCTTCCAATCAGTGAATCCGTAAGAATTGGCTTTGGTTTTGTGACAGTGCCCGTTGTATCTATGCTATACGGCCCTCTTGCAGGGTGCGTTATGGGGATGCTTCAAGACGTAATAAGCCTTATGATAAAGCCCACGGGTGGTTTGATTATAGGTCTTACCTTAAACGCAGGGATGATGGGAATTGTCTATGCAACTTTCTTCTACAAGAAAAAGATAAGTTTTGTAAAAGTCCTGACAGCACAGATTGTAGTTGTTTGCGTGATAAACATTATCCTGAACTCAATCGCCCTTGCGCCTGTGGTCGGCAACGGTATGGTAGGGATTTTGCCCGGCAGGCTTATTAAAAATATTGTTATGCTGCCTGTTCAGACAATGATAATGTATTTGTTGCTTAAAACGGTTGATTTAAAGATAAAGGGAGTATTTGGTAGTAGGAGAGGCTCGGATGATAAAAAGAATTGAAAGCAGAGATAACAAGCTTCTAAAGATGGCTCGTTCTCTTCACAAGAAGAAAGGACGGATGCAGACGGGATTGTATTTTGCAGAGGGTCTTCGTCTGGTTAAGGAGGCTCTTTCCTATGTGCCGTCTGAAATAGATGCTGTTATTATGTCGGAGGAATTTATTGATCAAAATCCTGTCCTTACAGAGGAAGTTGAGGGGAAAATAAGCAATGTATTTGCGGTAAGCCAAAAGCTTTTTGCAGAGCTTTGTGACACAGAAACCCCCCAGGGAATAGCTGCGTTGATTAAAATTCCAAAGGAAGAGGCTGTGGATTTAACCTGGGCAAAATATGTATTGATTTTGGACGGTGTATCAGAACCGGGGAATATGGGGACAATTATCCGTACTGCAGAGGCGGCGGGAATTGACCTTATATGCCTTTTGGAGGGCTGTGTTGATGTTTACAGTCCGAAAACTGTGCGCTCCGGAATGGGGTCCCTGTTTCGTATGAAGGTGATACCCGGGGATACCTCATTTATTGAAGAGCTTAAGAAAAATGAATTTACTGTTATTGCCACAGCATTGCATAACTCTGTTCCCATAGAAGAGATAGAGGCTTCGGGTAAACGTGCCATTGTAATCGGTAACGAGGCAAGAGGGGTATCGGAAGAGGTCCTCTCCCTTGCGGATATAGCGGCGAGAATAGAGATGAGCGGCAGCGTAGAGTCCCTGAATGCAGCTGTTGCGGCGGGAATTGCAATGTATATGCTGCGCACATAGCAGAGGTGTATAATGAGTTATGATAAGGAAATATTGTATAAGCTTTGGCTGAACATTTTGTGCAGACACAACCCGGAGCTTATAAATAAATACATTGAAAGACTTGGAAGCGCCAGAGAAATATACGAGAAAAGGTATTCCGTAAAATCAATAAAGGAAAGCGTTGCCTTTGGCCGTATAAACAATGCAAGTCGGTCTTTGGAAAATGCAGAGCGGCTTTATGAGTCTTGCAAACAAAAGGGGATAGAAATAATCTCAATAGATGATGAAAGATATCCAAGGCGTCTTGCAAATATTTATTGCCCGCCACAGCTTTTGTATGTAAAGGGCACTCTTCCCGATATTGATAACCTTGTATGTGTTACAATAGTCGGGTCCAGAAAATGCACAGATTACAGCAGAGAATTTGCAAATAAGCTTGCCCGTGATTTATCAGAGAGTGGTATTATGGTAATAAGCGGAATGGCACTTGGAATTGACGGAGCAGCCCATTCGGGGGCGCTTCAGACGGGACATATTACCCTTGCGGCTCTTGCAGGGGGTGCAGATGTGGTTTATCCAAAAGCCAATATGAATCTTTATACGCAGATTTTAAAGCGGGGTGCCGTTATATCGGAACAACCACCTGGAACAATCGGAAAGGCAGGCTTTTATAACCAGAGAAACAGAATTTTGGTTGGACTTTCAAATGGTGTTGTCATAACAGAGGGTCAGGAGAAAAGCGGAACAAAGCTGACGGCAAACTGGGCTATTGATGCAAACAGAGATTTATTTGCTGTCCCGGGGAAGCCCTGGGATAAGGGAGCGGAGCTTCCCAATCGGCTTATAAAGGACAGCGCAAAGCTGATAACATCAGCAGAGGATATAATTGAAGAATACATATCGGTTTATCCCGTAGAGATAGAAAACGGATTAAAGCTGATTGATAAAGACAAGGCTGTTTTGCCACAGGAGGAACCCAAAGGCATACAGATTCTTGAGGCAGAGGGAAGAGTCTTTGAAAAACCAAAGCCAAGCTTTGAAAAATTTGAGGGCAATTCCAGAATAATACTTGAATACTTATACAATAATAAAGAAACAGTTCACATAGACGACCTTTCGAGAGAATGTAATGTGGAAACTACAGAGTTGAGTTTTATTATAATTCAGCTTTTAATGGAAAAAATGATAAAAGAATATCCCGGGGAGTACTACGGACCTATGCTGTAAACTTCCTGAAGCAAAATATAGGAGGAAAAGAAATGGCCGAGAGTAAAGCAGGAAGAAAAGCTTCTGCAAAAAAGTTGGTTATAGTGGAGTCACCTACCAAGGTGGAATCCATAAAGAAATATCTTGGGAGCGGATATGATATAGAGGCAACAATGGGGCATGTCCGCGACCTCCCGAAAAGCGCCATAGGAGTAGAGGTTGATAATGATTTTGAGCCCTCTTATATAACTATCCGCGGCAAGGGTGATTTGATTGCCAAGCTGAAAAAGAAAGCAAAGACTGCATCCAGAGTTTATCTTGCAACTGACCCTGACCGTGAGGGAGAGGCTATATCCTGGCATCTTTCAAATGTTCTTGGCATTGACCCTACAAGTGATTGCCGAATTACCTTTAACGAGGTGACAAAGGATGTTGTAAGAGAAGCTGTAAAAGAGGCAAGACCTATAGATATGGATTTGGTTGATGCACAACAGCTCCGCCGTGTCCTTGACAGAATTGTGGGATATAAAATAAGCCCACTTCTCTGGAAAAAGGTAAAAAAAGGCTTAAGCGCAGGCAGGGTACAGTCTGTGGTTGTACGCCTTATAGTTGACAGAGAGAGAGAAATAGAGGCGTTTAATCCCCAGGAATACTGGTCAATAGATTTAAAGCTTACCAATGAAAAGGGCAAGCTTCCGTTTAAGGCGAAATTCTTCGGAAGCGCAGACGGGAAGAAGATAACCCTCGGAAACGAAGAAAAAACCATGGAAATTGTGGAACATCTTAAGGTTGCCGATTATCAGGTTGCAAAGGTTACCAGAAAGGAAACCAAAAGAAAAAGTGCTCCCCCCTTTACCACAAGTACCCTTCAGCAGGAGGCGTCCAGAAAACTTAATTTTACTTCAAGACGCACAATGATTGCAGCGCAACAGCTTTATGAAATGGGATATATAACATATATGAGAACAGACTCTCTTCGTGTTTCTCCCGTTGCACAGTCTGATGCGAGAGAATATATATTGCAGAATTACGGTGATGCTTTTGTTCCTAAAACTCCAAAGCAGTATCGGGCAAAAAAGAGCGCCCAGGATGCTCACGAGGCAATAAGACCTACCGCTGTGAGCAATAGCCCTGAAAAATTAAAGGATAAGCTGAAAGCTGATTTATTTAAGCTTTATCGCCTTATCTGGCTTCGGTTTATGGCAAGTCAGATGACTGATGCGGTTGTAGATATGATTACGGCTGATATTATAGCCGGGGAATACCTTGCAAGGGCAACAGGAACAGAAGTGAAGTTCGCCGGATTTACAACTCTTTATGTTGAGGGTAAAGACGAGGAGGAGGAAAAGAGCTCCAAGCTTCCTGCTCTTACGGAAAAACAACCTCTGCTAATGAGTGCAATAGATCCCCAACAGCATTTTACACAGCCTCCCCAACGATATACAGAGGCAACCCTTGTAAAGGCTATGGAGGAAGAGGGGATTGGCAGACCAAGTACTTACGCACCGACAATTGCCACAATTTCCGCAAGAGGATATGTGGCAAGGGACGGCAAGTCTATTTTCCCCACAGAGCTGGGCTTTGTTGTTACTGATATTTTAAAAGAGAATTTTGCCGATATAGTGGACGTAGAGTTTACTGCCAACATGGAAGACGAGATAGAAGATGTTGCAGAGGGCAAGGCAGAATGGAAGAAGCTTATCCGTGATTTTTACGGACCCTTTAAAGAAACCCTTGATGAGGCAGAGAAAAAGGTTGGCAATATAGAAATCAAGGATGAGGAATCCGAGGAAATCTGCGAAAAATGCGGCAGAAAAATGGTGTATAAGCAGGGCCGTTTCGGCAAGTTTTTAGCATGCCCGGGATTTCCTGAGTGCAGAAATACCAAAGCTATTACACAGACTATAGATGCAAAATGCCCCAAGTGCGGCAGTGATGTAGTTGTCCGCAAATCAAAGAAAGGCGTTACCTTCTATACTTGCGAAAAAGGTCCTGAATGTGACTTTATTTCCTGGAACGAGCCAACAAATGAAAAATGTCCCGATTGCGGAAACAGCCTGATGAAAGTGAGAGCTTTCAGAGGAAGAGGGCCTTTGACTTATAAATGCTTTAACGAGGAATGTGGCTTTGAGAAGAAGCCAAGCAAATAAAATTTATGTCAACAAGTAATAGTTATTTGAATTAACTATTACTTGTTTTGGTGTTAAAGAAGGAGAAGCATTATGAAAATAGAGATTGTTCAGCCCTATTATTCAATGGATGTAAAAGATGCAGAGGAGTGTTTTGCGGGGGTTTTATCCAACATTGACCAATGCACCAAAGAGGCGGATGTTATTGTCCTGCCTGAATACAGTGATACACCCACTGCTTACAAAACAAAGGAGGAGTTCGATAGCTTTTACCTTAAATATAACAAGGTTATAATGGAAAAAGCTGTAGAGACAGCCATTCGCTGTGAGGCTCTTGTTTTTGTAAATGCCCTGTGCAATACGGAAAAAGGAAACAGAAATACCACTTTTGCCATAAGCGAAAAGGGCGAGATTCTGGCAAAATATTTTAAGGCGCATCCTGCCCCGTCAGAGGTAAGAAAGATAAATGAAGGCGGAATAGAGTTTGATGTAAGCTACAGCTATGAGCAAAATGAGCCGTATATTTTTGAATACAAGGGTGTAAGATACGGATTTATGACCTGTTATGACTTCTATTTTTATGAGTCATTTGCACCCCTTGCCAGAAAAAATGTGGATATTATTATTGGCTGCTCTCATCAGAGAACAGATACTCACCAAGCTCTTGAAATCATAGGAAGATTTTTGTCCTATAATACAAATGCATATCTTGTAAGGGCATCGGTTTCTCTTGGAGAAGACTCGGAAATTGGGGGTTCCAGTATGGTTGTTGCACCTGACGGAACGATGCTTGCAAATATGAAAAGCAAGGTTGGAATATGCAGATGCGAAATAGAACCTGAAAAAAAGTATTACAAACCGGCAGGCTTTGGAGGTCAGCAAAAACCCCATTATGTATACATAGAAGAGGGAAGAAGACCCTGGAATTACAGACCTGCAGGTTCGGCAATTTGTGTCCCTGATGATGTTATGGGATATCCAAGGGTTTGCGCTCACAGAGGCTTTAGCACTGTTGCTCCGGAAAATTCAATGCCTGCCTTTGGTGCGGCTGTGGCAATGGGTGCAGAGGAGATAGAGTTTGATTTAAGATTTACCAAAGACGGAGAAATAGTGTCTATCCACGATAACTGTCTGGACAGAGTATCAAACGGAACAGGATATGTGGAGGACTATACCTATGAAGAGCTGTCGGCACTTGATTTTGGAGTAAAAACAGATGAAAAATTCAGGGGACTTAAAATTCCCACCCTTGAGGATATTTTAAAGAAATTTTCCTGTCATACAATTATGAATATTCATATAAAAACCCCTGATTGCGAAAAGCCCCTTTCCGGTGAAAAGCTTGAAAAAATTGTAAGCCTTATAGATAAATACGATTGCAGAAAATATGTGTATTTTATGTGCAGCAATGAGGCTGTACTGAAGCAGCTTGAGGTTATGGCTCCTGATATTGCAAGATGTGTAGGTGCATCAGATGACCCGAAGAGAGATTTGGTGGAGGCGGCTTTAAGAGTGGGTGCATGCAAAATTCAGTTATTTAAGCCACATTTTCAGGAAAATGATGACAGCTATGTAAAGGATACTATTGAAAAAGCCCATAAAAACGGCATTATCTGTAATGTCTTTTTTGCAGATGACCCTGATGAAGCAGAGGAGTATTTAAGACTCGGGGCAGATGTGATATTGACTAATGATTACAACAGAGTTGCAAAAAGGGTAAAGGATTTTAATAAAAAGGAAACGGAATGATAGATGTGAATATAAAGATAATTGGTGCAGGTCTTGCGGGCTGTGAAGCCGCATGGCAGGCGGCAGAGCTTGGGGCAAAGGTGACCTCGTGGGAAATGAAGCCCGAAAAGAAGTCCCCCGCCCATAAAAGCGACAGCTTTGCAGAGCTTGTGTGCAGCAACTCTCTGCGTGCAGACGGAATTTATAATGCAGTGGGACTTCTCAAAGAAGAGATGCGGCAGATGAATTCCCTGATTATGATGTGCGCAGATGCGACAGCCGTCCCTGCGGGAGGGGCTCTGGCAGTTGACAGAGAGGGCTTTTCGAAGATGGTGACAGAAAAAATTCTTTCCCACCCAAATATTGAGGTAAGATACGGAGAGGTTTCTGAAATAGACACTGATGAGTACACAATTGTTGCGGCAGGGCCTCTTGCATCAGATGCTATATTTCAGGAGATACAAAGACTGACAGGAAGTGAGTATCTGCATTTTTTTGATGCAGCGGCACCTATAGTGGAGTTTGACAGTATAAATATGGATGTAGCTTTTAGTGCAGCAAGGTACGGAAAGGGCGGTGCGGATTATATAAACTGTCCCATGAATAAAGAGGAATACCTTGACTTTTGGAGAGAGCTTGTATCAGCAGAGGCGGCACCTGTCCATGGTGGCGTGGATAATCCCAAGGTTTTTGAGGGCTGTATGCCAATCGAAATTATGGCAAAACGCGGGGAGGATACAATGCGGTTCGGACCCCTGAAGCCTGTAGGGCTTACAGACCCGAGAGACGGCTCAAGACCCTATGCAGTGGTACAGCTCCGCCGTGATAATGCTGTGGGAAGTCTTTACAATATTGTAGGGTTTCAAACTCACCTTAAATTCGGGGAACAAAAGAGAGTTTTTTCTATGATACCCGGACTCGAAAACGCTGAATTTGTGCGCTTCGGGGTGATGCACAGAAACACTTATATAAACTCACCGATTTTGCTTGAAGATACCTACAAGATGAGAAAATACAACAAGGTGTATTTTGCGGGACAGATTACAGGGGTAGAGGGTTATGTTGAGTCTGCATCCTCGGGCTTGCTTGCGGGTAGAAATGCCGCTCTTGCCTCCATGGGAAAGGAAGAGTTAAGGCTTGATGCAAAAACGGCAATGGGAGCTTTGGCAAAATATATATCAAACCAAAGTATAACAAACTTTCAGCCTATGAATGTAAATTTTGGCATAATGACGGAGCTTGGAGTGCGAATAAAGGACAAAAAACAAAAAGCAGAGGAAATAGCAAAACGCAGTCTTGAAATCATAAAAAATGTATAATTTAAAAGGTGCCCGGTGGGCGCCTTTTTTGTTTGCAAAAAGTATAACAAATACTATGTTCATATAGTGGAACAAAAGGGGATATATAAGGGAGATGGCAGAGAAAAACGGCTATATTGTGGTTAAAAATATTTGCATATACATGATGTATTATCCAGATAATGAAAATGTTGTATTTTTTGTAAGAAAATAAGGGAACACTTTGTAAAAAATTCGTAATATTGGTAACATAATTCGTAAAATACTTGATGATTTTCTTTTGCAATCATAGTATAATGTATGATAGATAATTATGAAAATACAAATACAGAGGAGAGAGTATTCTAAAATGGCTATTAACACAAACTCAAAACCATCAGAATTAAAAATAACAGACTTGCGTGTGGCAGAAATAGATGGTGCACCAAAGCATTGCATTTTGCTTAAGGTTATGACCAACCAGGGTATAGTTGGTTATGGCGAAGTTCGTGATGCGTCCAGTGCAACCTATGCGCTTATGCTTAAAAGCAAGATTGTGGGCGAAAACCCCTGTAATGTGGATAAGATATTCAGAAGAATTAAGCAGTTCGGCGGACACTCCAGACAGGGCGGCGGCGTATCCGGTATAGAGATTGCCCTTTGGGATTTGGCAGGAAAGGCGTATGGCGTACCTGCATACCAGCTTTTGGGTGGTAAGTTCAGGGATAAGGTTCGTATGTACTGTGATACAGATGTTGACGGTAAGCATACAGGAACAGACATGGGTAAGGCTTTGCAGAAGAGAATAGATGCAGGGTTTACATTCCTTAAGATGGACCTTGGTATAGAGCTTATGCTTGACGAGCCCGGCTGTCTCAATGCGCCTCTCGGTTTTCTTGAGGATATCAAGAAGTATTCCATGAAAGCAATCAATCATCAGAAGGGCTCTATAGACAGAGATATGATGCTTGGTAAAAATTACGAAGTATTTACCATTCCTCATCACGCAACAGGCATCCACCTTACACAAAAGGGAATGGATTATCTTGAAAACTATGTTAAAGAGGTAAGAGAAGTTATCGGCTATGAAGTGCCTCTTGCAATTGACCACTTCGGTCATATTTGTATAGAAGATTGCATTATGTTTGCAAAAAGGCTTGAAAAGTATAACATTGCCTGGATTGAGGATATTGCTCCCTGGCATTACACAAAGCATTTTGAGAAGATTGCAAACAACTGCAGAGTTCCTGTTTGCACAGGTGAGGATATTTATCTTGCAGAGAATTTTGAGCCTTTGATGGCAGGGGGCGGCGTTTCGGTTGTTCACCCCGACATTTTGACAGTAGGCGGCTTGCTTGAAATGAAGAAGCTCGGGGATATGTGCGATAAGCATGGCGTTGCAATGGCAATACATATGGCAGAGAGCCCTGTTGCTTGTATGGCTGCAATTCATGCGGCAGCAGCAGTACAAAATGTGCTTGCAGTTGAATTTCATTCAAGCGAGGTTTCATGGTGGAATGATTTGGCGCTGGGAATTGAAAATCCCCTTATCAAGGATGGCTTTGCAAATGTACCCGATACTCCCGGTCTTGGCATAGAGGCTCTTAACGAAAATCTCATAGCAGAGCATCTCCACGAAAAGGCAGAGGGCGCTTGGCTCCCCACAACTCAATGGGATAATGAGTGGGCAAACGACAGAACCTGGAGCTAAAACAATAATAAATCAAAAGGGGTACCCCTTTTGTCATATGATTACATATGACAAACAAATATTATTTTATTAGTTACCGCGATTGCTTTATGCAAAACGGGAAATGGAGAAAATGATGAAAAAAATAGTTTCTTTATTGCTGGTACTTGCAATGATTTTCAGTATGACCCAGGCTTTTGCCTCATACTACGACTATAATGTTGGACCAATAACCTACGATATGGAGGGCAAGTACATAACCTACAAAAATGGTGCAACGACAAACGGAAATCAGGTAACCTTTTCGGGTGCCGGAAGTGTAATATACGATTTTTATCTTCCATTTAATACCGTGTCGGCAGATGTTTCGTATACGGCACAGGCTGATACCTCTTTGACCATTACTACAGACGAGGGCAAAGAGATAGAAGCAACCTTGACTGCAAGTGCTGATACAATAAATATTCCCTTTGATATAACAGAGAGAAAAGGAGAGAGGGTTTTTACCATCTCCGCAGACGGCGCTTGTGTGATTACAAAAATAACTCTTAACAAAGAGAAGATAAAAACAACCTCTTATAATAAGATTTACTGCAATTTGACTAAAGAAGAGGAAGCCATTCAGAGCACTGTTCTGATGGATACAAAGGCGAGTATCATTATGGTAAACGGCAGCCGCCGTTATATCAATAACGATAACCCCAAGGAAATTCCCGAAAACTTTAAGGGCAGTATATATCTTCCTGCACATAGTCTGGCGAGAGCCTTTGGTATGTATTTAGAGGATATGCCGGAGAGGGATTATATTCTTCTGCGCAGTGATGATAAAGAGTTTGTATTTTACAGGACTGCAGCCTACCAAGAAGAGTACAATGTGGAAACCAGCAACATAAACAATGTTGTGCTTTATAAGGACGGAAAAGCATACCTCCCTGTAAGATTTTTCGGTGAGGCGCTGGGAAAAACAGTAGGCTACAGGGACGGAATAATTGCAATAGACGATAAGTTTACGGTTTCAAAAATTTTGAACGATGACACAATGCTTAATTATGTACGTAATCAGTTCAAACCCTTTTATCCTGACGAAACAACGGGAAAGGAAATTTATGTAGCACAAACCTCAAATGCCAGCGACAGCAACCCCGGCACAAGCGGAAGTCCCTATAAGACTTTGGCAAAGGCGGCTGCCGTTGCACAAGCCGGTGACACGGTTATCGTGGGAGAGGGTGTATATAAAGAGGTTCTCTCTCCTCAAAATAACGGAACGGCTACAAAGCCCATTGTGTTCAAGGCAGAAAATGAAAATACTGTAATTTCTGCAACAAAGACAGTAAGCGGTTTTGTTTTTGACAGAAAGACATCGGGTGGGCTTGATATCTACAAGGCGCCTCTGCCCCAAGGCTTTGTCAGCCTTGGAGATGGCAGAAATCAGGTTTTCTATAATAATGAATCTTTGATTGAGGCAAGATATCCCAACGGCCCTGCAATAGAAATGGGCGACAAGAATGAACCTTTGTCAAAGCTTTGGCCGGCTAAAGGTGATTTCAAAACAGAAAAGGGAAACATCTACAAGGTGGTGAGCGACACTTTGCTCAAGGATGGCACAGACTGGACAGGTGCAACCCTTGTTATAATGAGAGAGTATGGCTACACCTTGAATATGGCAAAGGTGGCAAGCTCTCATGACGGATATTTGATGCTTGACTCTAATTCTACTTCAAAATATTATTGGGATGCGGACAGACAGGATATATGGACTTACGGATATTTAAGTGGTCACAGAGCTGCCCTTGATACCTATGATGAATGGTTTATAGAAGACGGATATCTGTACATAATTCCCCCGCAGGGAGTCAGCGGAAACGGATTATCTGTTGAGATTAAGTCAAATCAGCTTGTGGCAGACCTGGAAAACAGTAAGTTTGTCAAGTTGGAAGGCTTCAGCACTATAGGCGGCAGTATCAAAATGAACAACAGCGAAATGTGTACTCTTGACGGTATGAATATGAAATACCTCAACCACTACACATGGAGTAAGGACCAGCATACAGGCTTTATTGATACTAACCCTGCTGATTATAGCGATATAACAAAAGACCCCAAAGGTGCACCCTCAAGAGGTGAGGTTGGAATTTATCTTGGCGGCAGAGATAATACAATAATAAATAACACCTTTGACCATGCGGCTGCCGCTGCAATCTACGGAGTTGGCTATTATGCCTATATAGAAAACAATCTTATCAAGGATTGCGGATATATGGGAAGCTACGTTGCAGGACTCTACTTTACAGGTGAGAAATGGAAAGATAATAATAAGACAGCCAAGCGCGGCGGCCATTTTATATACCATAACACAGTTTATAATACGGGTCGCTCGGCAATGCAGCATACCAGACCTGCAGGAGGAGATATGTGGCCCTATCTGCCTGAGGATATTGCATACAACGATTTCCACGATGCGATGCTGACATCTCTCGACACAGGTGTTACCTACGAATACGAGGTAATGATGGGTAACGAAAAGCTGTTTACCAAGATGCATCACAATCTTGTATATACTACAACAGAGCAGACAAATCCCTATTCTATGGGAATATACCATGATGGCTCTGCTGAAAACATTGACACCTATTCAAACATAGTTTTCAGCATAGACCCAAACAAAGGCTTTACTCACAATATGGTGTACACCCAGACGGCGGTTCACAAAAATGATGCAGGTACGATAACCCGTTCATCGATTGCGTATTGTCCCAATTGGAATAACGTAAAAATCCAGGGTGGAATTTCTGACATCGACCAACTTGAGGCAAAGGATTACCCACATCAAAAGCCATTTTATGCGGGCGCATTCACAGATGAGGAATATCTGGTAAACTTCAACAACATCTCGGGTGCAAAAACATATTCTTCGGGAATATTTAAAGCAAGCGACAGTAATGTTGAGCTACACGGCACCACTCTTGATGAGAATGGTGCGGCACTACTTGACCAGGCGGGCGAATATGTTAAGTTTGCAAATGTAGACTTTGGCGAAGAAAAAGTCTATAAGCTGGCGATTGAATATTATCAGGATAAGTACAATGTTGCTAAAGAAGCAGGCGATACAGTTGAGATAATAATCGGCGATGATATAGAAACGGGCAAAAAATACACCAAGACAATTCTTACAAATGCAGAAAGAAAAGACGTTATAGATATATATGAAACACCGATTTCTTATGTCAGGGGAGAGCAAACAGTTTATATTAAAGCTGTTAACTCAAAGAGCATCAGAATTGCAGGAATAAAAGCCTGTGATGGCGAGCTCGTCCCCGAGCCGCTTTATGCAGAGCGTGTTTACGGCGGTTTCTTCAGCTATTATGAAGACGAGAATACAGCAGCTCCGCCCAAACGTAGCTATAACACCCCTGATGGGTCGCTTAATCCCATTGTAAATTCCACATATAACGGAACAACCATTGTTTACGAGGATGTGACCTTCAGTGAGGATGTAACAAAATTTAAAGCAAGCATCTGCTATCCTGCGGACCCTGCTAAATACAATCTTAAGATGGAGATTCGCATTGACAGCAAGACGGCACAGCCTGTGGGTGTGGTAAATATTTTGCACACAACCCTGACTGAAGATATAACTCAATGGTTTACTTACAGTGACAATGTTATAGACATTTCAAAGATTACGGCGGGTAAGCACACAGTATATCTTACATTTAAAGGCACATATACATCAAATCTGCATTGGTTTGAATTTTACAATTAAACCCGTGATGGAAAGAAAGTAATTTTGGTACGAGTTTCTTCCTAATTATATATTATACGAAAAATTATTAAACATATATAAACAAACTATAAACACAAGGAGGCAAATATGAAAAGACGATTTTTAAGTTTAATTTTAGCATTTACGCTTATCGCTACTGTATTTTCAGGACTTACTCAAACTGCCTTTGGTGCGGCATTGCTGATTTACAACCATGGACCTAACACCTATGATATGACAGATAAGTATTTAAGCGAGAGCAGCAATGCAAAAATGACAGGCGGACAGCTTGATTTAAAGGCAGGAGGGTCAGCGACCTTTGCTTTTTACCTTCCCTTTAATTCAGACAACATCGAGCTGGTATATTCCGGCACACCGGCACCTGTTACGGTTTTTGACGGCGCACAGAGTTATGTAATTCAGCCCGAAGAAGATATGGATATGGTGACCTACAAGATGCCTGTAGTTGAAAGAATAGGAGAAAAGGTTTACACATTTTCTTCAGATACGGGTGTAAAGCTTGAGAGGGTTTCCTTTAAGCTTGCCCCTGAAAAGAGTGGCTATGCAAATGGCGAAAAGCAGATGGCAATTTCTGATGAAGAGTTTATGATTCAGAAAGCAACCATTATGAGAACGGACAGCCCCATGATGCTTGTAAACAGCGGAAGACGTTATATCGACCTTGACGATATGTCCGCAACGCCTATCTACATAGACGGAAGCGTATATCTTCCAATACACACATTGGCGAGGGCACTCAGTCTTTACTTCGAGGATTTACCCGACAAAAAGTATGTACTTCTGCGTGAGGGCTCTGACGAGCTTGTGTTTACAGAGGGCTTTTCCTACTATCTTAATAAAGAGGGTGTAAAGACACCTGTTGAGAATGTAGTTCGTTACCAGAACGGTAAAACATATCTTCCTGTAAGATATATTGCAGAGTTCTATGGCAGAGTTGTTGGCTATAAGGACGGAATGATTGCAATTGATGACAACAAGTACTATGTTGCAGACTATCTTGATGATAGTACAGCTGTAAACAAATATATTGACGAAAAGTTTGCAGAAATGATGCCAAGCGACACAGAGGGCAAGACATGGTACGTTGCAAAGAGCGGTAACGCAAGTGACAGCAACCCGGGAACCATAGATGCCCCCTTTCTTACGATTTCCAAGGCAGGACAGGTTGCACAAGCAGGTGACACTGTTATCGTAAAAGAGGGTACCTACAGAGAAACCGTTACTGTTAAGAATAACGGTACGCCTACAGCTCCTATTGTATTCAAGGCGGCAGAGGGCGAGAAGGTTATAATCTCTGCAGCAGAGCCGGTATCAAACTTTATTACCTATGGGGAAAACCTTGTTGCTGCAAGCATTCCCAGTGAAGATATGGGCTTTGGTAAAAATCAGGTATTCTTTAACAATGTCACAATCCCCGAGGCACGCTATCCAAACGGCCCCGCAATTGATATAGGTGATGTGGCAGAGCCTCTCTCTGACAACTGGCCTGTTGCGGCACCCTTGACTGTTGATATGGATAACCCCCTTCATGTTGCGAATGAAGAGCTTTTAGACCAGCCCGAGGGTACATGGGACGGCGCAAGGTATATTACCCTTCGTGGTATGGCTTATGCAATCAGCTTTGCCAAGGTAAAGCATTCAAAGCCCGGTGAGCTTGAGCTTGGGGAACATGGTACAATCTATTGGGATGCCAAGGAAGGAAACCCCCAGATTCGTTGGGGTTACCTTTGCGGTGATATAGACGCAATTGACCTCCCCGGGGAATGGGTAATAGAGAATGGTACAATCTTTATGATGCCCCCCGAAGGAACAACAGTTGATGACCTTACTGTTGAGGTAAAGGCAAGACAGCTCTGCGTTGACATTCCCGATAACAAGTGTGTACAGTTCAGAGGCTTTGAAACAATAGGCGGAAGTATGCGTCTTAACAATAGTGAGCTTTGTGTGGTAAAGGATTGTAATATTAGGTACAACAACCACTACACATGGAGCATGGACCAACATTCAGGATTTATTGATGATGCTAATGTAACAGACCCCAACGGTGCACCTGCCCGTGGTGAAGTTGGTCTCTATGTAGGCGGATATGACAATATATTTGTAAACAACATCTTTGACGAGGCGGCAGCTGCTGCAATCTATGGTGTTGGCTGCTATACATATATCGAGAATAATTTAATTAAAAACTGCGGATATATGGGTAGCTACGTTGCAGGACTTAACTTTAACGGTGAGGCATGGAAGGGCGCCGCAAGTCCCAGAGGCGGTATGGTAATCGTAGGTAACACCGCATATAACAGCGGACGTTCGCCGTTGCAGACCACAAGACCCGCTTATAACGGTGAATGGGCAATGATTCCCTATGAGGTTGCATATAATGACTTCCATAACGGTATGCTTACCTCTCTTGACACAGGTGTTGTATATACCTATATGACAGACCACGGTAACCAGAGAAAGAAGACCCAGATGAACAACAACTTTGTATATGTCAACTATGAAGAAACATGGCCTTACTCCTTTGGTATTTACCACGATGGTGGTACGATAAATATCGACACATATAACAATTTGGTATTCTGTACAGAACCGGGCGTAAAGTTCACAACGTTGCCGTACACATTCACACATTTGAGCCCGGGCACAGAGGGACAGTGTGACGTATGGGAGAATTCAGCCGTTGTTCGTGCGGTACAGGGCGGCAGAGACGGACTTGTGCCCGAGGACTACCCCTACGGAATGATGTTTGATGCGGGAAGCACCATCGGCAGAGAGCCGTACACCAAGAACTATGACAGAATTATGAGCGAAGACCCCACAATCGGAACATGGGAGAATTATTACGAGGTTACTGCTGACAGCGAGATTAGCGATGGTGCAGAATTCCTTGGGGACAGAGCAAGACTTGACACCGTTGGCGAATGGGTAAAGATATCCGCAGTTGACTTTGGTGAAGGCAGAAACGAGGTTGACGTCTATATTATGGGCGACAAGTATGTTGCATCACCTAAATTCGAGATAATTATAGACGACCTTGACGGAGATAAGAAGTATGACAGCGGTAATGTTTACTTCCGATGCCGTGACAAGGACGAGAGAGATACAGTAAGAAAGCAGATAATCGGTACACCCGGCGTACATGATGTGTATATCAGAATGTCATACGGGGAAACACCCATAGATATATGCGGAATCAAGCTTTCGCCGATGCAGAGTGCAGGCTCCACCTCAAAGAGTGGTAAGAATATGATTTACGGCGGTGCTTTTGATTATGTTGAATGTCCGAATAGCGAGTTTGCACCCGAGGCAAAATTCGGAGTAGGAACAGACTACGTTAACCCGTTTGTAAACAATACATGGGGTGGCAGCTACTTCTTATACGAGGGAGTAAACTTCGAGGAAGATAGCGATATTGCAACGATTAACTACTGCACAGGCGCAGGCTACGGCGGACAGAAGATGCAGATAAGAATAGACTCTGTTGATGCAGAGCCTGCAGGCGAGTTTATTTCAGGCGAGCCGGGCTGGAGTCAGTGGACAGATGTACAGATAAAGCTTGACAAGGTGATACCCGCAGGAAAGCATGATTTGTATATAACCTTCTTTGATGATGACCCTGCAGCTGCAAATAAGACGCTTAACCTCTGGTACATCAAGTTTGCAAATCAGGATATGATTATGAGAGAGGGCAGAACGCTTCATTTTGAAAATTTCACCAATGTTATGCCATCACCCGATGGCGAATTCCCGCCTGAAGAAAAGGAAGCCATCATCGCTGGCGAGAGCTTCTACTTTGTAAACAATACATGGCCCGGAACAACCTTTGTATATGCAGGATGGGAACTCAATCAGGACGCAACAAAGATAAAAGTAAATCATTGTACTGCAGGAAGCTACGCAGGACAGAGCGTACAGATCAGAATAGGCTCTGAAAAGGCAGAACCTATTGCGGAGTTCAAGAGTCTTGACACAGGCTGGAGCCAATGGCAAGACATTGAGGTAGAACTCAAGAAGCCTTTGAAGGCAGGCAAGTATGATATATATGTTACATTTATAGAGCCTGACGGAAAGTATGCAAGTAAATCGGGTAACTTCGATAAGATAGTATTTGAATAAAATTGCAGGGGAGGGGTTCCGCCCCCTCCCGCAAAAAGCCCTCCTCAATGAGGAGGGGGGACCGTCGTAGACGGTGGGAGGAGATGTGAAATAGATTTACACACTCCCACCGGCAAACCTATCGGCTTGCCACCTCCCTCAAAGAAGGAGGCAGGGCACGCGCAACAGGGTTCGGCGAATGAAATTTATTAAACACAACAGAAAAATAATTAAACACATATATACATTCCCCGAAATCGGGGAAAACAAAAATTCTATGTAAGGAGGTAATATAGAGTGAAGAAATTTTTATCACTGGCACTGGTTATTTCGATAATCATAAGTACAATCACAATGACCAATGTATTTGTGGCAAACGCAGCAGGCATAGATGACAGTCTTGCTTTTGACCTTGACTTCACAAATTATAACTCTGCTTCAACGGAAACAAACAAGGGCATTAAAAATGCTAAAGACGGCAGCACCACAGGAATTTCCACAAGTGGCAGTATGGTAAAGGGCACCGATACAGTCAATGGCAAAGAAATACCTTATATTGAGGCGCAAGCTAATTCGGATGGAATTAACGTGGTTAATTCAGCTGTAAATAATTCTGCTGACTTGACGGTTGAAGCCTGGATAAATGATGTGTCTATTATGGGGCACATGTTCCTCTATGGCAATGGGTCAGGGAATTGGCAGCTTCAAGTGTGCTCCACAGGAGGCACCCCCCTTGGCTGGGCTTTTAAAGACGGCCCCGGGGGCAACGATGGACAGATGACTCAAAACAGTCCTGCGCTTAACGCGTGGAAGCATCTTGTTATCACCCTTGACAGAAGCACTGAAAACACAAACAGAGAGATTACAGTCTATGAAAATGGTGAACTTGTTAATTCGAAATTAGTTGACATTGGCAAGGTATATTCTTCTTCAAATGTTGGTACGGATTCACCTTTCAGAATCAGCGGAGGAAGCTATTATAGCCTGGGCTGCAGAACTAAATTTGCAGATGTAAAAATTTACACAGACCTTATGACAGAAGCCGAGGCAAAGGCAAAGTATGATGCGGAAAAGGTAAACTATGGTATAGCAGGCTCTGCAGAAGAGCCGGGTACAGGCGGCGACACAGATGAACCAATCACAGACGAACGTCTTGCTTTTGACCTTGACTTCACAGACTATGACCCGGCTTTAACGGGCAACAAGGGCATTAAAAATGCTAAAGACGGCAGCACCGCAGGAATTACCACAAGTGGCAATATGGTAAAGGGCAGCGAAATTATAAACGGCAAAACTGTTCATTATCTTGATTCAACAGAGGACACAGATGGTATTGATGTGGTAAATGCTGCTATTAACTCGTCCCCCGATATAACTGTAGAAGCATGGGTAAAGAATGATACAATTAACAGACACCTGTTCCTCTATGGTAACAAAACGGGAGGTATATGGCAATTCCAGATAAGTAGTTATCAAAACCGCTGGATACCCCAGCAAAGCAGTCAACAAAACGGAAGCTTCCCCATGGAAATTGGTCAGTGGCAGCATATTGTAGCTACCCTTGACAGGGCAACCGACAGCAAAGATGCGACATTGAAGATATATGTTGACGGGGAGAATGTGTATGATAAAGCATATACCAATCAGTCTGTATATTTGTCTACAGCTGACGGCACAGATCCTCCCTTCAGAATCAGTGGCGGAAGCTACGGTAGCCAGGGCTGTGATACTAAATTTGCCGATGTAAAGCTTTATACGGGCATTTTGACAGAAGCCGAGGTAAAAGAAAAGTTTAATGCAGAAAATGAAACCTATGGCATAGAAGACACTACAGAACAGCCCGAGCCGGAACAGCCCGGTCCGGAACAGCCCGGAACAGACGAGCCGGGCACAGACGAGCCGGGTACGATTACGAATAAAGTTCTTATTGATGAGGATTTCTCGGGCAGTGAGTATGTTGTAGGTCAGGCACCTCCCACAAACAAGGGACTTACCTACTGGAGCTCGGGAACAGAAAACGATTCAAGTGACTTTAAGGTATTGCAGACAGAAAAGGGCGATAAATACATCGCAGGTGTATCTAATACAGTATCTAAATCAAGTCAGGTGGTTTATGACTTTAACCCTGATATAACAAAAGGTCCTATCTGCCTTGAGATGACTGTAAAAGGGTATGAGCCAAACTCCACAGGACAGGGCACAGGTGCGAGAGAGCTGTTCAGATTCTACTCAAACAACACCTACAAATCCTTTGGTAACCTGACTCCTGCGGCAGTTCTTTCGAGTACATCATGTAAAATATCTGATGATGGTTTCTATCACTTAAAGCTGATACTTTCAAAGGATGCAAGTGACAATTATTTAATCGATATTTATCCCACCCCGGGGTCAAACAGCTTCGTGAGGGTAGACAGCACAGCGTATATGGCAATGAAGAGCGTACAGAAAATTATGCTTGCCCACATCTATCCCCAAAAGGATAGCGAGCTTGGCACAACAGGCTTTGCGATTTCAGAGTTTAAGGCATACTACCTTGATATACCGGAGCTTGAAGGGGACACAAGCATAGATAACCTTGCAGAGGGCGATAAAACCTTTGATGCAAAATTCAGTACTGATATGGATTTAACATCACTTAAGGAGGCAGAATATGTGCTGACAGAGCAAGGGACAGAGAAGACGGTTCCTGTTTCATTCAAGGCATACAATGGGGAAACAAAAACCCTTACAATTCAGCTTGATGCCGCACTTTTGCCCGATGCCACCTATAACTTGACCGTAAATGGTATAACAAGTGCAGAGGGAATGGCGTTTGACGGCGAAAATATGATGACAGTTGCAAGGGCAAAAAGTGCAAATCTGCCCACAGCTGCAACCATTACAAGTGTTGGCGCAACAAGCGTTTCGGCAAGCGTAACTCTTCCCGGTGGTGCAAGAACAACTTATGTATTTATGGTGTTTGATGCAACAGGCAGAGTAAAGGGCGCAATGATGGGTGAAATCTCAAGCGAAAGCAATACAATTACAGTAGCTGTGGAAAGTGGTATAAAGACAGGGGACACAGCAAAGCTTATCTTCTGGGAGAAAACAGGAGAAACAGGCTTTGTGCCTGTAACAATGAAGCCTGTAGTGGTGAGCGTAGGAGAATAATTTTCCAAATTGCAATCCCACGGCAATTGTAGGGAATGCATTTATGCATTCCGTTACGGGACGGATGAATCCGTCCCCTACAAACCATATCATTTCGCGTGATGTTGCAATTGTAGGGGAGGGGCAAGATCCCCCGCAATGAAAAAAGAGTAAAAACAAAAATTTTCTTTAAATATAATTTAAAAAAAGGAGTGTAAGAAAATGAAAAAATTAGTATCACTTATGTTGGTCATTACTATGATTCTTGGTACAATCACAATGACTAATGTATTTGTTGCAAATGCCGCAGGCATAGACGACAATCTTGTTTTCGACCTCGATATTTCGGGCGATATAGCTGACGGAGAAATAACAACTAACACCGGTCTTACAAACGTTGAAGCCACCGGCGAAGACAAGTCGGCAGAGATCACATATGTTAAAATGAAAAAGGGAAGCGAAACTATCAGTGAACAACAAAAGATTAATTACGTTCAGTCAGCAGGGGGCACGTATGGTATAGATGTAGTAAATGCTGCTATCAATGAATCTCCCGATATCACTTTAGAGGCATGGGTAAAGGAAAGTGGAACTGTTGTGGGTCATATGTTCCTCTATGGTAACAAATCCACCTCTAGCGGCGGTAGCGGTAGCTGGCAGCTTGGAGTGGCTTCCGCAGGAAGTAATATACAAAGCTGGGTTGCACAGAGCAGCTGGAACAATAATGCAACCAAAACTTCTGCACAATTTGCGGCAGACACAACAAAATGGAGACATCTTGTAGTTACCCTTGACAGAGATGAAGAATCTAAAAACAGGACTATTACTGTCTATGTAGACGGAGCGTTGGCCGCAGGCGGGGTAGCACAGGAGTCCGATGTTGTGTATTCAAAAGATGCAGACGGTACAAACCCGCCCTTCAGAATCAGCGGCGGAAATTTCTCTTCTCAAGGCAGCAATACTAAATTTGCAGATGTAAAGCTTTATACGGGTCTTATGACAGAAGATGAGGCAAAAGCAAAGTATGATAGTGAAGTAGAAAAATATACCAGCACTGTTGTTGACGAAGAGGAAGAGGAAGAGGAAGAAGCTGTCCCGATTGAAAACAACCTTGTTTTTGACCTTGACTTATCGGGATATAAAACAGATGATGCCAAATTCGGTTTGAAAAATGGAAAAACCGAAACAGCGGATGACATTTCAACAGTAGCAGGAATTACAAAAGGTACCGAAACCCCTGCCGGAGGGACTGCTTTCGATTATATCGATATAGATGCGACAACAACTAAACCGGGAATAGGGGTAATAAACACGGAATTTAACAATTCACCCGATATTACAATTGAGACATGGACAAAGACTGATGCTACAGGAGGTCATATGTTCCTCTATGGTGCTAGTAGTCCATGGGGAATAGAGGTGCAATTTGCATCGGGCAACCTTCAATTCAAAAATAAAGTAGCCGACAGTGCAATTTCAAAAGGGATAACCCTCAATCAATGGAATCACATTGTAGCAACAATTGACAGAGACGCAAACAGTACAGCGGCAACAATGAATGTGTATATCAATGGAGAAAGCATTGGCACTAAAACTTATAATCATACCGCCAATTTTGTGGGAAACGCGAATGATATTTTGCGAATCAGCGGCGGTCTGTATACAGATAGTGTAAAATATGATGGTAAATTTGCCGAAGTAAAGCTCTACAAAGCTGTTATGACCGCTGAAGAGGCAATGGACCACTATATTGACGGCAGAGATAAATATAGAGAAAAGAAAATGGTGTTCAGCCTTGACCTCTCGGCCTATGATGAGGAAGGAACGGACGTCAAAGGTATAAAGAATGGTGTTACAGGCAATACATCCACTCTTTCTGCAGTTAATACACCTAAAGTAGTGGAGACAGATGAAATAAATGATGAAGCGGTGAAATATCTGCAGCCTGTAAGCCCGGAGGGAACATACAGCGGGGCTATTAAGGTTGTGGATAGCGCAATTGTGAAAAATACAGGTCTTACGATAGAGTCCTGGATAAGATGGGACCCCAACAGAAATAGTTCTGCTACAGCAAGCGGGGGCAATAACGGGCATCTTGCAATGTTGTCGAAAGGCAGTGCACCTCACTCAATACAGCTACAAGAAATCTCTTTGAAGACCTTCAGAGCCAATATGGTGACTATGGAGGTTTCGACTGATCCGACAATCCCGATAGGGGATGTGTATTCCGATAAATGGATACACTATGTTGCAACAAGAGACTACGACGAAACAACAAACACCTGGACAGGAAAAGTTTATGTAAACGGTGAGCCGGTTAACGATCCCATTACACGAGTTATGCCAGACCCAACAAAACCTTTCCTGGATGACACCAACTATTATTTGGTAATAGGCGGTTATAATGGCGCAAGCACAGCTTTCAATGGTGATATTGGAACATTTAATGTTTACAACTATGCATTGACAGAGACGGATGCCGCTGCAAAGTATGAAGCAGAAAAAGGCACATGGGAGCAGAAGGCAAATACAGAATGGGCAGATGCGGAATACGGCGACGACCTTGTATTTGACTTGAATATCGGTGATTATGACAGAACCAATAAGACAGGATTGACAAATGCGGCGACTGAATTTGCAGGCACAGGCTCAATTTCCTTCCCTGATTCAACGGCTCCTATCCTTGTGACAGAGGAGAATGCAAAAGGCGAGACTTTAAAGTCACTTCGCTTTATCAACGATGACGCAGCTGCAACCCCTGCCGGCGGCGTACAGATTAATCAGCCCGAGGCAATGGGTAAAAACGCAATTACCGTAGAGCTGTGGGCAAAGCATACCCCAATGACAAACGGAAATGGCTTTGGTATGATGCTGGCATTGCCAAACCACAATGACTATTCATTGCAGATTTTAAGAAGTAACACAACAACACAGAGTATGACGGTAAAACCGTTTGGCAGCGGCCAATTGGATGACAACCCTAGTGCTGCTGTAAATCCGGGAGGACTTACATGGACGCTCGACGAGAAAGCTAATGCAGACGAGTGGACACATTATGCAATCACAAGAAAGATTGAAAAGCAGACTGACGGAAGCTACAAATGGACAGCGAAGTTTTATATCAATGGCGTGGAGCATTCATCTGTGCATGAATATACCCCGGAAAGTCCTTTACAGTATGAGACAGAAGCTCATTTCTTTAAGCTTGGACAACACAAAAGTCTTCCCTTTGAAGGTAATATAGGTGATTTCAAGGTTTATAACTATGCAAAAGAAGGTTCAGCTATCGCAAGCACCTATACTGCAGAGAAAGAAATCTGGGATCCTTTTGTTGCAAAGGAAGGTCAGTTCTTTGACCTTGATATAGACAAATATAACACCACTACAAAGAAGATAGAAAACAGTATTGCGTACAACAACTCTGATATTGCTGTAAGCGGTACTCCTGCCCTTGTTAAAGAGAATACAACAGCAGGGGTACGCAAAAGCTTGCGCTTTATAAATCCCGGGGAGCCTACGGAAGATGACCCTGAGACACCTGCGGATGAGTCAAAGACCGATACAGCTGCAGGTTACTTCTCCGTAAAGGACAGCGATATGGTAGGCAAGGATGCCCTGTCAATTGAGGCATGGATAAAATTCGATAAGTCATTGCTGGACAGTGCCTCTGCAGGTGCAGGTCATATATTTATGTTGAATAACGAGGGAAAAAACAAATATTCTATTCAGATACTCAGGGATAACACATCTGTATGCACAAAGCCGTTTGGGAGCTTTGACACTAGCGGTGCTACACAGCGTAGTGTGAATATGGATGAATGGACACATCTTGCTATTGTGAGAGAGAAGGTTGAAATTGAAAAGGAAGGACAGCCCGATATCGCATGGAATGCAACCATCTATGTAAACGGTGAGGTTCTTGTAAACTTTACAGAGATAGAGCTTGAGGAATTAGCAAACGGATTCCTCGACGACGAAACCTACAAACTCGATGTAGGCGCTTATGGGAAAAATGGTACATACTTCCCGGGAAACCTCGGCGATTTGAAGATGTACAACGACAAGCGCACAGAGGCGGAGGTAAAGGCGTCCTACGATGCAACAAAGGCGCTCTACAGAGCAGAAATAGTTGACGGCGCTATTTGCGTAGGCAATACAAGATATTTGAATAAGGATAGTGTAGAAATAGAAAATCTCATATCTACAGACGACATAGTTACAGCAAAGTGCAAGATTATCAACTACACAGAGGCAGCTGTTACTCCCGGTGTTGCACTTCTCGGCTACTACGAGAATGATGTTCTTCAGAAGGTTGTGGTTGATACCACAAATGTAACCGCGTTTGGAACAATCCAGCCTCTTGCAACCTCGGCTGAATACTCAATCACAATTGAGGGCATTGCACCTAAAGCGGGAAGCTATTTAAGACTCTTTGTATGGGACGGTCTTGATACTCTTGCTCCCGTTGTTGTAAACGAGACAGATATGAAGCTGGAATACAGCGAGGACGCTGCAAACGATTGACTTACTACACTTCCTTCAGGAAGAGAGTATGTACTGAAATATCAGGCTGAAGACGGACTTCTTCCCTCAAGCATACGGACGGAAAATTTTTCTCTGCGTGCAAGCGCAACAGGGGAGAATATACCCGTTGAGCAGGTTGAATATTACAAGGGGGACAACACCCTGTATATCTACCCCAGATACCTTAAGGACAGAAATGCGGGATATTTTCTCTCTGCAAGCAGCCTGATTCTGTCGGACGGAGGAGAGGCAAGCCTCTCCAATGTCAGACTTGAGCCACAGATAGAGTGGGAGGCAGACCCTTGCGGTGTGTCGGTGCTCTATTCCGTGTGCAAAAAGAATGGCGTTTATCTTTACAAGACAGAGGGACAGACAGATTTTTACACAGAATTTCAAATTGTTAATACCTCAAAAGAGACGAAAAATGGTGTTTCGTATACCATTTATCCCTCGGGGGACCCAAGTGTTGTATTCTCTGCAGGGACCTTTGATATTCCATCAGGGGGATGCGTAAGCGTTTCTGCTGTGGTGGAGGATTACATCATGGGTCAGGGCGAAACAGTAGAGATTTTGATTGGGGCATAACAATCCCTCCGTCACCTGTCGGTGACACCTCCCTCAAAGGGGGAGGCAACGGCACACGGCAATTGTAGGGAATGCATTTATGCATTCCGTTACGGGACGGATGAATCCGTCCCCTACAAACCGCATCAATTCGCGTGATGTTATAATTGTAGGGGAGGGGCTTGCTCCTCCCGCAAAAAAGCCCTCCTCATTGAGGAGGGGGGACCATCGTAGACGGTGGGAGGAGATGTGAAATAGATATACACACTCCCACCGGCAAACCTATCGGTTTGCCACCTCCCTCAAAGAGGGAGGCAACGACACAACGCAATTGTAGGGGAGGGGTTCCACCCCCTCCCG
>JAFSDQ010000002.1 GCA_017436135.1 Clostridia bacterium | reverse complement strand
TTTACAAAAAATCAGTTAGCTCTTAATTATTATGAATAATACAGATGTTGCCAAATCGTTGCCAAAACACCTTTTAATTTTCGAAAAACCCAGTATTTATGCGGTGTTCAGCCGTTTCGTACATCATTCCCACTCTATCGTCCCGATAGGTTTAGGTGTGAGGTCAAGAAGAACACGATTTATACCCTCTACCTCTTTTGTGATTCTGTCAGTTATTTTATGAAGAACTTCATAGGGAATTTCCTCAATTGTAGCAGTCATAGCATCTGTTGTATTGACTGCACGGATAATTGCAGGCCAGCCCTCGTATCTCTTATCATTCTTTACTCCTACACTCTTCATATCGGGAACAGCAATAAAATACTGCCAAACAGTTTTAGCCAAGCCGCAAATATCAAATTCTTCTCTCAATATTGCATCTGCCTCACGGAGAGCTTCAAGTCTGTCTCTTGTAATTGCACCAAGACAGCGCACTCCAAGTCCGGGGCCCGGGAAGGGTTGACGGTCAACCATTTCAGCGGGAAGACCAAGAGCCTTTCCTACCACTCTTACCTCGTCCTTAAACAAAAGCTTTATAGGCTCAACAAGCTCAAGCTTCATATCCTCGGGAAGACCCCCAACGTTATGATGTGCCTTAACCCCATCACTTTCAAGTATGTCAGGATATATTGTGCCCTGGGCAAGAAAATCTACAGAATCAAGCTTTTTTGCTTCTTCATTGAACACTTCTATAAACTCATTACCGATAATTTTTCTCTTCTTTTCGGGTTCAGCAACGTCTTTAAGTAAATCCAAAAACCTATCTGTTGCGTCTATATATATTAAATTTGCGTCAAGTCTGTTTCTGAACACCTCTATAACCTGCTCGCTCTCACCTTTACGCATAAGTCCATGATTTACATGAACACACACAAGCTGTTTACCAATCGCCTTAATCAAAAGAGCGGCAACTACCGACGAATCAACTCCGCCTGACAGGGCAAGAAGAACCTTTTTGTCCCCAACCTGTGCCCTTATTTCCTTTACCTGTTCTTCAATAAAGGCATCAGCTTGTACCTGTGTAGTAATTCTTTCCATTGTTTCAGGTCTTACATCCGTTTGCATATAAATTCCTCCTATGTTTATTTATTACCAAAAGTTTTTATAGTATACGATTAGTTCTCCTGGGGAACATAAATTGGATAATTCCCTGTAAAGCAAGCATCGCAAAGCTTTCTTTTGCTGTCAGGAACAAGGTTTTGCATAGCATTGATTGAAAGATATGCAAGAGAATCCGCTCCGATTATTTCCTTTGTTTCCTCTACCGAATACTGACAAGCAATCAGCTTATCCCGACTGTCAATATCTGTACCAAAATAGCAGGGATTCAAAAAAGGTGGCGAAGAAATACGAACATGCACCTCTGTAGCTCCTGCCTCCCTCAATAAATTTACAATACGGCGGCAGGTGGTACCTCTTACAATAGAGTCATCAACCATAACAACTCTTTTTCCCTTTACTGCATCACGCATTGCATTGAGCTTTATGCGAAGGGCAGCCTCTCTCTCGGCCTGGGTGGGCTGAATAAAGGTTCTGCCTATATATCTGTTTTTTATAAAACCTACTCCATAGGGGATTTTTGATTCATAAGAATATCCCAAAGCTGCATCAAGACCCGAATCAGGAACACCAATTACAACATCCGCCTCCACAGGATACTCCTGTGCCAGGAACTTTCCTGCATTAAGTCTTGCCCTATGCACGCTCGCCCCGTCTATAATACTGTCAGGTCTTGCAAAGTATATATATTCAAAAACACAAAGGGACGATTCCTCTCCGCACAGTTCTGTATAAGTCTGGAGTCCCGATTTGTCCGCAACAACAATCTCTCCCGGCTCCACATCCCGTACAAACTCTGCGTTTATTGAGTCAAGAGCACAGGTTTCCGATGCAAACACCCATGCATCGCCCTTTTTGCCAATAGCAAGAGGTCTGAACCCATGGGGGTCACGGGCAACCACCATCCTTTTTGGGGTCATAATTATAAGTGAATAAGCACCGCTGATTTTCTTCATAACATTCTGAAGAGCCTCTGCTGTTGAATTGGTGTGAATTCTTTCTTTTGCAAGGAGGAAAGCAATAACCTCCACATCATTCGATGTATGGAAGATAGCTCCCTGTTGTTCAAGCTCTGCCCTTATTTCACCCACATTAACCAGTGTGCCGTTATACGAAAGGGAAAATGTACCCTTTTGATATCTGGAAACAAGAGGCTGAACATTTTCACGTCCACGCTCCTTTGCAATAGCTGCACGAACATGACCTATTGCTGCGTAACCTGTCAGCTCCCGCAAAACCAAATCGTTAAACACCTCTTGCAAAAGCCCTGTATCTTTGTAGTGGAGCATTTGAATATTATCATTTTCGTCAATATTATTTACAGCGATACCGCAACTCTCCTGACCTCTATGCTGAAGAGCATACAAGCCGTAGTATGTGAGTCTTGCAACATCCATAGTGTTTGTGGAATCATATATACCAAAAACTCCGCATTCTTCCTGAATAACTTCATCGAATATTTCTGTCTGTTTCACAAGCAAACCTCCAATAATGATTTCCCGCATTTTTAAATATTCTATAGAAAATATTTTAGTACAAATAAAATAAAAAATCAAGATAATTTTATTATATTCTCCGCATCTTTTTCAAAATTGTCAATCTGCACAAAATTATTGTCCTCAAAAGTCCATTTACAATTTATTTTTCTTCTTTCTTTCAAAAAATAATACCTATAAATGCTTGAAAACAACTGCAACATATGTTATAGTATAGTAGATTTATTATGACAATTGTAACACTTTGCCCATCTTATTATAACGAGAAACCTGTGGCACAACGCTTTTCAAAAGCTTATTACTTTATAAAAACTTTTTATCAAGGAGTAAATTTATGAAGATTGTTTTAATTGGTGCAGGAAAAGTCGGCAAAAAAATTGCTGACCAACTTGCCGAGGAAAATCACGACATTATAGTTGTGGACAATAATATCTCGAGAATAAATACTCTCTCCAACAGCCAGGACCTGATGTGTGTACATGGGCACGGCGGTCTTTATGACGTTCAAATGGAGGCGGGAGTTGACAAAGCAGATGTGGTTATTGCCTCCACTCCCGAGGACGAGGTCAATATGCTCAGCTGTTTGCTTGCAAAAAAATTAGGCGCAAGACGATGTATAGCCCGTGTCAGAGACCCTGAATATTTTAAACAGCTTGACCACCTGAAAAAGGATTTGGGTATCAGCATGGCAGTTAATCCTGAATATGCCGCAGCTTCCGAAATTGCCCGCGTACTGCTTCTTCCTGCGGCTGCAAATGTAGAAGTTTTTGTAAACGGCAGGGTTGAGCTTGTGGAATTCAGAATCAGCGACTCAAGTCAGCTGATTGGTATAACTCTTGCGGAAGCCTATAAAAAGTTTAAGCTTAAGTTCCTGGTATGCGTTGTTCGCAGAGGCGACGAAATTATTATTCCTGACGGAAGTTTTATCCCTCAACCCGGAGACCGTATGAGCATTGCCTCAAATCATGCTGATGCTGAACGTTTCTTCAAAAGAACCAATTCAAACAAAGAAAAAATTAAATCTGTTATGCTGGTTGGCGGCGGCAGAATTTGTTACTATCTTGCAAAACAGCTTGTCAGCTACGGAATGACCGTTAAAATTATAGAAAGCGACTATAAACGCTGCGTGGAGCTTTCCGAGCTTTTAACCGATGTAAGCATAATCAATGCAGACGGCACGGACCACAACATCCTCAAAGAAGAGGGTATCGAAAGTGTTGATGCTTTTGCCGCTCTTACAGGCATTGATGAAGAAAATATGATTATGGCAATGTATGCCCGCACAAAAAATGTATCAAAGGTTGTTGCAAAAATAAACAGAGGCTCTTATGTCAATATTGCTGACCAGTTAGGTCTTGACAGTATTGTTTCCCCTAAACTTCTGGCTGCAAACAACATCCTGGGTTATATACGTGCAATGAAAAATTCCGAGCATAGCAATAATGTAGAAACCATATATAAAATTATTGACGAAAAGGTCGAGGCACTTGAATTTATTATTCGCGAGGAAGCTCCTTATACCAACAAACAGCTTCGGGAGTTAAGAACAAGAAATGATGTTATTATCGGAGCAATTGTCCGCAACAGACAAACAATTATTCCAAATGGTGATGATTACCTAAAACCGGGGGACAATGTAATCGTGGTCTCTACATCAAAAAATCTTCACGATTTAAGTGAAATATTCGTATAACTCTTTTTAAAGGAATATGGGCTATGAAAAAGAAACTTGTTTTTTCAATTTTGGGTAAATTTATGCTGATAGAAGCGGCTCTTCTTCTTCTGTCTTCAATTGTTTCCCTCATATATAAAGAAATGAATGGTGCAATAAGCTTTTGGATTACTGCCGCTATTTCCGCAGTAATCGGCAAATCACTTTGTCTTTTGCGACCAAAAAATTCTGAACTATACGCCAAAGAAGGACTTATGATAATCGGTCTTGTGTGGATTTTCTGGTCTCTCGTTGGGGCTTTGCCCTTTTACATCAGCAGAGAAATCCCCAGATATATAGACTGTTTTTTTGAAACAGTATCGGGATTTACCACGACAGGAGCCTCAATTCTTACAGACATAGAGAGTATGTCAAAGGGTATGCTTTTCTGGCGTTCATTTACCCACTGGATTGGCGGTATGGGCGTGCTTGTGTTTGCAATGGCAATAATGCCCCTTGCAGATAAAAATGCACTTCATCTTATGCGTGCCGAAGTACCGGGACCGGCTGTTTCAAAGCTTGTTCCCAGGGGAATGCGTAACGCAAAGATTCTCTATGGAATATATATTTTACTTTGTGTTATTGAATTTGTTATGCTTGTATGCGGAGGAATGCCTGTATACGACAGTATAATTCATACCTTTTCTACTGCAGGAACAGGAGGCTTCAGCTGTAAAAACGCCTCAATCGGGACATACGGCAGTCCTTATATTGAATGGGTAATTACAGTCTTTATGTTGCTGTTTTCTTTGAATTTTAACCTATTCTATTTTTTGTTAATCAAAAAATTCTCTTCGGTATGGAAGAACTCCGAATGGAAAATATTTATTGCTATTGTTATTATTGCTACAGCTTTTCTGTCCTTTGATATAAGAGGCATTTATCCCTCCCCGGGCGACACAATACGAACAGCCGCATTTCAAGTGGCAGCTACTATAAGCACTACCGGTTTCTGCACTGCAGATTTTAATTTATGGAGCGGATTTGCAAAGGTAGTTATAATTGCCCTGATGTTTATCGGGGCGTGTGCGGGCTCTACAGGCGGTGGTCTTAAAATTTCAAGACTAATAATTCTTGCAAAGAATGCCACCAGGACCCTGCGCGTCGTCTGGAGACCAAACACTATTCACAACATAAAGGTTGATGGAAAAACCATCGAGGATGATACTGTTCGTGCTACAAGCGGATATTTTATAATATATATGGCAATATTCAGCATATCCTGGCTTGTAGTCAGCTTTGGTCCCCTGACCTTTGAAGAAAGCCTTTCTTCAGTTGCTACCTGTCTTAATAATGTGGGTCCCGGCTTTGGCAGTCTTGGCCCAACAGGTAATTTTTACCAAATAAACGATATATCAAAAATTCTCCTTTCCCTTAATATGCTTCTTGGCAGGCTGGAGATATTCCCTATTTTGATGTTGTTTATGCCATCTGTTTGGCGAAAGAAGTTTATATAAAAAAATCGGGCATAAGCCCGATTTTTATTTTACAAATTCAAATTCAATTCCATACATATAAACGGTGTCGCCCTCTTGTATCCCTGCCTTTTCCAGCATCTTGATTGCGCCACACTTTATAAGAGCGCGTTGGAAATATTGCATTGATTCATAATCATCAAAATTGGTAGAGCCAACTATTTTGCGTACATTTCCGCCTGTAACCACATAAATACCGTCCTCAACTTCAACACGCATCTCCTCTTCCTGAACTCTCAATTCTTCTATATCCGTAATCTCAAGTTCTTCCTCTTCCTCAACTATATTTGAAAGGAATTCCAGGGTATAATTAAGCACTTCCCGCACTCCCTGCCGTGTTGCAGCAGAAATTTTAAACACCTTATACCCTCTCTCTTCAAGCTCCTCACGGAACTTCTCAAAGTTTTCTTCAAACTGTGGAATATCCGCCTTATTTGCAAGAACAATCTGGGGTTTTTCCGCAAGCTTTTCACTATGAAGCTTTAATTCATTATTTATTGTATCGAAGTCCTCTATGGGGTTTCTGCCCTCAATTCCTGATACATCCACAAGATGAAGAAGAATTCTCGTTCTCTCTACATGACGGAGAAACTCGTGTCCAAGTCCTACCCCATCGTGAGCGCCCTCGATAATTCCCGGAATATCTGCAATTACAAAACCACCGTTATCTCCCATATTCACAACCCCCAAATTCGGTTCAAGGGTTGTAAAATGATAATTTGCAATTTTAGGCTTTGCGTCACTGACCATAGACAAAAATGTTGATTTCCCTACATTGGGAAAACCCAGCAATCCCACGTCCGCAATAAGCTTAAGCTCTAACGTTAGCTCTCTCTCATCTCCGGGTGTGCCTGATTTTGCAAATTTGGGAGTCTGCCTTGTGGCTGTAGCAAAGTGAACATTGCCCCAGCCTCCATTGCCGCCCTTGGCAACAATTACTCTTTGCCCCTCCACCTTTAAATCACAAATAATTTTATCAGTTTTGGTATCTTTAACAATAGTCCCCACAGGCACCTTAACCAGCAGGTCTGCCCCTGTCTTTCCGTTTCTGTTTCCATCTCTGCCGTTGCCACCGTTTTCTGCAACATATTTACGTTTATAACGGAAATCAACCAGAGTATTTACTCCTTTGTCCGCAACAAAAACAACATTTCCGCCCCGGGCGCCGTCGCCACCGTCAGGACCGCCTGCCGCAACATATTTCTCTCTGTGAAAGGTAACAGCGCCATTTCCGCCATCACCTGCTTTAACAAAAACTTTTGCTACATCCGAAAACATATCGTTATCCTCCGTGCTTTATTGATAAAACAAGGCGGACATATCAAATGTCCGCCTTAACGTCTGAATTATTGAGCAATTTCGTAAACAGAAACCTGTTTCTTATCCTTACCCTTACGCTCAAACTTAACCTTACCGTTAATCAACGCAAAGAGAGTATCATCGCTACCCTTACCTACATTGATACCGGGGTGGATTTTTGTACCGCGCTGACGAACAAGAATGTTGCCTGCGAGAACGTTCTGACCGTCGCCCTTCTTGACACCAAGACGTTTGGACTCGGAATCTCTGCCGTTTTTGGTACTACCCATACCTTTCTTATGAGCCATGTTAATATCACTCCTTTTATTTTCGATTATAACCTATCAATCAAATTATGCGTTGATAGCTGTAATTTCAACCTTTGTGTAAGGCTGTCTGTGTCCCTGCTTTTTGTGATAGCCCTTCTTTGGCTTGTACTTATAAACGATAATCTTCTTGTCCTTACCATTCTTAAGAACGTTTGCAGAAACGGTTGCACCGTCTACATAAGGAGCGCCAACCTTAAGGCTGTCACCGCCTACAACAAGAACCTTATCAAATGTAACGGCTGCGCCTTCTTCAGCATTGAGCTTTTCAATGAAAACTACATCGCCCTGCTCAACCTTGTACTGCTTGCCGCCTGTTTCGATTATTGCGTACATTTCGTAATCCCTCCTATTACCCAAGACTCGCCATTCGGGTAGACATATGTCATTTTAGACCCTTTCTGCGCGGTTACCGATATATTGTATCACATTTACATATCTTTGTCAACAAATTTTTTATTTATTTTTAAATTCTTTTCTAATTAGGAGCGCCTGACTCTGCACAGGAAATTTGCCAATATTTCTCTCTATACGATTTACTGTTCTGTATCCGTCATACACCCTTTCACAACTGCACATTACTTTAAACCCAAGAGAATGAACATCCTGTTCTCTAAAGGAAATAAGTGTACTTTTGCAAGCAGGGCATATAATATTATCCCCGTCTTTGCACGCAACTGCTTCAGGTTGTTTCTTCAAGGCTCCTGTATTTTGCTCCGAAATCACAAGCTCTCCACATTTGCAAATATAGGATAGCTTAAAGGCAGAAACGCCTTTACCGATTTTAACAGATACATCCTGACAATTTCTGCAAAATGGTCGTTCGTTTATCTTCTTTTGTATTGTATAACTCATATTATCCCTAATCCATCATCCTGGCAATTTTTGTAATAACCTCAATAAACTCTTGCTTTTTTTCATTAGGAACAGAATTGATTATTGCCGAAACAATATGTGCATATCCGTCCTCTGCCTCCATTTCGGAGCAAAGATGCGCCACCGAAATCCCAAGCGCCTCTGCAATCCTTTCGAGAGTAGTAATCGTTGGCGTTTTTACTCCCCTCTCGATTTCACTGATATGCTTTTGCGAAATCTCCGCCTCAAGAGCAAGAGCCTCTTGAGTCATATTTGCGTTCTTTCTATAATATGCTAATCGTTTACCAAAATTCTTACTATTTTCCATATTTTTATCACCTATAGGTATTTTTATGGATAGTATATGTTAATTCTATTTTGTTTTCAAGGCATTATAGGTTATAAAAATATTCCAATTGTCTTAAGTGCAAAAAAACAGAGGCGGAGCTTTCCGCCTCTGTTTGCAGCAAAAATATATCTTATTTCATATCGATATTTAATTTTTTGCCGTGAGCGTCCATATAATCTACTATGTTGTTCATATAAATACTGTTAAGATTGCTTACCCAAGCATCGTTTACAGCTGCAAGAGTTTCGTCGGTCAAACCATTACGAACAGCGTCATCAACCAATGTCTGCCACAACTTATCAAACTCTTCGTCATTTGTTGCAGTCAATACCTTTGTAAGATTTGTTTCAAAGGCTGTACGCGCATCCCAGAAACGAGCTGTTTCAGGAACCAACTGACCAAATGAGTAAACTGAAGGAGTAATACTCTGTACTGTTTCAATAGGCTTAAATGTACCTGTGGAGAATGCATAGTTCATCTTTGTGAGGTTTGGAACAAAGTCATATACGTATATAGGAAGCCATCTGTTTACGCCTGATGCATATCCGGGCCAATGGCTGTTATTAAGACCATATTTGAGCTGTGCATCATTAGAGGCACCATAAACTGCGTTCTGCTCAACTTCCTTGTTGATGAAGCGTCTGCCGTTTTCAGTATCCTCAAACAAGCCTGCACTCTTGGGTCCCCACTGAATAAGCTTCTGACCTACATCTGTGAGCATAAAGTCAAATGCACGGAGAATTTGAGGAAGCTCATCTTCAGCGATTTCGCTCTTTACAAATGCATACTTATAACCGCCTGTAAGCTTATCCTTCATAGGTATAAACTTTTCCTGATTCCAGGGGATGTTAATAACAACCTTTCTGTACTTATAACCCTGTGCATTTTCATTAAGCTTGTTGATATCGGGAGCTGTGCCACCGTAGAGAACTGCATACTGACCGCTTGCACACTTTTCTTCATAAGTAGCTCTGTTGTCAATAAGTGAATCCTGTGCGATAACATCTTCCTGAATAAGCTCTATAAGCTCTTTTACGCCTTCTTTGTACCAATCCTGAAGGAATGTGTACTCAATTCTGCCTGTTTCCATATCAAAATATGTAAAGTAGTTGTTACCGATACCTGAAGGATAACAGTTATATCCATCAAGGGCGCCTGAAAGAACTGTAAGGAAGTCCCAGTTATCAGAACCTGCCAAAGCATAAGTAGCATATACCTCTCTGTTACCTGCTTTTACATTAAGAGCCTTGACATCACGAAGGAACTGATAGAATTCTTCTTTAGAGTTAAATGAAGCATTAAGAATCTGCTCCTCTGTAAACTTACCATTTTCGTTATAAATCTGAATAAGCTCATCCTGTGTCAATGCCTCGGGCTTGAGCTGCTTCAAAATATCATCACGAACCAATACATAACCTGTATCTGATGCCGGTACGTTTGTACGAGCAAGAAGGTTAGGATCCATATCGGGATATGCATAATCAATGGGGCAAGCCAAATCTATCTCATAGATTTTTCCGTCCTCGCGCTTACTTCTCATCCAGTCGCCCTTCTCAATCAAAGCGTTAAGATTAGGCATATATTTAGGAATAAGGTCTGTCAAATCATAAATCATATCTTCCTCAATAAGCTTTGACAAAACATTGTTCTGACAACCCCAAAGAATTGCAGGCCAATCGTTTGATGCAATAATCTTTGCAAGCTTTGCGTCCTGAAGCTCACCATTGTTGTCGTAAGACTCCTCGGAGAACTTAACACCTGTTACACGGAACCATTCGGGTGTAACAACGTCATCTGTAGAAACCTTATCACGCTTGAGTGAATATGAGCCTGTGCCATACCACATTTTAAGGTCTAACTGCTTACCTGTCCAGTCGGGCATTTCTGATGAATCATCAAACTTTGCCGCTTCTTCGTTAACCTTGTACTCTACATCTACAAAGTTGCCTACAGAATTGTTTGCGGTTTCGTCGCCGCAACCTGCAAATACTGATGCAACCATTATAAGTGCAAGTACCAATGCCAATAGTTTTTTCATAAATTGTTTCCTCCAACTTATATATATTTTTTTATTTTTTTCAGAATAAAAATCATAATAATATTTTATACTATCTTGAATATTTTGTCAATACAATATTTACACAAAATGAACAGAAAAGCTTTTTTCAAAAGCCCAAAATTAGTTTACATAATATATCATTTAATACATTTAAACCCTGAATTGCCGTTTTTCCCTTTAAAACAATTAAAATTTTTGTCGAAGACTTTCTATAGCTTTAGGAGCAGGTTTATGCTATCATATTTTTGGGCACTGAATTCCCCGAGTTTTACCCAGAGATTAAAATTCATTAACCGCCGCTACAATGCGACAGATAGGAGACTTAAATGAATACAAGCTATACTTTGGTTCTTGAGAACGGAAAAACATCCACAGTAACCTTTTCTGTTACAAATGATGAAACTGCTGACAAACCCTTTGGCATAGCCGCCATCATCCACTCCCCTGATGAAATTGAGGAGAGCGTTGCAAACTGTAGATTCTTTACATACGATGAGGCTGTTGAAACCATTAGATATCTGTGCAAGCATCAGGTAACACCCTGCACACTTTGCGACATATTATAAATCCCCCTTTTTTGAGGAGCAAAATTTATCAGAAATGATAAATTTTGCTCTTTATTTTATACGTATTTTTTATTCATTACATTCTTTATAAATAAAAAGAAGAAATTTTTGTAAAAACTATGGATTTTTGTAGTTTTATGTGTTACAATAAAAGTAGCGTGACAGGAGATACCCGAACTACGCCTTAAACTGATGAAATTTTGGTGTATTTCGGCGTGTCATCTTTGCAAGGCGTCAGCCTTGCTTCATCTTCCGCACCAAAATCCCCTCGAAATTTCATCCGTTTAAGGTCGAAGAATTTTCAAAGAGGGAATTTTATGCTTATGCAAGGCAAAAACGCAGGTAATCCTGACGGATTACCGAGTATTTTAACGTGGCAAAAGGGAAAATTAACCATTGAAAATCGTGGTTCGGATAACTCCTGTCACCCTAGCAGAATTTTTGCGAAAGGAATTTTCTGATTATGGCAGTGCAAAGTGAGGTTCAACTTTATACCGACGGCGCTTGCAGCGGCAACCCCGGACCCGGCGGTTGGGGCGCAATTTTGCGTTACGGCAAATTTGAAAAAGAGCTATCCGGCGGCGAAGAATCTACTACAAATAACAGAATGGAGCTTATGGCTGTTATTTCGGGACTTGAGGCTCTTAACAGACCCTGCAAAGTCACAATTTACAGCGACTCTAAATACTTTGTAGATGCCGTAGAGAAAGGCTGGGCAAAAGACTGGCAAAAACGAGGTTGGGTCAAGGGCGACAAATCTCCCGCAAAAAATCCTGACCTTTGGGAACGGCTTTTAGCTCTTCTTGATATGCATCAGGTATCTCTTGTTTGGCTTAAAGGACACGCAGGACATCCCGAAAATGAACGTTGTGATGCTATGGCTGTGGCACAATCCCAAAAATTCCGCGACTAATATAAACGTTACAGAACATCTACTTTTCATAGATTGCTGCTGTAAATTACAGAAAGGTGGAAACATTATATGAATAAACGCATCTATGTTGACAATGCCGCAACCACAAAGGTTGACCCACAGGTAGCGGAAGCTATGCTTCCCTTCTTTACCGAGGGCTTTGGCAATCCTTCCAGCATTTATGCAGAGGGCAGGGTGGCAAAGGCGGCTATTGAATCTGCGAGAGAGCAGGTTGCAAAGGCAATCGGTGCAAGCTCTAAAGAAATCTATTTTACAGGCTCGGGCAGCGAGGCAGATAACTGGGCAATCCGCTCTGTTGCAAAAACCTTATCAAAAAAAGGCAACCACATAATTACCTCTGCGGTAGAACATCACGCAGTGCTTCACACTTGCGCAGACCTGGAAAAGCAAGGGTTTGAAGTTACCTATTTGCCCGTTGACGAATTTGGAATGGTATCCCCGGAGGATGTTAAATCCGCTATCCGCGACACAACCATTCTGATTTCCATAATGTTTGCCAACAATGAAATCGGTACAATTATGCCAATTGCAGAAATTGGCAAGGTAGCAAGGGAAGCCGGTGTCGTTTTTCATACAGACGCTGTTCAGGCTGTGGGCATGGTTCCCATCAATGTTGAAGAAATGAATATTGATATGCTATCCTTAACAGGACATAAATTTCACGGGCCAAAAGGCTGTGGTGCATTATATGTAAGAAAAGGCATTAAGCTTTCCTCCTTTATTACAGGAGGGGCACAGGAGAGAATGCGTCGTGCAGGAACAGAAAATGTTCCCGGGATTGTGGGCCTTGGCCGCGCCATTGAGCTTGCAACTGCAAACATTCCACAAAAGCAGGCAAAGCTTACAGAGCTTCGTGATTACTATATAAACAAGGTTTTAACTGCGATTCCTCACTCCCGTCTAAATGGGCATCCAACCCAAAGACTTGCGGGAAACGCAAATATTTCTTTTGAGTTTATTGAGGGCGAGGGTTTGCTTTTATTCCTTGATATGAAAGGAATTTCCGCATCAAGCGGAAGTGCTTGTACATCCGGTTCTCTCGACCCATCCCATGTTTTGCTTGCAATTGGCTTAAAGCACGAGATGGCACACGGCTCTCTTCGCACAAGCTTTGGAGAAGATAACACTCTGGAGGAGGTTGACTATATAGTAGACTCTCTTACAGAAATTGTTGAAAGACTTCGTATGATGTCCCCCCTTTATGAGGGTAATAAATAAGGTTTTAACTGAAGCAGAATTATAAGGGTAATAAATAAGATTTTAATTGAAGGAGAATTATATATATGTATAGCGAAAAAGTAATGGACCATTTCAGCAACCCCAGAAACGTGGGTGAAATTGAAGATGCAAACGCAGTTGGACAGGTAGGAAACCCTCAATGCGGTGACATAATGAAAATTTACATGAAGATAAATGACGAAACCCAAATAATTGAAGAGGTTAAATTCAAAACTTTTGGCTGTGGTGCAGCCATCGCAACAAGCAGTATGGCAACAGAGCTTGTAAAAGGCAAAACGGTTGAGGAGGCTTTGGCTCTTACAAACCAGGCTGTTGCAGAGGCTCTTGACGGACTTCCCCCTATTAAGATGCATTGTTCCAATCTTGCAGAGGAGGCTGTTCATGCTGCAATAACCAACTATTACGAAAGCCGCGGAATGGACACCTCTCACATAAAGGGCTGCACAGGTGAATGCTGCGGTTGTCCTCACAGTCACGAGCATGGTATGGACACAGACGAGGATTAAGCCATGACAAAACCCACACACACCAAAGTTGTAATTGGAATGTCGGGGGGAGTTGACAGCAGTGTTGCTGCGGCACTTCTCAAGGAAAAAGGCTATGAAGTTATTGGTGTCACCATGCACCTTTGGGACGGCGAAAATACTGATACTATGACAGAGAGCACATGTTGCTCTCTGTCTGCAGTTGAGGAAGCAAAACAGATTTCGGATACCTTGGGTATAGCGCATCATGTTCTTGACCTTCGAAAGGAATTTTCCGAAAATGTTATTGATTATTTTACAAATGAATATATAAACGGCAGAACTCCAAACCCCTGTATTGCCTGCAATAAATTTATGAAATTTGACGCAATGGCAAAAGCGCTGTCCCTTTTTGATGCAGAATATATTGCAACAGGGCATTACGCAAGGGTTGACTATGACCCGATTTCCGGTAAATATTTATTAAAGCGTGCTTCGGCAGATGCAAAGGACCAAACCTATGTCCTCTACAACCTTACCCAGAAACAGCTCTCCCGGTTACTTCTTCCTCTTGGCTCGTTCTCTCATAAAGAAGAGGTGCGTCAATACGCTGACAAGCTGGGTCTGTCCTCGGCAAACAAGCCCGACAGTCAGGAAATTTGCTTTATTCCCGACAAGGATTACGCCTCTTTTATAAAAAGGCGTACCGGTTATATCCCCAGGGAAGGGGATTTTGTTGACACAAAAGGAAATATTCTCGGCACCCACAAGGGCATCATCAACTATACCATAGGCCAGCGCAAGGGACTTGGCATCGCCTTTGGAAAGCCCATGTTTGTTCTTGGCATAGACGGAGAAAAAAATCAGGTTGTTCTTGGAGAGCAGGGTACAGAATTTTCTAACACCCTTTATGCAAAAAACCCAAATTTTATACCCTTTGACACAATAGACGGTACTCTTCGTGCCTCTGCAAAGGTACGATACAGTGCAAAAGCTGCTCCTGCCGAAATATCGTTGGAGAACGGCTTGTTAAAGGTGGTCTTTGACGAACCCCAAAGGGCAATTACCCCCGGACAAGCAGTGGTAATATATGATGACGATATTGTTATCGGGGGCGGAACAATAATATAAGAAGGTGAGAAAAATGGCTGACTTTATCAGCATACGACGCAAAATCATCGAAAATGACTACAAGACTTTGAATCCTCAACAAAAAAAGGCCGTTTTTAACACAAACGGTCCTCTTTTGGTGCTTGCAGGTGCAGGCTCGGGAAAGACAACAGTTATAATAAATAAAATACATCATTTAATTAAATACGGCTCTGCCTATAACAGCGAAACTATTCCCACAGGGATTACAGAACAGGATTCGGAAATTCTTGAATGGTACGCAAACGGCGACCTGGACGAGCTTCCGCCACATTTGGAAGAGGCACTGTCTGAAAACACTCTTTTGCCCTGGCAAATCCTTGCTATTACCTTTACCAACAAGGCTGCAGGAGAGTTGAAAAGCCGACTTGCTTCCCGTCTTGGTGATTGTGCCAACGATATTGCAGCAGGGACCTTTCATTCCTCCTGTGTGAAATTTTTAAGACGTGACATAGACAAAATCGGATACGAAAAGAATTTTACCATATATGACACCTCTGACCAGCAGACTGTAATAAAAAACTGTTTGTCAGAGCTATCTCTTGACGAAAAAAAATATGCCCCACGGGCTGTGTTGAGTATTATCAGCAATGCAAAGGACTCGCTTCTCTCTCCCCGTGAATTTGAAGCACAGAGTAAAAGCGATTTTTATCTTTCAAAGGTAGCCGATATATACAGACTGTATCAACAAAAGCTAAAACTTGGCAATGCCCTTGACTTTGATGATTTAATTGTAAAAACTGTGGAATTATTTGAGGAAAACCCCGACGTATTGGCATATTACCAAAATAAATTCCGCTACATATTAGTTGACGAGTATCAGGATACCAACCACGCCCAATACAGACTTGTCAGTCTTCTTGCTGCAAAACACAGGAACCTTTGTGTAGTAGGAGATGATGACCAGAGTATATATAAATTCAGAGGTGCCGATATACGGAACATTCTTGATTTTGAGAAAGAATTTAGCGATTGTGTTTCCATAAAACTTGAAGAAAATTATCGTTCTACCCAAAATATTCTTGATGCGGCAAACAATGTAATTTCCAATAATATTGGCAGAAAAGGAAAAAATCTCTGGACTTCAAATGGTTCAGGGGAAAAAGTTCAAATTTTTACCGCCCTGAACGAACATTCAGAGGCACAGTTTATAGCAGAAAAAATTACAGAAAACGGCGGCAGCTTCAGCGACACGGTTATACTCTACAGAATGAATGCCATGTCCCGTATTGTGGAGGATATGCTTCTCCGCTCTGCCATTCCATACAGAGTCCTTGGAGGACTTCGCTTTTATGACAGAAAGGAAATCAAGGATATTACCTCTTACTTAAGACTTATACAAAATCATGGTGACAATGTGGCCCTTCAGCGTATAATTAACGAACCAAAGCGAGGCATTGGCGCAACCACCGTTGAAAAGGCAGCTGCTGTGTCAAGTGCAAACAACATCAGTATTTTTGAGGTGTGTCAGAGAGCAGCGGACTTTCCTGAACATATTCCTGCGAAAGCCGCAGCAAACCTCTCCGCCTTTGCAGAGCTTATTACATCCTTGCGAAAAGAGCTTGAGGGAGAAATGGGGCTTGAGCTTTTTGTTAAGACGGTTATGGAGCGTACAGGTATGATTGCCGCACTTAAGGCAGAAAAAACTGTAGAAAACCAGACAAGACTTGAAAACCTTGAAGAGTTTATTTCTATGGTACAGGAGGCTGTCAAGTCCAACGAAAACACAACCCTTGACTCTCTCCTGGAGGATATTTCTCTTGTTTCGGATATAGACAACTATGACGAAGCACAGGACACAGTTACTCTTATGACTCTGCACAGTGCAAAGGGACTGGAATTTCCCAATGTGTTCCTTATTGGGGCAGAAGAGGGTATCTTCCCCGGCACTCGCTCCTTTGGAGATACCGAAGAAATTGAAGAGGAGCGCAGACTTTGCTATGTAGGAATTACAAGGGCAAAGGAGCGTTTGTATATTACAAGGGCAAGAAGCCGCACTCTGTTTGGCAGAACATCTTATAATATGCCCTCAAGATTTATTGAAGAAATTCCCGAGGACCTTGTTTATCAGACAATGGAAGCACCCAAAAAGAGCTATACTGCAACCGACGACTCTTATCAGCCCTCTAAATTTGCAAGCAAAAGCGGTCTTAAAGATACTCCTGCTCCAAAGCCTGTTGCTGATAAAGTTCTTGATTACAAGGTTGGGGACAAGGTCAAGCACAGAAAATTTGGTATAGGAACTGTTCTTGGCGCACAGAGCATGGGCAAGGATATTCTCCTTAAGATAAGCTTTGAAGAGGGTGAAAAGAACCTTCTTGCAGCTTATGCCCCTATTGAAAAAATTTAAAAGGCAGGAAACTGATATGTATGAAAATTTTGCCAATATTTATGATAAGCTTCAGGATATTGACTACTCCTCTTTTGTAGCCTACTATGAAGAAATTTTTTCAAAATACAACCTTTCCCCAAGGCTGGTATTAGACCTGGCTTGCGGCACAGGAAGTGTAACAATTCCAATGGCAAAAAAAGGTTATGATATGATTGGAATAGACCTTTCGGAAGAAATGCTTCACATTGCGTCCGAAAAAGCAAGGGATGCAAAAACAGATATTCTTTTCCTGAATCAGGATATGACGGAATTTGAGCTGTATGGTACTGTTGATGCCGCCCTCTGCTCATTAGACGGGGTAAACTATCTTACAGAGGACGGGGATTTAGACAAGCTTTTTGCTTTGATACATAATTATCTCAATCCGGGCGGAATATTTATTTTTGATATTAACTCTGAATACAAGCTTAAAAATATTTTGGGAAACAATACCTTTGTCTATGATGAAGAAGATGTTTTTTGCGTGTGGGATAACAGCTATGATGAGGACGAAAAAAGCTGCAGCTTTTCTTTAGATTTCTTTATCAAAGGAAAGGACGGCTTATACAGCCGTGGCGAGGAATATCAGGAAGAGCGTGCTTATTCCCCGGAGGAAATATGCAGGGCTGCAAACAAAAGCTCTCTTGAGGTAATCGGCATTTTTAACGACAGAAGCTTTGATTCCCCCGATGAGCTGTCAGAGCGAATATTTTTTGTGTTAAAAAAATAAATTTAACTATATAAGGAGAAAATGTATGAAAAAGTTTTTAAAGGAATTCAAGAATTTTGCAATGCGTGGCAACGTTATTGACCTTGCTGTAGGTGTTATAATCGGCGGTGCTTTCCAGAAGATTGTTACATCCTTGGTAAATGATGTTATATCCCCGTTGATTGGCCTTGTTGCAAAAGAAGATTTCAGCAGTCTTGCTGTAAACATTTTAGGGGTGGAGCTTAAATATGGAGCTTTTATAACAGAAGTTATAAACTTTATAATAATGGCTTTTGTTGTTTTTGTTATAATAAAAGTTTTAAACACCCTCTCTTCCATTCGCAACAAGGAAGAAATTGCAGAAGAACCTACCACAAAGAAATGCCCATATTGCTGCAGCGAAATTGCAATTGAGGCTACCAAATGCCCTCATTGTACATCAGATATAACTGAATAATTTTCTACATAAAAAGGTCGCCTTTGGGCGACCTTTTATTTTTTCTATTTGGTAAATTCACTTATCCCCAATATTAAAATTTGCTGTATTTTTCTATAAAATCAACAATTTTTTGTGGGTTATCAAGGCTGTGGGGATGATGCTTGCCCATAGACCTTTCTATAACCTTCATGGTTCCGCCGTTATCCTTGTAGAACTTCTCAAGAACCTTTCCGTTCTCCTCGTAAAGCACAACACTGTCGCAGTTACCATACAGCATAATAATAGGAATATCGTTATCAATAAGGGGTTGCATATTATCAATGGGGCTCTCTCTGAAATTTACAATTGTGGATTTACTAAAGCCATAAGCCGAAACCATCTCGCGCCAGAATTCAAGTCGTGTAGCCTGGTCGTATTCTGCATCCCCAAGTCCTGCCATACTTAAAAGGTTAAGTACAGGGGCATCAAGATAAACAGATGCAACCAATTCAGGATATCTTTCCGCAAACTTTGCCGCCTGAAGTCCGCCGCAGCTCATTCCCACAAGGATACATTTTTGGGATGCTCCAAGCTTGTTTGCAACATGCTTAACAAACTTTTCCATAATCTCTATTTCATAATCAGGTGCCCAACGATTGTAGTGAGAGATGTTACACAAATAATAACCCCGTTTTAACATCTCAATTTCAAATTTAGGAAACGCGTAAAGATATTCGGGCTTGAATATGATTTTGCCGATTGGCTCAACATCAGGATAAATTATTCGCCCTTCTCTGTCCTCAAAATCAAAGGTTTCCATTCTAAAATCGTTCCACAGCTCTTCCATAGTTTTAAACCTGCCTTTTTATAAAAATTTTGTGAATTTATTTTATAATCAGTTTGTAGGGCACAGCCATTGGAATGTACCCTGTTTTGTCGATATGCAATCTTTGATTGCTCGATATTTTTACTTTCGTAAAATCGATATGTTTTTTCGTTTCACTCAAAACTCGATATAATATGAATTCTCGCCCGCAAGGGCATATCGAGTTGCGTTAGCAACATATCGAGTCATTTATGACATATCGAGAATTCTGCAAGAATTCATATCGACGATTTCAACTCCGTTGAAATCATTATATCACGGAGGAAAAAAATAGTCAATCTCTCCTCTTTGTGACACGGGGACACTCCCCAAGAAAAAGACGATAATTTCTGATTAGAAACCATCGTCTTTTTTGTTACTCTATCTCTGCACAAATTGTACCTGTTTGGTCTGCAGAAAGTCCGTCGGGTAAATCAAATCTGTATTCAGCAATAGCTCCTTTGGGAAGAGTCACTGTACGCCTGAATATATTACTTTCGGGCGAATCACTTAAGAATATTCGCAAAGTTCCGCTCTTTTCCGTATTGGACTCATTTAAAACCCTGACAACAATTGAAAGCTTTGTGCCTGAAACAGGGTCAACAACCTGCTCCTTTCCCTGGAAAAGCTTTATTGACTCTACGCTCATATCAAACAAATCGCAATCGTATGCACCCTTAACCTCGATGGCTTCCGGGGTCAACGCCGCTGTGCCTGACAGATACAGAACATTCTCCATGGAAACAGTACAATCAGGTGAAGAAAGTGCCTTGTCAGATAACTCTAAAAATACCCTTTTTGTGTGCGGCTCATAAACTGTGCTGTCTATCTCTACCACATTCCCATTGTTATATAAGGTAAAATTATCCTTGGCAACGGTTTGTGGCAGCAATATATCTGACATAGTAAGAGCTACTGTCCAATCCCGGGAGCCCTGTGTCAAAAGCACAGAGCTCGGTTCTGTTATTTCCGGGTCCTTAAAGATAGTAGACCAACATCAATGGCCCCATCTGGGTAACACTATCCCAGACATAAATCCTCACATTTGCAGCCTCTCCCGCATTAAATCCATCGATTTGAGTATCGGTGAGAGTTACCGTTTTATCTTCGTTCAGTGTTGCAGGAACAACCTTTAAGCCGATAAGCTTTGTACATTCTGCATCTCCGTAAACAGCGAGAACAACAAAGGGTGCATTTTCTTCCTCATAATTGATTATAGATGCAGACTGAATTAAAACATTGTCTGCCTGCTTTATACTGTTTTTGTCAAGAACAACTACATCTTCCCCCTGCTGTGTCTTAATATTAGCATCACGGAGAATGGGACCATCAATGAATGTTCCGCAGGTTGCATAATATTCATCCGCAACCTGTGCGGCAGTAAGCTCCCCTGAATAGAGGGAGAATTGTGCAATGTCACCAAGGAAGGTTGCACCGTCAAAGCTACCGTTCGTACCGCCGATTGTGATATAGTCGACAGCATTATCTATGTTTGTTGCAGGAGTTGCCCCAAGCTCCGCAGACCAGCTATGTCTGTCCGCAACAGGTAATTCGCTTGTTGCTACAAGCTCTTTGTTTATATAGGTCTTAAACACAAATTTACCTGTTTCAGAGCTTCCGTCTGTGCCAACCCATGTCTTGGTAATAGCATAATATGCCCACTCATCTCCGTAATTATATACATCACCCAGATTTGCAATATTATTTTTTTCAGCATAACTTGTATCGTCAATAGTTGCAATCATTTTTGAATGTTGGAAGGACTCAGCCTTTTCTGGGTCAGCATTTGCTGCAAGGGCTACTCTGTAGATGTTTCTACCATCCGCTTGACGCTGATTCGGGTTTACAGACAACTGGAGCAGTGTTGTATATTTACCGCTATCATACAATGCATCATCATCGGGCATACCCGCCGTTATGTCATCTGTATATGGCATACGCGCCCAAGCTGTAACTGTTATCTCGTCCTGGTCGGTAAAGTTAATATCGTTGAGCTTGTAATACAATCTTGCTTTCGGGTCAACAAGTGCTCCCTCTTCAACAGACGCAAATTTCATATAGCTTACGCCGTTTTCAGTCACAATTTCGGGCGATGCACCGATTGTCGTACTTGCCACACGCTCGCTCAAACGCTTGGGTGCAGGTGCATCAGCATCAGAAGAGGAAACAATATTTTCGTTTTCATCCACCTTAACCTCGAGGACCTTTGTTATTCCATCACCGTCTGTGTTATAGTAATTCTGGTTGCTGTCAGAGTAATGTTGTCTTACTATAGCCTCGTCGAGCAGTCCGTCATACATCTTAAAGGTTGAAATATCACCGTGAAAGCCCGCAGCGTATTTATTGTCCGAACCAATAACAAGGGTACTGTAGTCCTCATTATAATCGCTTTTTGAGAGAAGGTCTCTAGCCGTGGTCGTTCTCTTACAACCGTTTACATAGAGCACAGAAGACCATCTATGCTTTCCATTAACCTCTCCCACATACTCTCTTGTGATTACGATGTGTGCCCACTTGCCGTCAAATTCTGACATAGAGTTGAGGGTGCTGTTAAGTGGATAGTATATTTTTTCTCCATTAACTTCTTCGTTAGCGGGAATATTGCTGTCTCCTTCGGCTAAATCCTTGCTGTAGCCATGCTGAATTCCGGTGGAATTAGCATTAGCGCCAGAGGTTATACTCATATCCGGCTGGACTGTCAATCCACAGCCGTTGTTTAAGTTTCTCAAATAGTACCATGATGCAGAAAATGCTCTGAGGTTTGCATTCCATTTATCTACGCCCTCCGGGTCGTCCCAAGGAGTATTTCCACCTTTTCCAAAGCCCATCCATGTACTATCGTCTGTATTTCCTATATCTACACCTGGTGCTCTTTTTGGTCTGATCCATGCCTCAAAGGTAAGTTTATCCTTGCTTGCAATGTTAAGTTCAGGGTTCATAGGAACGGCAACACGAGGATTTTTACTTACATATCCTGTGCCAGCTGAATTAGGAACTGCAAAGGTCAAATATTCAATATTACCCTCCTGATGATATGAGGGGAGGTTTGTTTCACCCGTTACACCGTTTTGTGGTACTGTTGAAAGTGCATATTTTTCTTCTGTGTCCGACTCTAATACAGGATCTGTCCCCTCTTCAGGTGCGGGTGCAGGCATTGATTCAAGATTATGCTTTGTTGCAGGTGTTGCATCAACTTTTGCCGTTTCATCTGTCTGCATAACATATGCACCGTCTTTACCCTCGATGTCCATGTCAAACAAGAGGTTTACTACATTGTAGGTAAATTCTGTGGGAACAACAGTGTTTGTGCCATCAGGGTTTGTAACAGTGTTTGGAACTGTAAGCTTGTAGTTACCTATTGTGGCAACCTGGGGAATTGTAAATTCTACAACTGTATCCCCGGTTTCTGGCTTTACTGCAGGTGTGATTGCACCACCCTCAAAGGTAATTCCGCTAATTGTAGCAGAGTCAATCGCCTCGCTGAAGGTAAGTGTTACCTTTTGGGTAGACATTACTATAGCACCGTTTTGTACACTTGATGTAACGGTAATTACTTCCTCTGCAGATACCATTCCAATTGGAACCAATGATATAAGCATTACAAGTGCTATTATTATTGCCACACTCTTTTTCATAATAATTCCTCCTTTAGAAATTATTTATTATAAATTTTTAAATGCTTTTTTCCTTATTTGAAATAATGTTCTTTTGGAGTCGGCGATGCC
>JAFSDQ010000029.1 GCA_017436135.1 Clostridia bacterium | reverse complement strand
CTTGGGAAGCTGATGTTTTACCACTGAACTACACCTGCGACTTCCCATATAATATAGCACAAAAAAGTTTTTTAGTCAAGGGGAAGAAACGAAGAAAGAAAAAGCGACACTTATAAAAAAATCCTCCCTTGTGTAAAGGGAGGATTTCTTAAGTTTCCAACTAAAAGCAGGGAACAGCCTTTTATCGTTACTTATCTTCCTTTGTATGCTTTGAAAAAGCTTCCTCTAAAAAGTCGAGGAAAATATTCTGTCCAATGTCGTGGCTTGTTTTAAGCCACAGCTCTTTATAGCGCTCTTTAAGCTCTTCCTTTTCTTCTTTTAGCCCCTGATGAAGACCGCACACAAGCTTTGCAGCAAAGATTACCAAATCACAAGAGAAGATAATATCCTCCATTGCGTCACTGTCTGCATCAACCTCGTTGAGCTCCTCCCGAAGCTCCTGCATATACTTGAGGACTCTCTTTTCTCCTGCCACATTTATATCTGTTTGAGGAGCGATACCCATGAGCATACGAAACAAATTGGTAGCGTTTTCGCAAAGCTCTTCTTCCCATAAGTAGTAGTTACCCATACGGTAAACTATGTCGGCAAGGGACTTTTTACCCTTTGTCTTAAATAAAATTTTGTCCATATACTGTTTTATCTGTCCACAAACAAAGTAAACAGAAACATGCTCGGGAGCATCCCAGGAAAAGCAGCCGCCAAAAATTAAGGGGAAGTATGTCATTGCAGGCATCTGGGGATGTCCCATATCTCCCCACTCGGTAAGAAGAAAGCCATCTCCGCCGTAGTAGTCGCAGGCTGCCGCCGCATTTGTAACATTTGTGAGCATATTGTTTGTTCTGCCTGTAAAGCTCTGCCACATTGAGGTTCCGGGGCAGACATAGAATTTAAGTCCGTTTTTCTTTATCATGCTGCAGTTCCTGTCATAGCGGTGTCTTGTTTCATAGCCCCAATGCATAAGAGTTGCACTCTTTGGCAGATTTTCAAGCTGCTCCGGATGAACAAAAACAATGTCATCCCAAAACATTGGGGATTTATGGTATTTTGTTTCAATAAGCTTACAAACCTTGGTTAAATATTGGGTGTATACAGTACCCACACCAACCCTGTCGCACTCCTCCTTGGTTTCGTTAATACCAAGCTCCACGGGTTCGTCCATACCGATATTTACCATGTCTGCAGAAAATGCGTCAAAATATCCGTCATATATCTTGTCAATAAATTCAAGAGTTTCTTCCTTTAAAGGATTCAGGGTCGGGGAGGGTTTGCCCTCCTTGCTTGTGATTGCCAGGTGAGAAAGCTCGGGCTTTTCTGTCCATACCTCCATATGTCCAAAGCTGTTCTGATTTGGAACAAGGCTTATAAACCGCTCCTTACAATATATGTCAAGCTCCTTAATTTCTTCAATCGTCAAGGGCTTTGTGTCCTTCCAGTATTCGGGGAAGTTTTTATATTCATACACAAAGCTTTCCATATAAAGCTGAAGCTGATTATATTTCATATCAGCCATTATGTCTACAATTTTCTTAATATGGTCAAGGTTCGGTATTCTGCCCCTGCTTATGTCCAGCATATAGCCTCTGTTTTTCAAAGAGGGATAATCGTGAATTTTAATATATCCCAGGGAATTCCCCTCACTCTGGGCAAGGATAAGCTTTAAGGTGGTAAATGCTCTGTAAGCTCCCACAGGCAAGCTGTATTCTATAAAAATTCCGCCCTCTTCAACAGAGAGAGTGTACTCTTCCTCTTTAAGGCTCTTGTTTTCTGTCAGAGCAATAATGGTATCGCCCCGGTCTTTGGAAATTGCGGAATACATTTTTTCTATATTTTTATCGGCACAAACAGCCTTTAATTCTCCATACTTAAGGACGCCCTCTTTTTCTTCTATTTCTTTAGGATATGGAACAAAAAACATACTTATTACCTCCTTATATAATGACAGCAGTATAGCAAACGCCGAAAAAAAAGTCAATCGGATTTGCAGCAAAACAAGGATAAAATATAAATTTTTGTTTAAATACTTGACATTTTCGAAAATCCGTGATACAATAATGTAGATTTTCTTTTGAGAATTATTTTAATTAACATACAAAACAATCGAAGGAGGGTTAACAATGCTTAGAACTTATCAGCCCAAAAAGAGACAGCGTTCAAAGGAACACGGTTTCAGAAAGAGAATGAGCACCAAAAACGGCCGCAAGGTATTGGCTAGAAGAAGACTCAAAGGCAGAAAGAAGCTTTCTGCATAATACATCAGGAATAATCGGTATGTCGGCAACGCCGACATATCCTTGCTTGATGCTTAAAATTTCAGGGAAAGCGATGTTTGTACACATTCCCCGGGCAAAGGCACTTGTGCCCATACTTGTAAAGGCGCTTTGTGCGTCTTTTTTGTCTATATGGATTTTGTACAAATTCTATTGCCCCATTGGGCAGACTACTGATTGATTATGGAAAAAATTATAAGCTTGTGTCGGAATTCTGAATTTCAAAGGCTGTACCGCCGCGGAAAATCTGCTGTACGCCCCACCCTTGTTATGTATGCGGGAAAGGGCAGAAAAGAGCAGATAAGATTGGGAATTACCGTAGGAAAGAAAATTGGCGGTGCAGTATGCCGAAACAGGGCGAAACGCAGAATCAGAGAGCTCTTTCGGCTTACACAAACGGAAATTAAGAGAGGCAACGATATTTGTATCGTTGCAAGAGGACGCATACTTACCGCGCCCTACGATAAGCTTTGCAAGGACTTTAAATCTGCCCTGGCAGAGCTTGGAATGTTAGAAAGTTAATGAAAAAGATACTGATTGGAATAATAAAATTTTATCAACGACGAATATCACCGCTGAAAAAGCCTTGCTGCAGATTTTATCCCACCTGCTCGGAATACGCCGTTTTAGCCATAAAGAAATATGGTTGGCTCAAGGGCAGCGGAAAGGCAATATGGCGGATTTTACGATGCAACCCTTTTTCAAAGGGCGGAATAGATTATCCATAGGTATAAAACGAAGGAGGGACAGTTAAAGTGTCCTATATAATGATGGGTTTGGGATGGATTCTCAAATGGTGCAGTATAATTACACAAAACTATGGTATTGCCATAATTCTGTTTACCGTCCTGATTAAGTTAGTTCTTTTACCTCTTACAGTAAAGCAACAGCGGTCTATGATGAAGACCCAGAAGCTTCAGCCGCTTTTGATGGAGCTTCAGCAAAAATACGGAAACGATAAGGAAAAGCTTAACCAGGAAACAATGAAGCTTTATCAGAAATATCAGGTAAACCCTATGAGCGGTTGCTTACCTATGTTGATACAGCTTCCTATATTGATGATGCTCTACTGGGTTGTAAAGAAGCCTGTTGTATACATTATGGGCTTTGGTGAGGATGAGGTTTGGAGAATTATCAGCGCCGTCCTTGAGTGGAGCGAGGGAAACCCCGAAAATCTTAAGATTTTCATAGACGCAATGGGTCTCGATTTGTCAAAATACGGCAATGACGCAATGCAGGCACTCTCTGTGCTTACAGAAAATTCTTACAAGAATTTTGGTATGTACGAAATTCAGATTGCAAGGTTTTTACAAACACATCCGGAGGTTATGTCAAGTCAGTGGATTACGGATATTGGCAAGAACTTTATTACAATCAACTATGATTTTATTGGTCTTGATTTATCAAGAACCCCTAACCTTGGGGCATTCTTCGGAATGTTTATGGGCAGAGTAAATAACCTTGATATGCAAACGGTACTGCTTTGGATAATTCCCCTTTTATCGGGAATCAGCTCCTATGTAACTTCAAAAATTTCTCAGGCACAGTCCGGGCAAAAGCCCCAGACAGATGCCAATGGAGAAGAGGCTCCAAGCCCAATGAAGGGTATGATGACCTTTATGCCTATTATGTCTGCCTGGTTTGCATTTACATTGCCTGCAGTAATCGGACTTTACTGGATAATCAGCAATATTCTGGCTATGGCACAGCAGGTTGTGCTTAACAAGGTTTTAAATTCGGGAATAACAGACGAACAAATTGAAGGAGAGATTATAAATGCTAAAAAAAATAGAAAAAAACGCAAAAAGTAAGGAAGAAGCGCTTCAGCTCGCTGCCCAGGAGTTTGGTGTACCTGTTGAAGAGCTTTCATATAAAGTAGAGAGAGAAGTCGGCAAAGGTCTTATGGGTCTTTTGCTGGGCAAAGAGGTTATAATCTCTGCCTGGATTACAAAAGAAGCCGAGGAGGAAGAGCGTCTTGCACAGATTGCAAGAAAGCGTGCCGCTTCTGACAAGTTAGAAAAGAACGAGGGCAACCCTTACGCACCAAAGGAGCAACCCCACACCCACGACTATGTTGATAAGGACAAGCGCAAGAAGGCTAAACCCGAAGCACCCAAGACAAAGGCTGCAGCGGAGCCTAAAGCAAAGGTTGAGGCAGCTCCTGCAGAGGTTGCGGCTCCCGAGGCAGCAACAGAAAAGCCCGCTGTACGCAAAAACAGAGAGGTTACTGAAAAATCTCTTGAGGATGCAAAGTATTTTGTAACAGAGCTTGTTGCAAAGATTGGTCTTGAGGATGTTGAGGTAGAGGTTACAAACGGCGGTGATTGCGTCCTTGTAAACCTGTCAGGCCCCAAGATGGGTCTGCTTATCGGTAAAAGAGGAGATACTCTTGATGCTATGCAGTATCTTACAAGCCTTTATGTAAATAAAGCAAAGAATTCTTATATCAAAGTTACTATTGATACCGAAAACTACCGCTCTAAAAGAGAGGAAACCCTTGAAAAGCTTGCAAGAAGCCTTGAGCGTCGGGTTATAAGAGACGGAGGCGCAGTTACCCTGGAGCCTATGTCACCTAACGAAAGAAGAATTATTCATGCGGCACTTCAGGGAAGCAGCAAGGTAAAAACCTATAGTGTAGGCGAGGAGCCTAACCGCAAAATTGTGGTTGCAATGAAATAGTATGAGTTATTCATATTTTGAAAACAAGAAATGTGAATATTATCCCTGCCATAAAGCAGAAAATATAAATTGTCTTTTCTGTTTTTGCCCTCTCTATCACATGGAAGATTGCGGCGGAAGCCCCGAGTTTATAGAAACAGATGGGAAAAGGATTAAGGACTGCAGCAATTGTATGTTTCCCCACAGAAAAGAAAATTATGAAAAGATAATAGAAAAGATAAAAGCTGTGTCATCATAGATGACACAGCTTTTTATTATGAAGAGATAGTAGTAAATATGTCTGATTATTCAGCAATCTGAATTGAAACTGCTGCTGTTTGGGGAGGAATACTCATTGTCATATGAGGTGCGTATTCTATGGTAAGCTCCATACCTGCCGCAATGTCAGCAGATGTTGCTGCCTGCTCGCCCTTTGTGATTACGGTTTCGTCGGTAACAAAAACAATTACCTCTCCCCTGACAGTATCATTTACAAGAAGTGCGCCCTCTTCCTCGATTGAAACAACAGTAACGGAAGCGATGGGCTTTTCGTCAACTGCCAAATCCTCTTCTTCCTCTCTTACCACATTTAATATTTCAATGCTGACAGCAGTTGTCTGGGGAGGAATGCTTCTTGTCATCTGCTCTGAATATTCAACATTTATAAGAGAGTCAACAGCGATTAAATCAACAGAAGCCTCTTCACCGTCAGCTGTAATCTTTGTGTCCTCGCCAATCAGAACAAGAACCTCACCTAAATTCTCATCATTAACAAGGATGCCCTCTTCTGATATTTCAACAACTGTTACTGTGTTGGGGATAAAAAGCTCTACACCGTCTTCAAGAGTCTTGTAACCGAGTCCTATGAGTTCTGTAAAGAATACAGCGGGAACATAAGTTGTGTCACCGCCAAAGAGAACGGGAGCTGCACCCAATTGAGAAGGAGCCATCTTTGAGAAAGAGTATAAATCCTTATCAATTGCAAATGTGATGTAATGTGCGCCCTTTGTCATAGAAACCGCCTGTTCCTCATGGTGCCACTCAACTGTGTAACCAAAATGCTCTGCAATACTGCGAAGGGGAAGCATCTCTACATTGTTGATTGTTTCAACCTTTGCTGTAAAAGGTGTTGGGGTTGCTGTTTCAGGCACTGCATTTTCTGTAGCGAAAACTGCTCCTGTCATAACGATTGCCGCCAATGTTGCGGTTGCTGTAAGTTTCTTAAAATTAAATTTCATTTTTCAAATTCCTTTCTTGTGTTTTTTGTTTACATACAGTTAGACGCAGGACATTTAAAAAAGTTCCATATTTTAAAAAATTTTTTTGAATTTTCAAAAAACTCTAAATTTATTATTTTCTAAAAGGCATTGACAAAGCATCTTTTGTGGCGGTATAATGTATTTTAAGAAACAAAACAAACTTAAGGAGAAATTTTTATGAGAGCATTTGTTACAGTAATGGGACAGGACAGAAAAGGAATAATTGCGCGAACAAGCACCCTGCTTGCTGACAACAATATCAATATACTTGATATCAACCAGACAATTATTCAAAGCATATTCACAATGGTTATGCTTGTAGATATAGAGAGCAGTGCCACCCCGTTTTCAGAGCTTGTGCAAAAGCTTGAGGCTCTTGGAGAAGAGCTTGGGCTGGAAATCAGAATTCAGCACGAGGATATTTTTAAATCCATGCACAGAATATAACAGATTTACATAGGGTGACAGAGTGGAGGCTTTTAATATATGATACATGTAAGTACAAACGAAATAGTAGAAACTATAAAAATGATACGGGACGAGCATCTTGACATACGCACAATTACAATGGGTATTTCTCTTTTGGATTGTGCAGACGAGGATGCAAACCGTGCCTGTGAAAAGATTTATGATAAAATTACAAAATATGCGAAAAATCTGGTAAAAACAGGTGAGGACATCAGCCGCAAATATGGTATTCCTATTATAAATAAGAGAATATCTGTTACTCCTATTGCAATTGTTGCGGCGGCAAGTAACACAAAGGATTATGTTCCTTTTGCGAAAACTCTTGACCGTGCCGCACGGGAAACAGGGGTAAACTTTATCGGTGGTTTTTCTGCACTTGTTTATAAGGGCTTTGCAAAGGGTGACGAATATCTTATAAATTCTATTCCCGAGGCTCTGTGCTCTACAGAAATGGTGTGCTCCTCCGTTGGTGTTGCAACCACCAAAGCGGGTATAAATATGGACGCTGTTAAAATGATGGGAGAAACCATTGTCAAGACTGCACAAATGTCTGCAGACAACAATTCTATGGGCTGTGCCAAACTGGTTGTTTTTGCAAATCCTGTTGAGGATAACCCCTTTATGGCAGGTGCCTTTCACGGCGTTGGGGAAGGCGATTGCGTTATAAATGTGGGCATCAGCGGTCCCGGTGTTGTAAAGTATGCTTTAGAACAGGTTAAGGGCGCTGACTTTGGAGTAGTTGCAGAAACCATTAAGCAGACAGCGTTTAAGATTACCAGAATGGGTCAGCTTGTGGCACAAGAAGCTTCTAAAGCCCTGGGCGTACCCTTTGGAATAGTTGACCTGTCCCTTGCTCCTACCCCCGAGGTGGGTGATAGTGTTGCGTATATTTTAGAAGAAATGGGACTTGAGAAGTGCGGTACCCACGGAACTACAGCGGCTCTTGCTCTTTTGAATGATGCAGTAAAAAAGGGCGGTGTTATGGCATCGGGCTATGTAGGCGGTTTGTCAGGCGCCTTTATTCCTGTCAGCGAGGATGCAGGTATGATTGCAGCAGCAGAGTGCGGTGCACTTTCTCTTGATAAGCTTGAGGCAATGACTTGCGTATGTTCAGTTGGCCTTGATATGATTGCTGTTCCGGGAGACACTCCTGCATCAACAATCTCTGCAATTATTGCAGATGAAGCGGCAATCGGTGTTATAAATCAAAAAACTACAGCTGTAAGAATAATTCCTGCCGCCGGCACAAAGGTTGGGGACAGCGTAGAGTTTGGCGGACTTTTAGGCTCTGCCCCTGTTATGCCTGTTCATAAGTATTCAAGTGAGGAATTTATAAACAGAGGCGGCAGAATCCCTGCCCCAATCCATAGTTTGAAAAACTAATTTGTATCTGAAAAAAATATCCACCCGCATACAAAGGCAGAAGCGATTGATTTCGTTTCTGCCTTTTTTGTATGGGAGTTTCCATTCTCTCCCGCATCATTATCGTAATTTGTTTTGCGGGGAATCTTGCCCCTCCCCTACAAATATCTACAATCCCACGCCTTGGGTTATCCATAGCCGACGTTTGCAACCTCGGTAAAATATTACCAGCACCACGCCACAAAAATTACGTGCACAGTTGTAACAATTGCGTCGTCAGACTGCGAAATAAATCCGAATGATATAAACATATCTCTTTCGGGTGCGCCGATGGGGGTGTCGGGGT
>JAFSDQ010000028.1 GCA_017436135.1 Clostridia bacterium | reverse complement strand
TGCGCCTACTTCTTCTATTTCTACTTCATAAGAATTTCCACCAATACTTATAATAAACTTTCTCATAACAATAATTCCTTTCTAAAATAAAATTTTTTCTACTTTCCCTTTGATGTATCATCGCTTATACATCTGTAAGAATGAACTTTAATACTGCCCACTTGGGTATCAAGGCTTGCAGCTATTGCAGATGCAAATATTGCAATCAAAGTATTCTCATCTTTTACTTCTTTTGCAAACTGTCTGTTTTCCATTGCCACAGGAGCTGCTACGCTTGCAGCAGTAGTTGCGTTCTCTGTTGCCTTAACTTTTTTAGCATCTTCCTTATAGAAAACTTTTTTCATAATCATCATGGTAATCATAAGTATAATCAAAACGGAAAACACAATTATAAGACCTACTCCTGTTACCATCAAGCCTTCCCGTACTGCTTCTGATAAAGACATCTTCCTTCCCCCTTCGAATTTTTATATAGTGTTTAATTTATTTACTCTTTTTGTTTCTTCTGCCCGTTTGGGAATTTCCCAAAAGACGTTTTGAATTTTCTGCTGAAGTTCTTTTCCCCGTGCCTATTTTCTTTAACATATTTACCTCGGACTCGGACAGTCTTCTCCATTTGCCAAGGGGCAGATGCCCAAGCTTCAAGCCTGCCTCCTCTGTCCTTTTCAGCTTCTTCACTATACAGCCAACAGCCTCAAACATTCGTCTGACCTGTCTGTTTCTTCCCTCGTGAATTGTAATCTCCAGCTTTGTGCCAAGCCTTGTTGCACCAACAACCTCAACCTTTGCAGGGCTTGTCCGCACACCGTCAATGTAAACTCCGTTTCGCAAGGATAAAATTGTATCCATTCCTATATTCCCCGTAACCTCGGCAATATAAGTTTTTTCAATGTTGTTTTTAGGATGGGTAATCTTGTATGTCAGCTCTCCGTCATTGGTTAAAAGAAGTAACCCCTCTGTGTCATAATCAAGTCTGCCTACAGGATAAATCCTTGCGGGAATTTCTGACACAAGTGACATAACCGTAGCACGTCCTTTGTCATCAGAAACGGTAGTAACAAAGCCTTCAGGCTTATTGAGCATAATATAAATCATTTTATTTTGGGGTTTAAGTCTTTCGCCATCAAATTCTATAATGTCGTTTTCTTCGTCAACTTTAACTCCCATTTCTCTTATAACCTCACCGTTTACACGGACGCGCCCCTCTTTTATAAGAGCCTCTGCGCCTCGTCTTGAGGCAACACCGCAATCGGCAAGAAATTTCTGTAATCTCAACACAGTTTATCAAATCCTCTGTATCAATTTAGGTTAAAAACAAATTTATTTCCAAATTAACCCCATTTAATCATATTATAACCTAAAAAGTAAAGTTTTGCAAGCTTTTTCTTTCAAAAAATGTAAATTAAATTGGAGCGTTTTTTCTTTTTTTGTGCAGAATGTATAATTTCCTTTACGAAACAAAAAAACCTAACCATTCCGCCAGAAACAGTTTCAGGTTTTCCCCAAAATTCATTTTAATTTTATCGACAACAGACAGAGCTTCGACATCCTCTTTAACAACTGCCTTTTCTTTGATTTTTATAATCTCTCCCGACTTGGTTTTTATCTCGAAAACAACCTCTCCCACCTCTTCCCCTGCCTTGAGCGGGGCAGAAACAGAGGGATACAGCTGAACCTCCTTCTGGTATTCCTCTCCTTTGCACATAGGATAACAAACATCTTTCCACAAATAAACAGGAACAGCCCCTGCTTTCGACCCCAAAACCTCTGCCGCACATAAAGGTTCCTCGCAAGAGCGCAACGTTGTCATATTATATTTTTCAAAGCCGTAGTCAAACATTTCCTTATGGTCATTCCAATCATCAGGAGCATTAAGAGTTACGCAAATAAGAGTCATCCCGTTTCTCTCCGCTCCGCTTACAAGACATCTGCCCGCCGCCTTTGTAAAACCCGTCTTTACTCCTATACAGCCCTCGTACATAGACAGAAGCTTGTTATGATTGGAAAGAACCCGGGGGTAAGCCTTGCCCTCTCCCTGAATTTTATAGCTTTTTGTGGAAACAATATCCGCAAATGCTGAATTTGACATTCCATAAGCAGTTATTTTTGCCATATCCTCCGCTGTAGAATAATGCTCCTGGTTTGGTAAACCGTTGGGGTTAGCAAAATGGGTATTATTCGCCCCTATTTCAACGGCTTTTTTATTCATCAGCTCCACAAAAGCGTCTATACTCCCTCCGATGCTTTCTCCTATTGCAACAGCAGCATCGTTTCCCGAGGACAGCATCAGCCCGTAGAGAAGCTCCCTTATGGTCATTTTCTCTCCTGCCTGCAGATACATACTTGACCCCTCTACCCCTGCAGCAGATGGGGATATTTGTATCTCTTGATCTATATTGTCGCAATTTTCTATAGCACAAATCGCTGTCATTATTTTTGTAGTGCTTGCCATAGGCATTTGCTTTTTCGAACTTTTTTCAAATATTACTCTGCCCGAATCCTTTTCAATCAATATGGCAGAGCTTGCCGACACAGAGGGTTCTGCCCACCCCCTTGCAGGTAACAGTATTATTATAAGCATCAATATCAATAATGGTTTGAAAATTCTCAAGCCACCGCCTCCTGTTTTTACAAATATACATATAATATATGTAAAATCAGCAAAGGCTATGCTTGACCGCAAAAATAAGGACAAGAGTGATACCACTCTTGTCCTTTAATAAATTTTCCTCCTGTCCCCAAGGGGCGTTGTAGGGTTTGGCGGTTCCCGACAAACCGCTGCTTCTTCTTTGCGGCACATCCTAAAGGCTGTGCCCTACATTTTGTGCTTTAAAATTTCTCTACTTTAAATAAATCAACAGCACTGCTATATCCGCAGGAGAAACCCCCGAAATACGGGATGCCTGTCCCAGGGATACAGGTCTTATTTTATCAAGCTTCTGTCTTGCCTCTAAACGCAATCCGTCAATTTTGCTATAGTCAATATCTTGAGGAAGCCGTTTATTCTCAAGCTTGGCAAACTGCTCCGCCTGTGCCCTTTGTCTGTTTATGTATCCCTCATATTTTATGGTAATCTCAACCTGCTCGCATATATCCCGTGACAGATGTGGTCTGTCTATGTCTGCCTCTGCTAATATATCATAGGTTATCTCCGGTCGCTTTAAAAGCTCGTCTGCGTGAACACCTGTGGAAATCGGGGTACTTCCCGCCTCCTCCAGGATTTTCAGCACGGTTTTTGAGGGGGGAAACACAAGCTTTTTAAGTCTTTCCGTTTCCTTTTCTATCGCCTCTGCCTTGGCAAGGAATTTTTGGTATCTTTCTTCTGAAATCAAGCCTATTTCGTAGCCGTACTTTGTCAGCCTCAAATCCGCATTGTCCTGACGGAGAAGAAGTCTGTACTCCGACCTGGAAGTCATCATTCTGTATGGCTCATTTGTGCCCTTTGTTACAAGGTCATCAATAAGAGTACCAATATATGCCTCTGACCTCTCCAGCACAAAGGGCTCTCTTCCCAAAAGCTTAAGAGCCGCATTTATGCCTGCCATCAGTCCTTGTGCTGCCGCCTCTTCATAGCCGGAGCTTCCGTTGAATTGTCCTGCCCCGTATAATCCCCCGATTTTCTTGAATTCAAGAGTGGGCAAAAGCTGAAGAGGATTTGCACAATCATACTCAATTGCGTAGGCGTTTCTTGTAATCTTTGCGTTCTCAAACCCGGGCAGAGAATGTACCATCTTTATCTGAACATCCTCGGGCATACTGCTGGAAAAGCCCTGGAGGTACATTTCCTCTGTATCCAGTCCCATTGGCTCTACAAAAAGCTGATGCCTTTCTTTATCCTTAAATCTGACAATTTTATCTTCTATAGAGGGACAATATCTGGGGCCTACCCCCTTTATATCTCCGCCGTAGAGAGGCGACCTGTCAAGATTATCAAGAATTATTTTATGGGTTTCCTCGTTGGTATAGGTTATAAAACAAGACACCTGATTTTTAAGCTCTCCCTCTGTTTCAAAGGAGAAGGGTGTTATTTCCTCATCACCCAACTGCTCCTCAAGCTTTGAAAAATCAATACTTCTTCGGTTTATTCTCGACGGAGTCCCCGTTTTGAAACGAACAAGCTCTACACCTATTCTTTCCAGATTTTCAGAGAGCTTTGTTGCGGGGAAAACCCCATCAGGGCCGCTTTCCTGGCTGAATTCACCGATTATTATTCTTCCCTTGAGATATGTTCCTGTGCAAACTATAGCGGCACGGCACATATACTCCGCCCCCGCCATTGTTATAACAGAGCGTACTGAATTGTCCTCATTTACGGTTATATCCACAATCTCCGCCTGACGGACATCAAGGTTTTCGCACATTTCAAGGCGATGCTTCATATCCATCTGGTATCTGCGCCTGTCAATCTGGGCACGCAAAGAATGAACAGCAGGCCCCTTGCCTCTGTTCAAAATCCTTGATTGAATAAAGGTAGCATCTGCAGCCTTACCCATCTCGCCCCCAAGGGCATCAATCTCCCGCACAAGATGGCCCTTGGCTGTGCCGCCTATGCTTGGATTGCAAGGCAGATTTGCCACCCCGTCCAGGGTAATAGAAAATATACAGGTTTTAAGACCCAGCCTTGCAGAGGCAAGTGCCGCCTCAATCCCTGCATGGCCTCCCCCTATAACCACAACATCATACGTGTCTGCCGTAAACAAATTTCTGTCAACTCCCATCAAAAATTTCAGGGGAGAAAAGCTTCTCCCCTTTGTTTTAGAATAATCCTGTAATCTTTCCGTTTTCGTCTACATCCATATTGTTTGCCGCAGGAACTTTAGGAAGCCCCGGCATTGTCATAACATCTCCTGTCAGGGCAACCACAAAGCCTGCACCTGCAGAAACACGAACCTCTCTTACAGTTATATCAAAATTCTCGGGTCTGCCCAGAAGCGTTGGGTCATCAGACAAAGAGTACTGTGTTTTTGCCATACAAACAGGGGTCTTGTCAAAGCCAAGGTCTGTAAGCATTTTTATATCCTTTGAGGCTTTTCCTGTATATACAACGGAATTTGCACCATAGATTTCCTTTGCTATTGTTTCTATCTTCTCTTTAATAGAAAGCTTTTCGTCATAAATGGGAGCAAAGTTAATTTTGCCCTCCTTCTCTGCCTCATCAATGGTAGCCACAACCTTTTCTGCCAGGTCAATTCCGCCATCGCCGCCCTTTGCAAATACCTCGCACATTGACGCACAAACTCCAAGCTCTGCGCAATATTCTTCTACTGCCGAAAGCTCGGCATCGGTATCTGTGCCAAAGCGATTTATTGCCACAACAACAGGAAGTCCATACTTCTTCATATTCTCAATATGCTTGCCAAGGTTTACAATACCCGCTTTAAGCGCCTCTACATTTTCTTCCGACAATTCTGCCTTGGGAACGCCCCCGTTATATTTAAGAGCACGCACAGTTGCAACAAGCACAACGCATGAGGGTTTCAGTCCGCCCATACGGCATTTTATATCAAAAAACTTCTCTGCACCAAGGTCAGAGCCAAAGCCTGCCTCTGTTATGCAATAATCAGCCAGCTTCATACCAAGCTTTGTAGCTCTTACCGAGTTACATCCGTGAGCAATGTTGGCAAACGGACCTCCGTGCATAAGACAGGGAGTGTTCTCAAGAGTCTGCACAAGGTTGGGTTTTATAGCATCCTTGAGCAAAAGCCCCATTGCACCCTGAACCTGCAAATCTCCTGCGGTAACAGGCTCTCCATCCAGATTATAGCCGATTACAATTCTTCCAAGACGAGCTTTTAAATCCTCCATATCCTGTGCAAGACACAAAATAGCCATTATCTCACTTGCAACAGTAATCATAAATCCGTCTTCTCTGGGGAAGCCGTTTACCTTACCTCCAAGTGCCACAATAACCTCACGGAGAGCCCTGTCGTTCATATCAAGACAACGCTTCCATGTGATTCTCCTCTGGTCAATTTTAAGAGTATTGCCGTGGTGTATATGATTATCAATAGCCGCAGACAAAAGATTGTTGGCAGAGGTAATCGCATGCATATCCCCTGTAAAATGAAGATTTATATCCTCCATAGGTACAACCTGGGCATAACCGCCTCCTGCTGCGCCACCCTTTACACCCATAACAGGTCCCATTGACGGCTCCCGCAGGGCAATAATTGCAGACTTACCAATTTTAGGCATTGCCTGACCCAATCCAACTGTTGTTGTGGTTTTACCCTCACCTGCAGGGGTAGGGTTAATTGCAGTAACCAAAATAAGCTTGCCGTCCTTATTATCCTTTTTGGATTCTATCAGCTCATCAGACAGCTTTGCTTTATACTTGCCGTAAAGCTCCAGCTCGTCCTCGGATATCCCAAGGCTTGCCGCAACCTCCTTTATAGGCAGCATTTTCGCCTCTTGTGCAATCTCAATATCTGTTTTCATAGATATTTCCTCCTGTATTTACATATAGAAATATAATACCATAAAACCCCTGCCTTTGTAAACACTCTGCAGAAAAATTTTTTAAAAGTCGTAACCAAAATATATGTTTTGCGTATGATAAAGTGTAGACTAAATAAGTTAGTCAAAAAAAACAGGAGGTGCAAATATATGTTTGGTAACGGATGCGGTGATAATGGTTGTTTATGGATTATTCTTATCTTAATCCTTCTTTGCTGTTGCTGCGGCGGCGGCAACAATCGCAACAGTATTGGTTCTAACTGTTGCTGTGACTGATTTTTAGCACGTACATAATCCGCCTCCACGGAATTATGTGCTGCACCTGCTTCGGGCTATCCGAAACAAACCCTTTTATTGAAAGGAGGTGTAGAGTATGTCATGCTTTGGTAACGGATGCTTCGGCGACAACAACTGCTTATGGATAATCATTCTTATAATCCTTATTTGCTGCTGTTGCGGAGATAATAACGGCAATAACTGCGGTTGCGGCTGCTAATAAATAAAAATCCTTCTAACGCAACATAAGTTGCGACAGGGACCCCAACAAATCTTTTGTATTTACAATAAAACAGGGCAGACACATTTTTTGTGTCCGCCCTTTAATTTTATTTTGCGTATTCTACAGCACGAAGCTCTCTTATAACATTTACCTTGATTTGTCCCGGATATTCCATTTCGTTTTCTATTCTCTTTACAATATCCTTTGCCATCAAGATTGTTTCGTCATCATTTACTGCGTCAGACTTAACCATAATACGAACCTCACGGCCTGCCTGAATTGCGAATGAACGCTCAACACCCTTAAAGGAATTGGCAATCTCTTCAAGGGACTCAAGTCTTTTAATATAAGACTCCAGATTTTCTCTGCGGGCACCCGGTCTTGCTGCGGAAATTCCGTCAGCCGCCTGAACAAGACAAGCCTCTATAGTCTTTGGCTCTATATCCCCATGGTGAGCAAGAATTGCATGTACAACCTTATCGTTTTCCTTGTACTTCTTGGCAATGTCACCGCCGATTGTAACGTGAGAACCCTCAACCTCATGGTCTATTGCTTTACCAATATCGTGAAGCAAGCCTGCACGTTTTGCCAAAGTAACATCTGCGCCAAGCTCGGCTGCCATAAGTCCTGCGATATGAGAAACCTCTATAGAGTGCTGAAGCACATTCTGTCCATAACTTGTTCTGTATTTGAGTCTACCCAAAAGACGAATAAGCTCGGGGTGAATCCCGTGAACATGAGTTTCAAAGGTTGCTCTCTCGCCCTCTTGTTTGATTACGCTGTCAACCTCTTTTGTGGATTTCTCCACCATCTCTTCGATACGTCCGGGATGAATTCTTCCGTCAGTAATCAGCTTCTCAAGTGAACGGCGTGCAATTTCACGGCGAACAGGGTCAAACCCTGAAAGAATAACCGCCTCGGGGGTATCATCTATAATAAGGTCTACCCCTGTCAATGTTTCTATGGTTCGAATGTTTCTGCCCTCACGGCCGATAATTCTACCTTTCATTTCGTCATTGGGAAGAGCCACAACCGAAACTGTAGTTTCTGTAACATGGTCTGCCGCACAACGCTGAATTGCACCTGTAATAATATTGCGAGCCTTCTGCTCGGCTTCCTCTTTTGCCTGCTCTTCCACACTCTTAATAAGAAGTGCCTTTTCATGAGCCAAGCCCTCTTCTACCTGTTTAAGCAAATATTCCTTTGCCTGTTCTACGGAAAAATCCGAAATTTTTTCAAGCTGTGCCATCTGCAGCTTTTTAACACGTTCTACTTCAGCCTGCAGTTCCTCAATTTCGGCAACTTTTTGCTGAATCTGTTCTTCTCTTTTTTCTATCTGTGCTGTTTTTGCATCTATTGTATCTTCCTTCTGCTGTACTCGTCTTTCCTGTCTTTGAATATCGTTTCTGCGATCTTTTATTTCTTTGTCAAGCTCTGTACGGAGCTTATGTATTTCCTCTTTTGCTTCGATTAACTTCTCTTTTTTAATGTTTTCTGCATCTTTTTGTGATTGAGAAACAGCGTCCTCTAAAATACGCTTTGCCTCTTCCTCGGCACTGCCTATCTTAAGCTCTGCAAACTTTTTTCTGTACGAATATCCGTATTTAAAAGCCAGAAAAGCTCCGACTATTGCAACCACAACCAAGATGCCAATGATAATGTATTCTATCTTTGCCACCTCCTAAAATTTTTTGCGCCTTGCGCCATATAATAAATCAAAGAAAAAAGATAAACGTATAGCATTTTATTTTAGTTAGAAGTATACAACCTAATTTTACACAGTTTTCCCCTAAAAGTCAAGTATTTTTTATGTTACAAACATTATACAAAATCATTTACAAAAAAGGATTGATTTTCTTGTCTCTTTAAGTTATAGTATAATAATCTATTGTTTTTATTAAGGAGCTAATATGGAAAATTCTTATGCTTTTGGCGGACGGTATCTTACTTTGGGGATTTTAATATATGTTCTCTCAACATATCTAGGATTGAAATTTAACAACCTTGATAATATAAACATATCCCTCTTTTTGATATTCTCTGTCGGCTTTGCCCTTGTGCTTTTGGTTATTGCAGCTGTCCTTTGCATATTTCTTCGGAAAAATCGTCCCCTTGCGGCGCTTATTGTTGCGGTTTTGCTCTCTGTGCTTATTTTTATAGCGGGCTTTGTCAGAACCTGTTGTTTTCTCCATTCCTGCAAACAAAACCGCAATATAATCGAAAACCACAGAACTGTTTCGGGCATTATAAAATCCGACCCTGTCCTCAACTCCACAGGAAAAAGCTATGTTTTTGATTTTAATGTTTATTCTGCCTCCTCTCCCGAGGAAACCATCACCCTTGAAAAGCCCTGCAAAATCCGTATGTATGTATCAACGGATGCTCTTTCGGGAATTCCCGAAGTCAACAGCTCCATGAGCTTTGCAATAAATCTTTCCCTTATAAAGGATGCCGCCTTTAAATACGGCTTTAACTATGAGCGAAATCTTCTTCAGGAAAATATAGTTTTTGCAGGCTACGCAAACAACGCAAAAACCATTGACCCGATTCCCGCAGGCAACTCATTCTTTTCCGCCCTGTCAGACTTTGGAACAAAGATACGAAATCATCTTTTAAAGTCAGCAGACTATTATAATTACGGAGAGGACGAAAAGCAGCTGCTGCAAGGGATTATGGTTGGTAAAACCGACGATTTTTCGGAACAGCTTTATGCTATGTACTCCTCTTCAGGATTTATACATATAGCCTCTGTTTCGGGTATGCACACCTCATATTTGTTTTTAACCATTTCCCTGCTTTTGGGCTTGCTTCGCTTTCCCAGAAGAGGGATATATCTTCTTGCCATTCCGATTTTAATTGTTTTTGGGGCTGTTGCCCAGTTTACCCCCTCTGTATCCAGGGCGGTTATAACAATGTGTGTTTTTCTTCTTGCAGGAATTTTAAAACGGAACAACGACAGCATAACTTCTCTTTCAATTTCGGCGCTGGTACTCCTTATAATCAACCCAACCTACCTTGAAAATTGCAGCTTTCTCCTGTCCTTTGGGGCAACTTTAGGTATTTTGATTTTCTTCCCCCTTATAAACAAATTCTTCTCCTTTGCTGTAATCAAAAAACCTCTCTCCCCCGATAACTCAACTGCAGCATACAGGTTTATCAACGAAATTCCATACAGGCTGAATCTTGGAGCTGTAGCCTCAATCGCCCTTTCCTTATCTGCCGTTATAGGTATTGGATATTTTATGGCTCGGTTTTTTGGCAAGCTTCAATGGGGCAACATCTTTGGGAACATTCTTATTTCCCCAATGGTGGCAGTGGTATTTATATTTTCCTATATCAACAGTGCCATAGGTCTTTTCTCTTTAAAAACAGCCTTTATCATAGGTCGGTCAATTATAAATCCCTCCCTTTCTTTGATAAATGCTGTCACTTCCCTTTTCGCAAAAAGCTTCTTCAGCTTTTCTGTCCCCCATCCTTCAGACGGGTTCTTTGTAATCTATATCATTATTTGCTGGGGTCTGTATTTACTTCTTTTGCCCTCTAAAAAACGGCAATAAAACTGCGCAGCATCCAAAACGATACTGCGCAACTATATTTATTGCTCAATTTTATGAACAGTTGTAAGCACAATTCTATGCTCGCTTACTTGATTTACTGTTATTTTAAATTTATCTATAACCAGCTCAGTACGGCTTCCGTCTTCGGGAATAGAGCCAAGCTCCGCGGTAATCACACCTCCAAAGGTTGTTGCCGTATTTTCTTCGGGTATAACCATTTCAAGCTCTTCTATAACATCCTTTACATTGGCACTTCCATATACCTGCCAGGTGTCTGCAGAAATGCGAACAATTTCCTTTGCTTCACTTCTGCCCTCTCCCCCAAGGTCACCCACTAACTGTTCAACCAAGTCAATCAAGGTTATAATTCCGCAAAGACCGCCATACTCGTCAAGAACCACCGCAAGACGCTGCTTATCACGACGCATTCTTTCAAAAAGAACATCAGCAGCAATTGTTTCAGGTACAAAATATGCAGGCTTTACGGCATTTTTCATTATAGCCTCTTTGTCCTTGTTGTCTGTTCTGAAATAATCCCTGGCATCAAGAACACCTACAACATCATCCTCACTCTCTCCGCATACAAGATAACGGGTAAACCTCTTTTCGTGTATGGTTTGAGTCCACTTTTCCAAATCGTCCTCTGCCCACAGTATTGATATTTCTGTACGATGGGTGGCTATTTCCGCTGCCGTTAAATCGTCAAATTCAAAAACGTTCTGTATAAACTCCTTTTCGTCCTCGTCAATAACACCTTTTTCTCCCCCGGCATCAACCAGCATACGGATTTCTTCCTCCGTTACATCCTCGTCCTCTGAATCAGGGTCAATCCCAAAAAGCTTGAGAACCACATTGGTAGAGCCTGTAAGCAAGGTTACAACGGGAGAAAATATTTTTGCCAAAAATGAAACCGAGCCTGACACCCCAAGGGCAATCTGCTCTGTCTTTTTCATAGCAATCCTCTTTGGCACCAATTCCCCTAAAACAAGAGTAACATAGGATAAAATAAGGGTTATAACAACAACCGCAAGGCTGTCCAGGGTTTTGTCGGGAATGGTAACCCCAAGGGACTTTATCCAGGAAACAAGACTGTCTGAAAAGTTATCCGCTGCAAAAGCACTTCCCAAAAATCCCGAAAGAGTAATTGCAACCTGAATGGTAGCAAGAAATCTTGCAGGCTGTTCCGTCAGCCTTACAAGTCTTTTTGCCCGTTTATCACCTTGAGAAGCCATCTTCTCAAGCTTGGTATCTTTCATAGAAATAACTGCTATCTCTGCAGATGCAAACACAGCATTGAGTGCAATAAGCACTATTTGCAAAATAATCGGCAACATAGGCCCACTATCGTCCAAGGAAAAAACCTCCTAAAAATATATACTTCGGCGACAGTATATCATACGCCATATTAAAAGTCAACCATACTACATTACAATTGCCTTACTTTTACCCTACAAGAGCAAGTTCAAAAAAATATCCTCTTCTTCCCCTTGAATTAAAGGAATTTTGGGGTTTATCATCTTTCCCATAACAGGCATACCTAAAATTTCTTTTCCTCCCGTTTCTGTACCCATCTGCTCCGCCACCTCAAATTTATCCTCTTTAGGGTAAATTAAGGCATAACCGTTTTCTGTAAACAGCACTGTCCCTTTGGATATTTCAGTCAAATCAGTCAAAATTCTCTCCCAATCTGTTTGACTTCTGGCAATATACATTTTCCTGTTCTTCATATTTTCTCTGTACAACTTATCGAGTCGGGAAATTAAATCTCTGTCAAAAGTTGTTATCTTCTCCCCCGGGGGCATACTTGGGATTATATAAGTCTTTCTGCCGCAAATTTTTTCATAGCCGAACTTTTCATACATTCCCTCAACTGCAGGCATAAGCAAGCTTATATCACAGTTCAATTCCCTCATATAAGGAAAAGCAAAATCAAACATTTCTCTTACAAGCCCAAGCCCTCTGTACTCTGGCATAACTCCTACCCCCGAAACATATCGGCAGGATAGTTTTTCATTATTTAATACAACAGTATATGGTCTGATTTGCATTGCCCCTGCAGGAGAACCATCATATTCTGCAATAATTGTGTCCTCTTTTGAATAATTGTTGCTAAAATTCCATTCCACAAATTCCACAGGGTCATCAAAGCAAACCTCCCACGCTGTTTTTACAAATTCAAGGTCTTTGTCCCTTGCTGTTCTCACCATTTTTCTCAACTCGCTTTTTCAGTTTACGATACAAATATATCTTATTTTGTCCTTTATGTCAAATGCATTTTAAATAATGAAACACGCAACTTCCGTTGCGTGTTTCATCAAAGACTCGCCTTTAAAAAGCCTGACATTTCTTCAAAAGCCTCCGCCTCATCTTCGCCTGTGATTTTCAAAGTTATTTCGTCACCGCATTTTATTCCCAGCTTCATTATGGAAAACAAGCCTTTTGCATCTGCACATTTCTCTTCGCCTAAACATATTTTTATATCCGACTTGTATTTTTCTGCTATTTTCACAAGATATCCTGCAGGTCTTGCGTGAATTCCGGCCTGGTCTGTTATTTTATAGGTAAACTCTTTCATACATTTCTCCCTTTCCCCGATTTATATGGGCTTTTTTTATTTAATTTATCACACATCTTATTCTTTTATTCATAATAATTGTTTGTCTTTTCAAAAGTTTTGTGATACAATAATTTCATCAAATAGATGAAATCAATGACGACGATCGGTTGTGTATCTTATATCTATAATTTGCGCATAATATGTTGACAACTTCTTGTTTTTATAATATAATAGTAGCGAAAGGAAGTGTTTTATATGGCAAAAATATCAACTAATATTTCTATTGATGCTGATATCAAAATTAAAGCTCAGGAATTATTTGCTGATTTTGGTTTGGACCTCTCTACTGCAATAAATATGTTTTTAAGGCAGTCTGTAAGAGAAAATGCAATTCCATTTAATATTTCAAGGGAAGTGCCTAACAGTGATACAATAGCAGCTATTAATGAATTTGAGGAATTCAAGAAAAATCCAAGTAAGTATAAAAGGTATTCTTCTTTTTCGGAACTTTTGGATGAGGTAAGAACTGATGCTTAATATTGTTTCATCCAACAGATTTAAAAAGGACCTGAAATTAGCCTTACGAAGAGGTTATAAAATCGAACTACTTGAAGAAGTTGTTAATAAACTTGCAGATGGTATCGTATTGGAACCGAAATATAAAGATCACGAATTGTCAGGGGATTTTAAAGGTTTAAGAGAATGTCATATTACTCCGGATTGGCTATTAATTTATCAAGTTATTGAAAATGAGCTTGTGTTATATTTGTCAAGAACGGGAACTCATAGCGATTTGTTTTAACTAAAACCGGTGTAGAAGCTTTTGTCTGCATCGGTTAAGTTTTTAATCCTGACTTGACATAAGCTCGATGCTATAAAATTTGTCATCCAGTTTATACAATCTTTATAAAATCAGTGAACAATTTAGATGCTATTGTTTTTGTCGATATACTCGCTTTCGCTCGTGCGATATATTTTCTCTCCGTTCAAATGCGATATAACCTCATTTCATTCGGCTGCGATATGATATAAATTCCTTATCTCGTTCCGAAGGGACATATCGCATTACGAAGTAATATATCGCACCGAAGGTATATCGCAAATTCCGTCAGGAATTTATATCGCTGATTTCATCTTCGATGAAATCATTATACTATATATTTTTATTAAGAGGTTTAATATGAACATTAAAAACAACTACGCCTGCACTCATGCCGCCTGTCGTATTTCATACATAGTGCAAGCCACAACGGTAAATTTTGCACCCCTGCTTTTTCTTACCTTTATGAGAGAGTTTTCCCTCTCCCTTGCTGAAATAAGCAGTTTAATTGCCATAACCTTTACTATACAGCTTTTGGTTGATTTGTTATCAACAGAGGTTCTGGACAGAATAGGTTATCGTGTCTGTGCTGTGGTTTCCCATATATTGGCTGTTGTAGGTTTTATATTTTTAAGCTTTTTGCCCGACCTTCTTCCAAATCCATTTACGGGAATCATAATAGCTTGCCTGTTCTATTCCTGCGGAAGCGGTATGATAGAGGTTATGGCAAGTCCTATTGTAGAAGCTTGCCCCTCCCGCAACAAAGCGTCGGCAATGGCAATTACCCACTCCTTTTACTGTTGGGGAACGGCGATTGTTATTCTTGGCTCCTCTGTTTTCTTCGCTCTGTTTGGTATAGAAAACTGGCGGATTTTATCCCTTTTATGGGCAATTATCCCTGGGTTTAATATGTTGCTTTTCTTTATAGTCCCCATAAATAAGCTGCCCGGCAGCACCAACGGACAAAGAGGACTTCGGGTTTTGGACCTTTTAAAAAGTAAATCTATATGGCTTTGTATTTTGCTTATGCTTTGCGGCGGTGCCGCAGAGCTTGCTATGAGTCAGTGGGCATCTGCCTTTATTGAGGAAGCGCTGTCCATCCCAAAGTCAGTGGGAGATATGGCGGGTCCATTTATGTTTGCAATTACCATGGGTATAGGCAGGCTTGTCTACGCCCGAGTTCTCGAGAGAGCAGACTTGCTTAAATATATGCTGTCTTGTGCAGTTCTTTGTCTGCTTTCCTATGGGCTTTCAACCCTTGCCCCATTTCCCGTTCTTGCTCTTTTAGGATGCGCCCTTACAGGCTTTTCCGTAGGTACATTCTGGCCCGGAACAATAAGCTATGCCGCCTCTCGCTATCCAAAGGGCGGAAGTGCCATGTTTTCTCTTCTTGCCTTTGCGGGAGATGCGGGCTGTACTCTTGGTCCCTCTACTGTAGGCTTTATCTCGGGATTGCTTGGAGAAAATCTCAAGCTTGGGCTTTTATCCGTTTCAATTTTCCCTGTTTTGATGATTGGGGGAATTATCCTGTGCAGAAAATGAAAAATACCGGGATGTAACCATCCCGGTATTTTATATTGTTACAACCTTTTCTCTGCTTGCCACATCAAGGAGGACATCCTCCCCTACCTTTATCCCGGCTTTGTCCAGTCCGCACAACACTGTTTGCATAGCAAGCTCGGGGTAATTATTCTCTTCGCTTAAATGCCCCAGAAGTATTTTCTCCGTTCCAAGCTTAACCAAAAACTCTGCCGCCATTGCCGCGTCGTCATTGGAAAGATGCCCCAATTTCCCCCGAATTCTCCTTTTCAGGGGCAGCGGGTAATTTCCGATTTCCAGCATATTTACATCATGATTTGCTTCCAGGAGCACCGTACTGCTCCCTCTTATTGCAGAGAACAAATCTTTTTTCAGCTCTCCTATATCTGTTGCCACAGATATTTTTTCTTTTCCGTCTTTCAGACTATATCCCACAGGGCACGCAGCATCATGAGGAATGGAAAAGGGTTTTATTCCCACATTTCCAATTTCAAATTCTTTTTCATTTTCAAAAATCTTCACAAGAGCATCATTATATCTGCCGATTTGCCCTGACATTGCTTGCCAGGTTTCCGCATTTGCCCACACGGGAATATTGTATCTTCTCATCATTATCCCAACCCCTGCAATGTGGTCTGAATGCTCGTGAGTAATAATAATTCCGTCAATTTCTGACGGGTTTACTCCAATATCTGCAAGTGCCGCCTCTGTCGCTTTCCCGCTTATTCCGCAATCTATCAATATTTTATTCTTCTCTGACAAAACTAAAGCCGCGTTACCGCGGCTTCCGCTTCTGAGCGAGAAAATCTTCATTTATATCACCCAATTTTAAATTTTAAATCACGTCTTCTTCGCTCTCATTCTCTATTTTTCGGCGGGCAATCTGTGCCCCCAGAGAACGAAGCTTTGCTTCCATATTCTCGTATCCTCTGTCTATGTACTTAATATTAAATATTTCCGTTACGCCCTCTGCCATAAGTCCTGCAATAACAAGCGCCGCCCCTGCACGCAAGTCTGTTGCGTACACAGGAGAGCCCTTAAACTTCTCACAACCCTCTACTGTGGCAACTCTGCCGTCAACGGTAACGTTTGCACCCATACGGGCAAGCTCGTCAACATATTTAAATCTGTTATCCCATACATTCTCTGTAACAATACTCGTACCCTCTGCCACAGCCAGAAGAGTGAGTATCTGTGGCTGCAGGTCGGTTGGAAATCCCGGATAAGGTTGTGTTTTTACATTAGCACGCTTAAGAGATCTTCCATCCATATATACGCGGATTGCCTCATCATATTCTTCGATTCCCACACCCATTTCCTCAAGCTTTGCACTCAATGATTCCATGTGCTTTGGGATAATGTTTGTAATAGTAACATCTCCCCCTGTTGCAGCCGCTGCAATCATAAAAGTACCAGCCTCAATCTGGTCAGGAATAACACTGAAGTTTCCCCCGTGAAGCTCCTCCACACCTCTTATTTTTATAACATCCGTACCCGCACCCTTAATATTTGCGCCCATACGGTTGAGAAAGTTTGCCACATCAACTATATGAGGCTCCTTTGCTGCACTCTCAATTACAGTAAGCCCCTCTGCCATTGTTGCCGCAAGCATAATATTTATGGTTGCACCAACAGAAACCACGTCAAGATAAACATTATCACCTATCAGCTTGTCTGCCTTTAAATCAACCATACCATGGTCAAGGTCAACCTCTGCACCAAGGGTAGTGAAGCCTTTTATGTGCTGGTCTATAGGTCGTACGCCAAAATCGCATCCCCCTGGCATACCAACTCTTGCACGTTTAAATCTTCCAAGGAGAGCACCCATAAGGTATGAGGACGCACGAATACGACGAACCATTTCATAGTCCGCCTCATATTTATTAAGGTTAGTACAGTCAATTTCCACTGTCCCTTTTGAAACAAACCCTGCTTTTCCCCCAAGCTCATTGATAATATCAATCAAGGCATCAATGTCGCTTACATGGGGAACGTTGTCAATACTGCACTTTCCCTTTACCATTATTGACGCAGCCAAAAGAGCAACGGCAGAATTTTTCGCACCGCTGATTTCAACTTCACCGCAAAGTTTTGCTCCTCCCAATATAACTAATTTTTCCATATAGACTCTCCCATCAATTGGTTTTAATCTACATATTGTATAATACAGAATTATTATAACAATATTTTGTTATAAATGCAAGACCTTTTTGTCATCCATATACCAACAATAAAATATTTTGTCCGACATTTCCCCATAACTATTATACCATATACTTATTACAGTTCAATTACACACAGTTTAAATGTTTTCAAAACATTTATTATGCCTCGGCATATTATAAAATGGGAGGTGAAAATTATGGCTACAAAAATTTTTGTTGACGCCGGTCACGGAGGCACAGACCCCGGTGCCCTTGGGAATGGTGTTGTTGAGCAAAGCGTGAACCTTTCTGTAGCTCTTCAGCTTGCCCGTCTTTTATCAGAAAACGGCTATGAGGTTATGCTCTATCGCAGCACGCCTACGGAAAATGTTCTCCCCGGAAAAAGTGCAGACCTGACCAACCGCGCCCGTATGGCAGATACTTGGGGGGCAGATTATTTTATAAGTATTCACACAAACAGTTCGCCAAACCCTGCCGCAAACGGAGTAGAGGCGTATGTATACCGTCTTGGAGGAAGAGCAGAGGCTCTTGCAGAATCAATTCTTGATGCCTTTGTGGCAAGACTTGGCTCTAAAAACAACGGAGTCCGTGCCGCAAACTTTGCGGTTCTCCGCCAAACCGATATGCCCGCTGTACTTGTGGAACTTGGTTATTTAAGCAACCCCACAGAGGCATTGAATCTTAACAGCTCGGCATGGCGCGCAGCTGCTGCAGAATCAATTTATAACGGAATATATAATTATGTAAAACCATAAAAGATTGGCGAGAGCCCACGAGGGGCTCTCGCCGTTTTCTGTTTTACTTGCTTTCTTTTTGATAATTCAGCATAAATATTCCTATGCTCACAAGAACAAGAGTCAGAATAATACTTCCCACGCCTACATTGCTGGTTTCGGTCAGCATCAGCTTTGACAACAGAACTCCGAAAACAGGTGTCATAAAGTTGAATATAGTTACCTTTGAAACAGGGTTATATTTTAAAAGCATTCCCCAAAGGGCATAGGCAATAGCAGACAAAAATGACAGATAGGTCAGCACTCCTGCCGCCGCTGCAGATTCAATTACAATATTTCCTCCAAAAATAAGGCCTGTTGCAATCATAAATATTCCGCCCATTATAAATTGGTAGCCACTGATTATCACAGGGTCTTCTTCCCCCGAAAACTTTTTTATCAAAACCGATGAAAAAGCATAGGATATTGTTGAAAATATTACAAAAGCATCCCCAAAAAAGTTCATGTTAAACTCAAGTCCGTTTAAATTTATCAAAATAAGACCCGAAAATCCAATAATACAAGCTATTAGCTTTTTTATGGTAAGCTTTTCCTGTCTGAATATAAGGCTTGCAATTAAAAGAGCAAAGAAAGCGTTTGCACCGCTTAAGATGGTCCCCTTTACCCCCGATGTATTGGCAAGCCCCACATAGAAGAATATGTATTGCACAACCGTTTGAAAAACCGCAATAACAGACACTTTGCCCCAGCTTTTCTTTTTTGGCACAAGGAATTTTCTTCTGCCAAGGCTGTAAATTGCAACCGTTATAAGCCCCGCAAAGAAAAATCTTATCCCGGCAAAAAGTATGGTAGAGGGTACATCCTTTGCAGGCATCATAAGCTGATAGCCTATTTTAATAAAGGGGGTGGCACTTCCCCAAAGAGCGCAACAAAGCAATGCCCCTACAACAACCACTATTCTTGATTTAAAAAATTTTTCGCTGTTCATTTTTTATTCTTGCCCCTTTTATTGAGCCACAGCTTGCTTCAGCGCCTCTGCAAGCTGTGCAGGACAAGAGGTGCCTCTGCCGTTACAGTCCACATCTTTAAGCAGCTCTATAACCTTTTTTACTTCCATTCCCTCAACAAGCTTTGCAACTCCCTGGGTATTTCCGCTGCAGCCGCCGCTGAATACCACATTTTTTACTATTTTTCCGTCACTCTCAAAGGTTATGCTTCTTGAGCAGGTCCCCTTTGTTTTATATGAATATTTTTCCATAATTTTACCTATCCTTATCCTTTGATTTTAAGATGCTTTGGCAGACCATTTTCGGTTATAATCGACATTTCGCCCATAATCAAGGGTCTGCAATACTTTATAAAATCCTCCGTTACATAGGAGCCGTCCCTTGATATCCATTCATCAGGAATTTTCTTTTCCACATTGGCAATCTCAAATATGTCGGCTGTTTCTATTTTGTATTGGTAAGGGCAATCGGATATTCTCTTAATAACCGACATCTCCCCTGTTCTGCCCTCTGTCGCCGCAATTGCTGATGCCTCCCCTGCCTTAAAGGATTCTTCTATATCCTGTGCAGAGGCAAAATGTGCAGCACTTCTCTGAAGAGTGTTAATCTCAATTCCCCGAGCCTTTACCCCAAGCTTTTTGCCAAGGTATTGAGCAAGAAACTGTCCTGTTCCGCTCATAATCTTATGTCCAAAGGCATCAAGCCCTGCGTGAACCGAGCCCTCCTCACAGATATAATTGCCCTCTGCATTTTTAAGCGCCTCGGAAACCGCAATAACCACAGTATTCTTCTCTTTAAGAAGAGCCTCTACTCGCTCTGCACATTTTTCCAAATCAAAGCTTTTCTCGGGAAGGTATATAAGGTCAACCCCTACACAATCCTCCCCCTTTGCAAGAGCCGAGGATGCCGCCAGCCAGCCTGCGTTTCTTCCCATTATTTCTATAACTGTTATGGATTTTATATCATACACCGAGCTGTCACAAATAACCTCTTTAACAGATGTTGCAATATATTTTGCCGCACTTCCAAAGCCGGGAGTATGGTCTGTAACCGCCAAATCGTTATCAACTGTTTTGGGCACACCCATAAAGCGAATTTCGCTTCCTGTTTCATCAGCATAGCTTGAAAGCTTGGCAATTGTATCCATAGAATCGTTTCCGCCGATATAAACAAAATATGCTATATCCAGCTTTTTAAGATTTTCAAAAAGCTTCTCATATACCTCTTTTTCACTGTCCGGTGCAGGCAATTTATAGCGGCAGCTGCCAAGGGCGGCAGAGGGGGTTTGCTTTAAAAGCTCCACGTCCTCGCTTCCCTTTATATATTGGTCAAGGTCAACATATTTTCCGTCAATCAAGCCCTTTACACCGCCGCACATACCATAAACCTTTGCTACACCCGCAGCCTTTGCTCCGCAAAAAACACCTGCAAGGCTGGCATTTATCGCCGCAGTCGGCCCCCCCGACTGACCTACAATAAGATTTCCTTTTATCATCATTATTCTCTCCTCAATAATTGTTTTACAATATCAACCAAAAAGCCGCCTGCTCAAAACACAGCAGGCGGCCTCGAATTTTAGTCATCAAGCCCTAATGGTTCATTATCTTCGCCTATTCCGCTATATGTGGGATAAACCTCGATATTGTTATATGTGTTTACGCCTGTTCCTGCAGGCACAAGCTTACCAATAATAACATTTTCCTTAAGTCCAACAAGGGGATCCTTCTTACCCTTGATTGCAGCATCTGTAAGAACTCTTGTTGTTTCCTGGAATGAAGCTGCAGACAAGAATGACTCTGTAGCAAGTGCAGCCTTTGTAATACCCATAAGCTGAATTGAGAATTCTGCCGGCTCTCCGCCCTCTGCAATAACCTTGTTGTTTATATCCTCAAGCTCATAAATATTTACAAGAGAACCTGTAAGAAGTCCTGTATCTCCTGCACTTTCTACCTTTACCTTGTGCATCATCTGGCGAACAATAACCTCAATATGCTTATCGTTGATATCAACACCCTGAAGTCTGTACACCCTCTGAACTTCCTGAATAAAGTAGTTCTGAACAGCTGTTGCACCAAGAATTGCAAGTACATCGTGAGGATTGAGTGAACCCTCTGTAAGGGGATCACCTGCCTGAATTTCCTGGTCGTCACGAACCTTAATTCTGGCACCGAAGGGAATCATATATGTTGCAGACTCACCTGTTTCCTCGTTCATAACAACGATTTCTCTCTTGCCTGTCATATCTGTAATGCGAACTTTGCCCGATACCTCGGATATGATTGCAACACCCTTTGGCTTTCTTGCCTCAAACAACTCCTCAACACGGGGAAGACCCTGGGTAATATCGTCTCCCGCAACACCGCCGGCGTGGAAGGTACGCATTGTAAGCTGTGTACCCGGCTCACCGATGGACTGTGCAGCGATAATACCAACTGCCTCACCAACATTAACAGGAGTTCCGTTTGAAAGGTTGTGTCCGTAACATTTAGCACATACGCCAACCTTACTGCGGCACTTAACAACCGAGCGGATTTTAACTTCCGTAATACCTGCATTGATAATCTCTTTTGCAAGAGCGGCTGTAATCATTTCGTTTTCAGCTACAATAATCTCCCCTGTTTTAGGATTGATTACATCATCTGTAACTGTTCTTCCCTCTAATCTGTCAATCAAAGGCTCAATAATTTCGTTGCCGTCTTTTATATCACAAACTATGATACCATCTCTTGTACCGCAATCATCTTCACGGACAATAACATCCTGGGATACATCAACAAGACGACGGGTAAGGTAACCGGAGTCAGCCGTTCTGAGGGCTGTATCTGTAAGACCCTTACGAGCACCGTGAGTAGAAATAAAGTATTCAAGAACTGTAAGACCCTCACGGAAGTTAGATTTAATAGGAATCTCAATGGTACGACCTGATGTATCCGCCATAAGACCACGCATTGCTGCAAGCTGACGCATCTGGTTAACGCTACCACGGGCACCGGAGTTTGCCATCATATAAATAGGATTGAGCTGCTTAAGGTTATCCATCATTGCATCAGTAACCTTACCTGAAATCTCGCTCCAAACAGCAATTACGTGACGGTGACGCTCTTCGTCGGTCAAAAGACCTCTCTTATACTTCTTCATAATCTTATCGATACGCTCTTCCGCTTCAGCAAGGTACTGTGCCTTCTGTTCAGGAATCTGCATATCATCAACGCAAACGGTGATTGCGCCGATTGTTGAATACTTATATCCCATTGCCTTGATATCATCAAGCAAGGTAGCAGTATCTGTAATGCCATGAATCTTAATGGCAGCATTTATAATTTTACCAAGAAGCTTCTTATCAACACCGGGTTCAACGTTATCATTTATAGCCTCTTTAACTGCAAGCTTTTTAAGAACGTTATCACCGATTTCAAGGTCAAGCTCCTTCTCTGGGTCGCTTCTGTCAACAAAGCCAAGGTCTTGAGGAATCTTCTCGTTAAAGATAAGACGGCCGACTGTCGCATTTATCTTTCCTGTCTTAACCTCACCATTTATTGTCTTTGTAACATATACCTGAATTGGTGCATGAAGTCCAACAGCATTATTTTCGTAAGCTAAAATTGCCTCATCTGTGCTGCCGAACACCTTGCCTGTACCAATCTCTGTATCATCCTTTAAAGTCAGGTAGTAACTACCAAGAACCATATCCTGTGTAGGAACGGTTACAGGCTTACCATCCTGAGGCTTAATAAGGTTGTTTGCAGAAAGCATAAGGAATCTTGCCTCTGCCTGTGCTTCGGTTGAAAGGGGAAGGTGAACCGCCATCTGGTCACCGTCAAAGTCAGCATTAAACGCAGTACATACAAGAGGATGCAGCTTAAGTGCCTTACCCTCAACAAGTACAGGCTCAAATGCCTGAATACCAAGTCTGTGCAGGGTTGGTGCACGGTTAAGAAGAACAGGATGCTCTGAAATAACATCCTCAAGCACATCCCAAACCTCGGGGCGAACCCTCTCCACCATACGCTTTGCGGACTTAATATTGTGTGCAAGACCGTCAGATACAAGCTTCTTCATAACAAAAGGCTTGAAAAGCTCAAGAGCCATCTTCTTTGGAAGACCGCACTGATAAATCTTAAGCTCGGGTCCTACAACGATAACAGAACGTCCTGAATAGTCAACACGCTTACCAAGGAGGTTCTGACGGAAACGTCCCTGCTTACCCTTAAGCATATCGGAAAGTGACTTGAGAGGTCTGTTTCCGGGGCCTGTAACAGGTCTGCCTCTGCGGCCGTTGTCAATAAGGGCATCAACAGCCTCCTGAAGCATACGCTTCTCGTTTCTTACAATAATTTCAGGTGCGTCCAAATCAAGAAGACGCTTTAATCTGTTGTTTCTGTTTATAACTCTGCGGTACAAATCATTAAGGTCAGAGGTAGCAAAACGTCCGCCGTCTAACTGTACCATAGGACGAAGCTCCGGAGGAATAACGGGAATAACCGTCATAATCATCCATTCGGGCTTGTTGCCTGAATGACGGAATGCCTCTACAACCTCAAGTCTGCGGACCGTACGAATTTTCTTCTGGCCCTTTGCACCGTCAAGGTCAGCTTTAAGCTCATCATACAGCTCATCTAAATCTATCATCTTGAGCATCTCATAGATAGCTTCTGCGCCCATTCCTGCACGGAACATATCTCCGTACTTTTCGTAATATTCTCTGTATTCTTTTTCTGATAAAATCTGATTTTTCTCAAGGGTAGTCTTTCCCGGGTCTATTACAACATAGGCTGCAAAATAAAGCACCTTTTCAAGAGCACGGGGGGACATATCCAGAATGAGTCCAAGACGGCTTGGTATTCCCTTGAAGTACCAGATGTGTGATACGGGAACAGCAAGCTCAATATGACCCATACGTTCACGTCTTACCTTTGAGCGTGTAACCTCAACGCCGCATCGGTCGCAGACTACACCCTTATAACGAACTCTTTTGTACTTACCGCAGTGACACTCCCAATCCTTCTGCGGACCAAATATACGCTCGCAGAAAAGACCGTCCCTCTCCGGTTTTAATGTTCTGTAATTTATAGTTTCAGGCTTTTTTACTTCGCCTCTTGACCATTCCCTGATTTTTTCAGGTGAAGCAAGTCCGATTTGAATAGCTTCAAAATTCTGATATTCGCTCATACCGTTCATACCTTTCCGGCTCACAAATTCTCATCACCATCTGCCGTGAGCTGGGCAGACAGCCAACTGCTCTTTAAGGCTTTTGCTGTGCCTTAAAGCAAATCATCATCGCCTAAATCCTCTTCCTCTGCCAGCTGGTCTAATGACTCTATGTCCTCTGCATCAAGATAATCAATATCTTCTGCATCGCCGCCAACTGCACCCAAGAGAGAATCAACTAAACTATCATTGTCGTCCCCAAGGATGTTGTCAAGCTCATCATCATCTTCGCCGTCGAAAATATCATCGTCAGGCTCTGAGAAATCATGCTCGTTAACTAATTCGTCCTCTTCTGCTCCGGCAATGTTTACAGTCAAATCGCTGTCCTCTTCATCAACGGACTCACGGAGAACAATTTCTTCTCCGTCCTTATCAAGAACCTTCATATCAAGCGCAAGACTCTGAAGCTCCTTAATGAGGACCTTGAAGGACTCGGGAACTCCCGGCTCGGGAACATTCTCGCCCTTTACAATTGATTCGTAAGTCTTAACACGGCCAACAACATCATCCGACTTAACTGTCAGGATTTCCTGGAGGGTATACGCTGCGCCGTATGCTTCAAGCGCCCAAACCTCCATCTCACCAAAACGCTGACCGCCGAACTGGGCTTTACCACCCAGGGGCTGCTGTGTAACAAGGGAGTAAGGACCTGTGGAACGTGCGTGAATCTTATCATCAACCAAGTGAGCAAGCTTCAAATAGTGCATGTATCCAACTGTTACAGGATTGTCAAAAGGCTCACCTGTACGTCCGTCATAAAGAATTGTTTTACCGTTTCTGTTATATCCTGCCTCTTCCAGAGCATCCATAATATCATTCTCGTTTGCACCGTCAAAAACAGGAGTTGCTATCTTCCAGCCAAGAGCCTTTGCCGCATAACCTAAATGCACCTCAAGTACCTGACCGATATTCATACGCGAAGGTACGCCCAGAGGGTTAAGCACAATCTGAAGCGGTGTACCATCGGGAAGGAACGGCATATCCTCTTCAGGCAATATGCGGGAAATAACGCCCTTATTACCGTGACGGCCTGCCATCTTGTCACCGACAGAAATCTTTCTCTTCTGTGCAATGTAACAGCGAACAACCTGGGTAACCCCGGGAGAAAGCTCGTCGCCGTTTGCTCTTGTAAATACCTTTACGTCAACAATTATACCATATTCACCATGGGGAACACGCAAGGAAGTATCACGAACCTCTCTTGCCTTTTCGCCAAAGATTGCACGGAGAAGTCTTTCTTCTGCAGTAAGCTCGGTTTCTCCCTTGGGAGTAACCTTACCTACAAGAATGTCACCGCTTTCAACCTCGGCACCGATACGGATTATACCTCTCTCGTCAAGGTCACGGAGAGCATCCTCACCAACGTTTGGAATATCCCTTGTAATTTCTTCGGGACCAAGCTTTGTTTCTCTGGCTTCGGTTTCATATTCCTCAATATGGATAGATGTGAATACATCATCTTTAACAAGCTGTTCGTTAATTAAGATAGCATCCTCGTAGTTATAACCCTCCCAGGTCATAAATCCGATAAGGATATTACGTCCAAGACCGATTTCACCATTGCTTGTTGACGGTCCGTCCGCAATAATATCTCCCTTTTCAACCCTTTCCCCTGCTTTAACTATGGGGCGCTGATTTATACATGTTCCCTGGTTGGAACGGGTAAACTTAATCAGCTTATATTTATCTGTTTCGTGGTTGTCGTTTTTGATTACGATTTCAGTACCCGAAACCTTTTCAACTACACCGCCCTCTTTTGCAAGAATACAAACACCCGAGTCACGGGCAGCCTTGTATTCCATACCCGTACCAACTATAGGTGATTCGGGAACAAGAAGCGGAACCGCCTGACGCTGCATGTTAGAACCCATCAGGGCACGGTTAGCGTCGTCGTTTTCAAGGAATGGTATCATGGCTGTCGCAATGGACATAACCTGTCTTGGAGATACGTCCATGTAGTCAACCTTTTCAGGCTCAACCTCAATAAATTCATCCCTGAATCTTGTAACAATCTTTTTGTTTATAAACTTATTATTTTCATCAAGAGGCTCATTTGCCTGTGCTACATAGAAGCCGTCCTCCACATCGGCTGTCATATACATAACATCCGTTGTAACAATGCCGTTTTCCTTGTCCACTCTGCGGTAGGGGGTTTCTATAAATCCATACTCATTTACTTTAGCAAATCCCGCAAGGGAGTTGATAAGACCAATGTTAGGTCCTTCAGGAGTTTCTATAGGACACATACGTCCATAGTGAGAATGGTGAACGTCACGAACCTCAAAGCCTGCTCTCTCACGGGAGAGACCGCCGGGACCCAGGGCAGAAAGTCTGCGCTTGTGAGTAAGCTCGCCCAGGGGATTAATCTGGTCCATAAACTGTGACAGCTGTGAAGAACCAAAGAACTCCTTAATAGCTGATGTTACAGGTCTTATATTTATAAGATTTTGAGGAGTAACAACATCCAAATCCTGGGTTGTCATTCTCTCACGGACTGCTCTTTCCATACGTGAAAGACCTATACGGAACTGGTTCTGCAAAAGCTCACCAACGCTTCTTAAACGACGGTTGCCAAGGTGGTCAATATCGTCTGTTTCCCCAACACCTGCAGCCAGGTTGCCCATATAAGAAATAGATGCAATAATATCATCTATAAGAATATGTCTTGGGATAAGCTCGTCACGTCTGTCGGTGAGAGCCTGCTTGAATTCGTCAGAATTCACATCAGGATACATCTCCATAATTTCCTTAAGGACAATTCTGCGAACTCTCTCATATATGCCGAATTCACGGGGATTATAGTCAACGTAGTCACGCAAATCAACCATATCATTTGAAATAACACGGGTCTTTTTGCCGTCTACATCAAGGATAATCTTGTTTATTTCAGCCTTCTCCAAAGCGAGAGCAATTTCCTTTGTAATAAGGTCGCCCTCTGCCACAATCAGCTCGCCTGTTTCAGGGTCTGCAACAGTTTCCCCTGCTGTAAATCCGCAAATACGATTTGATAAGCGAAGCTTCTTGTTAAACTTAAATCTGCCCACTCTTGCCAAATCATAGCGTCTGGGGTCAAAGAAGAAGTTCTGCAAAAGCGCCTGTGCGCTTTCAACAGTAGGAGGCTCGCCCGGGCGGAGCTTTCTGTATACCTCCAGCAAGCCCTCTTCTGCTGTTGTTGTAGTATCCTTTTCCATAGTAGCAAGAAGTCTTTCATCCTCGCCAAAAAGCTCGGTTATCTCTGCATTGGTACCATAACCAAGAGCACGGATAAGAACCGTAATCGGAATCTTCCTGTTACGGTCAATACGTACATATAAAATATCATTACTGTCGGTTTCATATTCAAGCCACGCACCACGGTTAGGAATAACCTGTGACGAGAACAGTTTTTTACCAACTTTATCAAACTCTTGTGAGTAATAAACGCTTGGCGCACGAACAAGCTGAGACACGATAACGCGTTCAGCTCCGTTTATAATAAAGGTACCCGAAGGAGTCATAATGGGGAAATCTCCCATAAAGATTTCCTGCTCCTTTATTTCTCCGGATTCCTTATTGATAAGGCGAACCTTTACTCGAAGAGGTGCCGCATAGGTTGCATCTCTCTCCTTACATTCCTCAATATCATACTTTGGGTCTTGGTCCAAACGATAGTCAATGAATTCCAGAACAAGATTTCCTGCGTAGTCCGCAATTGGCGATACGTCGTGGAAAACCTCTTTAAGACCCTCGTCCAAAAACCAGTTGTACGAGTTTATCTGAATTTCAATCAGATTGGGCATCTCCAGAACCTCGTTGATTTTACCGTAACTCATACGAGTATTCTTGCCCAGTTTCACAGGATGTACCATAAAACCGCTCACCTCATTATAATATTTTTCTGCTTACTGCCCAAAGCCTTTTCGGACAGATAAGTGACTTTTGTCTTTTTTGTCTAAAATTTTAAACTTATTGTAAATTTTCAATTGTTGTCTTGATTTATTTTCAACTATGTGCTACAATGGCTCTTGTCGGAGCCAAACTCCCGATTTTTGGGGCTTTTTGTAGATGTATATAGTTTTATTAAAGACAAAATACGCAAAATTTCGCACTATAAACAGATAATCATTATAACATGGATTTTTCTCCTTGTCAAGATCTTTCTTACAAAATTATATATATCTTCCTCTTTGAAAAAGTTTTTATATGTATTACATGATTGGAGTATTCGCCTTATGAAATTTTTCAAACAAAAAAAACTGAAATCTACCTTTATATATATATTGGCGTTTTTGACGGCAACTTTTCCCGTTGCCGCCGATGCAGATGTTCTGGGGACTCATATACAGCACTCCCAAAGTCCGCTGGCTCAAGGCACGGTTTTATATACCAACACATATAATGATTCTACTGTCGGAAACCAGACAGAACATTATATCAGCTATACACCAAGCGAGGATGTTTTGCCCATTCTTACAAACGGCTGGACCGCCTATGGGAAGAGGACTCTTACAGATGCAAACAAAATCCTTACCCAACAAGGCTATAACACCGCCGGGGGAATGAACGGAGATTTCTTCTCCTTTCAGACAGGGGTGCCTATGAGCAACACCATTATAGACGGCAAGGTTTTCACAAAGGATTCCTCGTGGCTTTGGGGTCTTGGTTTTCGGAAGGACGGAACAGCCTTTACCGCTAAATTTCCTATTACCACAACTATTACTGCAGCTGACGGCTACTGTTTTACCGTTGAATGTATAAACAAATACCGCCAGCCTTATGCCCTGTATCTTTATACAAATGATTTTGCAGACAATACCCACTCTCCCGATTGGGGCAGAGATGTTGTTCTCGGCTCGGTCAGCGGGGATATACGGCTGGGAAGCTCCATTACCGCTGTAGTAGAGGGAACAAGCGACAATGACGGTTCTGTTCCCATACCGGAGGGCAAAATGATATTGAGCGTTTCTGCAAAGGCTGAAGAAAAGTTTAAGGAGCATCTTACACATCTTAAAGCCGGCGACACCATCACCATTACCACAAATGCGGCAGAAAGTCCTGAACTGTGGAATTCTGCCCAGTGGGCAATTGGCTGCACCGGAGGCAAGCTTTTGACAAACGGAGCCCTCGACCTTGAGGACGAGGCCGCTGCCCCACGTTCCGCTGTGGGAATCAAGCCTGACGGCACAGTGATTTTCTACACAATTGACGGCAGACAAAAGGGCTACAGCTACGGGGTGAGAAAGGAAACCCTGGCTCGCAGACTTTTAGAGCTTGGCTGTACTGAAGCGGTAAATCTTGACGGAGGCGGTTCTACCTCCATGGGTGCAGTTTTAGCGGGAACAACAGATTTTAAGGTTGTCAACTCTCCCTCGGACGGAAGTCTTCGCAGCTGCGCCAACTTCCTTTTCCTCCGCAAAACAGCGGAGGCTACGGGAATCCCTTATGGACTGGTCCTTAATAATTACGGAACGAAAATGCTGTCAGGAGCATCGGTAGATGTTTCGGTTATTTCCGCCTACGACTCTTCTTACGGTCCCGCGGACATTCCTGCAAATATTGAATACTATATAGAAAATGATGCTGACACTCCCGAGGGCACAGGCTACTCAACTGCCATCAGCCGTGACGGGCATTTGACTGTACGGGGAAACGGTGATGTATATGTAGGGGCAAGAAGCGGAGATGCAACAGGCTCAACCCTGATTTCTTCCATTACAACTCCCCATGAGCTTGTTTTGTATAACGCCGACAAGGGCTATCCCATAAACGAGCTTGTTATGGAGCCCGGGGCCTCTGTAAGCCTCACTGCAGAGAGCTATTGGTACGGAATAAATCTTGTATCTGACAGCTCCTGCTATAAATGGACAATAGTAAATGACGGAGCATCTGTAGGTACAATCGAGCCAAACGGCGTTTTCCACGCATCCTCTATCAGCGGTGCAACAGGAACTCTTGCAGTAAACGCAGGACTATGTGTGCTGGAAATCCCCGTTTTAATAAGAGAGGGAGGAGAAGCCTCCATCGACACAGGATATCCAACCATTGAAGGAAGCGTAAATAACGGAATTCTCACCGCGCTTATACTCAACAATGAAAAAATTAAGGCAGAAAACATTACAGTTACCGTTGATGCGCAAGCTGTAGCCTTTAAGTATGACGAGAATAAGCGCCGTCTTACCTGTGATATTGCAGATGACGGGCTTTTCCACAGAATCGGAATCTTTGTTACCGCTCCCGGCGGTGCTTCTTCAATGAAATTTATTGATGTTGGAAATGTAACCCAAATCAAAAACCAATTCTCTGATACCGGGGGGCATTGGGCAAGCGGATATATTTCCTACCTTGCAAATTGCAAGGTAGTAGAGGGCAGTCTGGAAGATGAAAACACAATTCTTTTTAACCCTCAAAAAAATATGACCCGAACGGAATTTGCAATTATGCTGTGCAACTATCTTGGGGTAAATCCCGATGATTATAAGGATGTAGAGCTTCCCTTTACAGACAAGGGTGACATCCCCTGGTGGGCTGAAAACCGTATAAAAGCAGTTTATTCACTGGGTATTATGAAAGGCCAGCTTGAGGAATACGGGGTAGCCTTCAGGCCAAACGCCCATATCAATCGAATGGAGTTTGCCATTTCCCTTTGCCGACTGCTCCCGGGCGGTCTTGCGGCAAATCCCATTACCGCTGTTGACGCAGATGATATTCCATTCTGGGCAGAACAGAGTATGCGTACCATTGTAACCCAGAAAATTATGAGCGGTTATCCCGACGGCACACTTCTTCCTCTTCAGAATGTTACCCGTGCAGAAGCCGTAAAAATGCTGTTCAATGTTTTTGGAGCATAAAATAAAAATTGGCGGGAGTCCCCTTGGGGAACTCTCGCCTTTAAATTTTTGGTTATTTCCATATATCTATCTTGTTTTCGTCGGGAATATACATTCCGTCACCATCTAAAATATTGTACAGCTCCTCAAATTCACGGAAGTTTGAAAGCACTCTGTTTACCCTGACCCGTGCAGGAGAATGTACATCTGCCTGTATCAAAAACCTTTGATACTCCTCTGTTGTTTTTGTCCGCCAGGATTTTGCATAGCTTTTAAATACGGCATCAAGGTTAAGCGTATCGGCCTTTGCAAGCCTGATAATACAGGACATTCCTGCAATATCAGCAAGATTTTCGTTTAGCGTGATTTCTCCGTTAATAAAATCATCGCCTACCAAAATTGTTCCGTACTCCGTCTTTATCTTTTTGCACAAAAGCTCAAATCCATTCCTGTCATCCTCTGTCCACCAGTCGGAAAGATTTCCGTTTTCGTCAAATTGAGAGCCCCTTGCATCAAAGGCATGGCTGATTTCATGGGCAATTACCGCTCCTATGCCCCCTAAATTTTCTTCCTTTGTGGCGTGGACATCATAAAACGGCTCCTGAAGAATTCCCGCAGGAATAGTAATCGTGTTTGAAACAGGGTCGTACATTGCGTTTACCGCTTGAGGATACATGACCCATTTTCCCCTGTTTGCCCTTGCCTTATTCTCGTAAAGATATATACAGTGATTGTGGTAAGAGCGATTATACAAAGTTTTGTATTCCATAAGGTTGCCTCCCTGGGCAGTTGGCCGCAGAGCTGCATCTCCCCAGGTATAATCTTCAAAATTATCAGGATATGCACTGTTAATTTTCATACTCTTCAGCTTCTTTATAGCTCTGTTGCGAGTCTGGGGAGTCATTCTGGTACATCCTATTATCAGCTTTTCATAGGAGCTGATAATCTCCGATACCATATCCTTTACTTCTTTTTTTGATGTCTCTGAAAAATATTGATTTACATATATTTCACCAAGCTCCCACCCTAAAAGCTCCTGAACTATTGCAGGAGCATAGTCCGATGGAATTGCACCATTCATATCTCCAAATATTCTGTATTGATATTCCCCATAGGCATTGAACATATCCGTTGTAAGATAAAGAGCTGAACTGTCCAGCACAGACGCTTTTAAATATGCCTTGATTGCCGAAAGATTTTCCTCTGTCAACAATCTGTTTGCCGCAACCGCCCCGCTCCAGTCATATACCATAACTTTTGGAACTCTCTTATAACCCAGATTCTCCAGATATTTTTTAACATCAATGTTTGAATAAAGGACAGAGAGCTTCTTCATATCGCAAACCGTTGCATAGGCAGTCAATGCACCCTGATTATCCCTGCTGTTTTTAGTAAGGGCAAGAGTGTGACAAAGCTCTGCCACAGCCTCTGCAGATTTTTCTGCCGTCTCCTTTGTTTCCCCTGATATTATAAAAAGCTTTTCTATATATTCCTTATATACATCATAATATTTTTCAGGTTCTTTCCCCTCTGCAAATATCTTGTCTATTCCAAGGTAGCAATCAGAAACCGACACAATATATTCAGAGGAATCATAGATATTTATATCAAGTCCAAAGGGAAGCATGGTATCAAAGCCGTTTTGCTCCAGCTTTGCCATAACTTCGATTACAGCATCAACCGTCTGGGCAGAATCAATATCATCTAAAAATTCTTTTACAGGGGAAAGCCCCACCTTTTCCCTGAATCCCTGATTGGCAGCCGCAGAATAAACCTGAATAATTTTGTCTTCGTTGGAATTTTCGGGGAAGGTTTCTCCATCATTATATTTTCTGTGATAGAGAGAAAATATAATATCCGACAGTTCGTTGCTAATATTTTGGGTAAGCCTTTCCGTTTCGGAATAAATATACTGTCCATCTTTCAAGGTGACAGAATTCAGCCACCCTGCATTTACATAATCATAAAAATTCCCTGCAGGTCCTGCTATTTTTGAGATACGGTCACAAAGGGAATTTACCTGTTCCTCCGTGAGAAAATCGTAGGCACCTACATATCCGTCGCCATAACCCTTTACTATACCTGCCGCCGCCAGCCTGTTTATCGCCCTGTTTGCCCAGGCAGGAGAGTCCTCAAACTCTATATTATATCTTTCAGGAAGCTCTGTTTCTCTCAAAGCACGATTTAACATAACCAAAGCTTCTGCACGGGTTATAGGAGCCTGGGGACGCAGGGTATCATCCTCGTATCCGCTCACAAGACCTGCAGATACAGCCCCTGAAATTTCATCAACATAATTAAAGGAAATTTTAGACCTGTCCGTAAACTTATCAAGAATTTTGGCATCCGCCTGAAAACAATCTATTCCAATGGTTTTTACAAAGCGGGCAATGGCGTGCTCTCTGGTACAATATTCAGAAACATCAACAAAACTGCTGTCTGTTATGGTAAACTCGTTTCTTTCAGCAAACGCAAAGGGGCAAGCCGAAGATAACATCATCAGCATAATGATAAATATTGATATGATTTTTTTCATTTTTGCCCCTCCTTATCCGATTTTTGAGATGTTAAATCAGTATATCATATTTTTTCTTTTTATGCAACAATAAAGGCGTATAAAAACTTCCCTCTTTTTATTTCAAATATTTCTCTTTCTCTTATTGACTTTATTTGTTCTAATTTATATAATATTATAGATAGTTATTATAATTTTATGAGCGAAAGGGGCAGTCCTGTGGAAAAACATATTACAAACAGCGAAGAACAAACTGTTCAGCTTGGAAAAAAGCTGGCTGAAAAGCTTTCCCCGGGGTCTATTATTGCTCTGTCAGGGGATTTGGGTTGCGGCAAAACAGCCTTTGTACGGGGTATTGTTTCATATTTCGGAAACACAGAGGATGTTTCAAGTCCCACCTTTACCCTTGTAAATGAATATGACGGCTCCGTCAGGATATACCATTTTGACGTTTACAGACTCCAAAGCCCAAGCCTTGAGGAATGTGACTGGATGGACGATTATCTCTTTGGTGACGGAATTTGTCTTATAGAATGGGCTGACAACATTAAAAACGTTCTTCCCACAGAAACAATATGGGTCAGCTTTGCAAAAAAAACTGAAATAAATCAGGATTGTCGTGAGATAATCTGGGATTGTGAAAATTAGGAGAATCTTATGTATATTTTTGGTATAGATACTTGTTGTATGGCGGCAACTACGGCAGTTATATCAGAGGACCGTCTTGTCTGTCAGCTTGTTCAGAATAACAAAAAAACTCATTCGCAAAAAATAATGCCAATGGTAGAGTTTATGCTCTCCCAAGCAGAAATTGCAGTTTCCGACATAGATTGCTTTGCTGCGACAGTAGGTCCCGGCTCCTTTACAGGGGTGAGAATAGGGGTTGCTACAGTAAAGGCTCTTGCCCACGCAACAGGCAAGCCTTGTGCAGCTGTATCTACTCTTCATGCTTTGGCAAACAACGTAGCTCATTTTGGCGGCATAATATGCCCTATCCTTGATGCAAGGAGGGGACAGGTCTATACAGCCACCTTTCAGGGAGAAAGTATGGAAAGACTCTCTGATGATTGTGCCTGCAGTATAGAAGAGCTTCTCGCCAGGCTAAAGGACAGCACCCAAAAAATTATGTTTTTAGGTGACGGTGTTCCTGTTTTTGAAGAGCAAATCAAAAATGCTCTTGGGGACAATTGCCTCTTTGCCCAACGAATGCAAAGAATGAACCTTGCCGCATCGGTTGCAGAAATCGGCTGTCAGAAATTTTTGAACAATGATGTGGTTTCCTATGAGGAGCTTATTCCTGAATATTTAAGACTTTCTCAAGCAGAGAGAGAAAGACTGGAAAGAGAGGGTAAAATATGAATAACATTTTAAAACAATTATTGGCACTCTTTGCCGCATTTATCCTTACATTTTCAAATATAGCTCCCGCTCTTGCCGTAAACACACTCTCTGATTCAGAATCCTCTTCGGAGCAATATGAGGATACCACAGAAGAGGACTCCGACAAGGAAAAAAAGAAAGAAAAGGAAGAAGAAAAATCTGCCCCTCGTGACGGAAAGCCTGTTTTAGGCAACGGAGAAACAGGAATTCTTATTGATGCCATAAGCGGGAGAACCCTTTATGAAAAAGACAGCGACAAAAAAATGTATCCTGCAAGCACAACCAAAATAATGACCGCCCTTTTGGCAGTAGAAGCCGTTGAACGGGGAGAGGTTTCTATGGATACCCAGATTCAAATTACGGCCGAAATGCTGGCAGGACTTGACCCCGAGGGGACAAGCATGGCACTTATAGAAGGGGAAATATTAACCCTTGAGGAACTTCTGCGGGGACTTATGATAGCCTCGGGAAATGATGCCGCAAATGCCATTGCTACACACCTTGGCAAAAGCGTGGCTTCCTTTGTGGATATTATGAATGCCCGTGCAGAGGAGCTGGGTGCCCATAACACTCATTTTGCCAATCCCCACGGACTTTTTGACGAAAACCACTATACTACTGCGGCAGATATGGCAAAAATATCCCATCAGGCAATGAAATATTTTGAATTCCGTAACATTGTGGATATTGCTCATGTTAAAATTCCTCCCACCAACAAAACCGAAAAGGAAAGATACTATATCAACACCAACGGACTTTTGTCCGTTATGAGGTATACAGACTTCTTTTATAAAAATTCCATTGGTATAAAAACAGGCTATACAAGTGAATCCGGCTATTGTCTTGTTTCTGCCGCAAACCGCTCGGGAGTAGAGCTTATCGGTGTAATCTTTGGAGGAAAATCGGTTTCAGACTCCCATGGCGACAGTGCAGAGCTTCTTGACTGGGGCTTTGAAAATTATGTTTCCTTTACCGCACTGCAAAAAAACGATATGCCTTGCGAAATAAAGGTTAAGCAGGGCAAGGGCACAGATTCTCTTACCCTTTCTGTTCCTGAACCCGTAACGGTTATTGTTCCAAAAGAAACAAAGCTTGAGGACTTAAAAATAGTACCCAACGTTCCCGATGCCGTGTATGCACCTGTAGCTGCAAATGACAAAATAGGAACTGTTTCCGTATATCTGGGGGATGCTGAAATCGGAACAGGGGTGCTTCTTGCAAACAAGGCTGTAGAACGAAGCTTTTTCTGGCCTGTTCTTGCACTTGGGGAGTGGCTGTGGAGCAAGTTGCTTGTGCGTATTATCTGTTATGCTTTGATTGTTACGGCTGTAGGCTTTGTTTTGTTGTTTTCTGTTGGAATGTACAGAAATATAAAGAGAGCAAACCGCCGTAAAACCAAGGGTTAAAGATGAATTATATTGCTCTGTTTTTTAAATAATAACAATAAAAAATTAGTGTTGAAAAAAACAATCCTTTATGTTATAATATTTCATAACGATATGAAGGAAGAAACTTTTTACACTTTTATCTGAAAGGATAGATATATTTTATGGCAGAGAAACAAACTTACGGACAAAAAACCTCCGGATATAAAAAGGTTCTGGCGGCTTTCGGAATATTCCTTGTAAGCATCGGGATTTTTCTTGCAACCTTTGGCTTTTCTTTTAAGGTAATGCTGCTTCCTGACTCTGCTCCCACAGGAGAAAGCGCAGAGGCCAAGGCAGAACGATTACAAATCGAAAATTCCCGACTGGAAAAGGAGATAATGCGTCTTGAGGAGCAAAACAAAATTCTCATAGACGGAAGCAGCTCTTCGGAATCGAATGATGATACAGAAATCCGCTCTTCCTCCTCTTCAAGCAGTGATGATGAGTCTGATGATGAATAATTTTAAAATAATCGGTGTGTTCAGATTATATATATAAAGAAGGGATGATTGACGATGAAACCTAAATACAAAAGAATAATGCTGAAAATCAGCGGGGAAGCCCTTGCAGGCAAAAAAGGCTTTGGTCTTGACCAGGAAACCATTGATGCAATTGCTCTGAAGGTAAAGGAATGCTATGATATGGGCGTTCAGATTGCCATAGTTGTTGGCGGCGGAAACTTCTGGAGAGGCCGCACAGGTGAGGGTATGGACAGGTCCCGTGCAGACCATATGGGTATGCTGGCTACTGTTATAAACTCTCTGGCTCTCCTTGATGCTCTTGAGCATTTAGGAGTAGAGGGCAGGGTACAGACCGCTATTGAAATGCGGCAAATTGCCGAGCCTTATATCAGATTAAAGGCAGGGGCTCATCTTAAAAAAGGCAGAGTTGTTATTTTTGCCTGCGGAACAGGAAACCCCTTCTTCTCTACAGATACAACGGCTGCTTTGCGTGCGGCAGAGATTGATGCAGAGGTTATTCTTCTTGCAAAGAAGGTAGACGGCGTATATGACAGCGACCCCAACATAAACCCCAATGCAACCAAGTTCAAGGAGCTTTCCTTTATGGATGTTTTGAACAAAGGCCTTGGCGTTATGGACTCTACCGCAACTTCACTTTGTATGGACAATAATATTCCCATTGTGGTATTTGGTCTTGATGACCCCGAAAATATCAAGCGTGCAGTTATGGGTGAAGAAATCGGAACTTTTGTCGGCAAATAACAAATTTATATAGTCGCCCCGCAGGGCAGATAGGAGTACATTATGCAAAACACAGAAAACAAAATGAACAAGGCAATAATATCCCTTGAATCAGATTTTACAACAATCCGTGCAGGACGTGCAAATCCTGCTATTCTTGATAAAATTACTGTAGAATATTATGGTGCAGCCACACCTATTTCTCAAGTAGGAACAGTTTCTGTTCCCGAGGCAAGAATGATTGTTATTCAGCCCTGGGATGCAACTCTGCTTAAGGATATAGAAAAAGCAATTCAGGCATCTGATATTGGAATCAACCCCAACAACGACGGTAAGGTTATTCGTCTTAACTTCCCTCAACTCACCGAGGAGCGCAGAAAGGAGCTTAAAAAGGATATCTCCAAGCGCGGCGAAGACGCTAAAGTCGCTGTAAGAAACATCAGACGCGATTCCCTGGATACCTTTAAAAAGCAGAAGAAAAATAACGAGATTACCGAGGATGATTTAAAGGATTTAGAGGATAAAATTCAAAAACTCACCGATAAATTCGTTAAAAAAATTGAGGAAATTACCGCCGCAAAGGAAAAGGAAATTATGGAGGTTTAATTTCTCACCCTTTGCATAATCAGTTCAAAAACAACATATAGAAGCAGGGAGGGGACATTGCCCCTCCTCTGCATTATATTACTATAATAAGGATGTATACTTATGTTTTTTTCACGAAAATTGCCGACGGGCAAAAATAAATCCCGTGAGGAGCTTGATTTAACAAACCTCCCCAGACATATCGGGATTATTATGGACGGCAACGGCAGATGGGCAAAAAAAAGAGGTCTTCCCAGGACTATGGGCCACAAGCAGGGGGTAAAAACTCTCGAAGCCATTCTGGATTACTGCAGCTCTATCGGCATAGAGGTTATTACAGCCTATGCTTTTTCCACAGAGAACTGGAGCAGACCTGAAGATGAGGTCAACGCCCTGATGGATTTACTCTATGACTATCTTTCCCAGGCAGAAAGCAGATTTGCCACTCGCAATTATCGTCTTATTATCAGCGGTGACACCTCTAAATTCAGCGAGAAGTTAAAGCGGGCTATGGAAAATGCCGTTGATGTTACCAAGTCAGGCAAAAAAATTACCCTTAACCTTGCCTTAAATTATGGGGGCAGAGATGAAATCGTCCGTGCATCAAAAAGTATATGCAAGGCAGTTTCTGACGGAAGTATTTCCCCTGATGACATAGACGAAAATCTTTTTGGAAGCCATCTTGATACAGCAGGTCTTCCTGAAGTTGATTTAATAATCAGACCCAGCGGAGAGCTTCGCCTTTCCAACTTTTTATTGTGGCAAGCGGCATACTCTGAATTCTGGTACAGCGATATTTGCTGGCCTGATTTTAGTCCTGACGAAATGAAAAAGGCTATTATTGATTATCAAAAACGAAATCGAAGATTCGGAAACGTGTAATATATTTTACAGGAGGTGTAATGATGGAACCATCATTAAAGAAGAGATTGCTTACCTCGGTTATAGGGGTTCCCCTTGTAATTCTGGCCCTGCTTTCTCCAAACACTGTTATTACTGTTGTTGTTATTCTTGCATCTCTGGTTGGACTCTATGAATATTACAAGGCTGTGGACCTTTTGAAAAACAAGGTCCTGTGTATTGCAGGCTATCTGGCATCCATTGTTATATCAACAGGGGCAAGCTTTTCTACACCTGTAAACCTTGTGCTTGTTTTTACCTTTATTATTGCTCTTTTTATAATAATGCTGTTGAGTAACAAAACAATTTCCCTGTCCCATATAGGACTTTTGATTGTAGGGCTTATATACATACCATTCTTTTTATCACATTTAAGCTATGTGCGCGCTTTGCCCTATGGCAACTTTTATATCTGGCTTATTTTTATCGGAGCCTTTCTTACAGACACCTGTGCTTATTTTGTGGGGTGTAATCTTGGCAAGCACAAGCTTTGCCCTTCAATCAGCCCTAAAAAAACAGTAGAGGGTGCTATTGGCGGAATCCTGGGGGGCGGGCTTTCCTTTGTCCTTTTTGGAATAATAGTAAATCTGTTCTTTGGTAAATTTTTAGACGGGAAGCATTTCAGTTTGCTGTTATTGTTTGTTTTGGGCATTCTTTCGGCAGTTGTATCAGAAATCGGCGACCTTGTTGCCTCTGCAATAAAAAGACAGTACGGAATAAAGGATTTTGGCAATTTGCTTCCGGGACACGGAGGTATTCTTGACAGATGCGACAGCATACTCTTCGTGGCACCCATAATATTTTTATTTTTAAATCTTGTAAATATCTTGGTATAACATAAATACCCACCCATAGCGGGTGGGTATTTCATTTTTACACTAATGCGGGAGGGGATGGAACCCCTCCCCTGCAATTGTACGTTTTGCATTCTCGGTGCTGCGTTTTCGCTGCACCCTACAGTTGTGCGATTCTCCGTCACATTGTAGGGCTTGGCGTTTTCTTTTTACTTAAAGGTTATTATCAGTTCTTCCCCTTTTTTCATTTTGTATTCCACAACTTCATTTGCAGCGCCGGGAATTTGTGTCCTTTCGTTTTGTTTCAGCTTAAATGTTCCGTCTGCGTGCGCCTTAATCTTTGAAAGAGTTGCTTTTCCCTCTGCCCACTCTATATCAACCTCAAAGCATCCTCTTGCACGGATACCCTTTATGTGCCCCGACTTCCATTCATCAGGAAGAGCAGGAAGAAGCTCAACTGTTCTGTTGCCTGGAGTGCCTAAATGACTCTGGAGAAGCATTTCTGCCACACCTGATATGCTTCCAAAATTGCCGTCAATCTGGAAAGGCGGATGCATATCAAAAAGGTTATCGGCTGTAGACAGCCTCAACAACCACTTAAAATGCTCAAGTGCCGCGTTTCCGTCGTTGAGTCTTGCATAAAAATTGATTATCCATGCCCTTGACCAGCCTGTGGCACCGCCCCCGTTTGAAAGTCGGCGGGTAAGGGTTTTCTTTGCAGCCTCAAAAATCTCGGGATCCTTTTCATTTATCATATCCCCCGGGAAAAGACTGAAAAGATGAGAGATGTGTCGATGTCCCGGCTCTGCCTCTTCGTAATCTTCAATCCATTCGCATATTGTTCCATATCTTTTGCTTACCTTAAGGGGCGGAAGCTTTGTCATGGCAGCCTGCATCTTGTCCGCAAAAGCTTCATCTCTGCCAAGAAGCCTGCTTGCATATATTGTCCTTGTAAATATTTCTCGGATAATTTCTATATCAATAGTCGCTCCATAGGTAAAAAAGCTCTGTTTCTTTTCTCCATCAACTTCATAGTAAAAGCTGTTTTCAGGAGAGTTGGAGGGACTTGTCACAAGCTGTCCTTTTTCGTCCTCCACAAGAAAATCAAGTAAAAACTCACAGGAGCCTTTCAGTATTGGATAAATTTCATCAAGGAAGTTTTTATCCATCAAAAACTCATATTGCTCCCATAAATTAAGACAAAGCCAAGGAGCCGCCATAGGGAAAAATCCCACATCCCCGAGATCGTGAACTCCTGTTCTGCCAAAAATATCTGTTGTATGATGAATTACCCAGCCCTTTGCCCCATAAAGACTTTGTGCTGTCTTTTCACCAAACTTGCTTATCATTTTCATAAAATGAACATAAGGCTTCATTGTTTCTTCCATATTAAGAGGAAGAGCAGGCCAGTAATTCATCTGAATATTTATGTTTGTGTGATAATCACTTCCCCAGGGCGGGGCAAATCCGTGACACCATTTGCCCTGAAGATTTGCAGGGAGAGTGGCACACTTACCCGAGCTTGTAAGAAGAAGATATCTGCCAAAGTTGAAATAAAGAACACAAAGGCTGTCATCCCTTTCTCCCGCTCTCACCAATTCTGCGCGAACATCCGTGGGAATATGGTCCCTGCACTCTCCGTTTATATCAAGGGAAACCCTTTCAAATTCGGCTTTATGTTGTGCAATATGTTGTTTAAGCAAGCTATCATAGCCCTCTGTTATAGCGCCCTCTATTTCCGCTTCAATCTGCGCCTTATAATCTATGCTGTCATCAATATCATATTTATCCACATTATAGCCGGTTCCAAAGCCGGCAAAGATTGTAAGCTCCGTTGCATTTTCTATACGAATAAACTTTTTATTTGCTGTCCTTTCTCCATCGGTTATAACCTTGGCCATTCCTGCAAAATGCATACCCTCACAATGAGGACCCTTTCTCTCATCATCCATAGAAATAAGCTGACCATTCATAACCAAAACTTCGTCGTTATAAGCCGAAGTATGAGCATCCTGCTCCCTCTCAAGGGAAACATTACAGGAAAACGCTCCATTCTCTGCCCTTATTCTGTAGGCAACCACATTATGCTTTTCGCTTATAAAGCATTGACTGCTGTATTTTATACGAAACTTTGTATAAGAGAGATTTACAGCTCCCTGTTCCAAATCAAGCTCCTTGCGGTATCCCCAGCAATCATTTTTATCATCAAAATCAATGATAATTTCACCCATGCTCTCATATCCATAAACAGAGCGGGGATATGCCAGATAATTTTGTCTTGCAAGTTGTATTGCCTCATCGTTTTTCCCTGCAAACAAAAGCCCACGCATTTTATCAAGGATTTCTTTTGAGGCATTGTGTTTTTCTTCAATCTGTCTGCCGCCCCAAAGAGATTCCTCGTTAATCTCTATCCTTTCCGTACATGTCCCGCCGTAAAACATAGCCGCAGTTTTGCCGTTTCCCAAAGGCAGAGCATCCATCCAGTTTTCTCTGTATTTATTAAACCAAATAATCTTATTCATAAAATCAGCCCCTCAATTGGATTTTCAAGGGTATGATAACATACGAAATAATATTTGTAAATAGAATAATTCAAAAAATAACTTATATTTAAAAAAAGAACAGCTCAAAAAAAGCTGTTCTTTTTACAAAAATAAAATATTATTGTAAACCAAATTTAACATTGCCTACAGTCATTTTTTGCCGTAAAACCGTTGCCTGTGGATAACTTTCAAAAAACTGTGGATTTTGCATTTTCCACCATAAAAACCTGTGGATAATGTGAGTAAGTCTGTTAATAACTATGAATACGGCACTTTTAAAAGTGGAAAAGATTTTTGTAAATTTTCTTTTATGTTACAACTATGTTACATTCAGGTTTACATAATATTGAAAAATTTTCCTTGACTTTTTCAGGTTTAAAGTTCTAATTGTCAAAGGGCGTAAAAACGGCTGTTTTTATGTCAGAAAATTTTTTCTTATGCCTCCAGCGCCGCTATGCGGGCTTCAAGAGTTGAGATAAGATTATTTACATATTCTTCTGTGGCAATCTTCTTTTCCTCTTGCCCATATCCTGCACTTGTGTATATTTCTCCGTTATAGGTTACACGAAGTGCGTTTGAGCGCATTGTTGCACTTGAGCCGTTACCAATTATTAAAGCATTTTCAATATCAGTTTCTTCACCATTGTTGTATTTTCCCATTACAACCTCACCTGTATTTCCTATATTGCCTATGCCTCCTAATATAACACCGCAAAATCCTTTATCATAGGAATCCCCAAAGGGAATTTCATTATCTTTACCGCCAATTATGACACTTCGATGATTATGGGGTTCAATTCTATTATTTTCGCCGCAAACAATACAACTGCTTTTCGCTTGGATTTGGTTGCTCAAGCCACCAAGGATTACCGAAAGATCTGCACTTCCATCCGCATAAGCGATATTATTATCCATACCGCCAACAATTGCAGTATTGCTCGCATTCTCTAACAAATGAGGTTTTGCTGCAACCAAATCGCCAGAATAATACTCTGTGTAACTTCGACCGCCTGTCATTATACAACCTGTGGAATTGGATACTCCACTTGCCCCAACAGTTAAATGTGTGGCAATATAATCCCCGTCTGGTGCACTAAATTTTTTCTTTATGTTGGGCAGGTCTGCCCGAAGAGCATAGTCTGACAGGTCTATTGTCCCTCCGGAAGAAACATTTACAACCGTTTCGTCAACATACTTTTTTGTAGCAGGATTATAGCTGTCGATGGGGGTATATTCATTTGTATTTGTTTTTGTCAATACATCATCTATGTCGGATTTTAAATCAAGAGCCGCTTGTACGGGCACGGAAACAGGCTTATATAAATCAGCTGTATTATCTACATTGGAAAGACCTACATCGCTTTTTGAAAGAGTAACCGCACCTGTTTTGCCCGCTACCTTTGTGACAGTATTTACCTGGGCTCCCGCTTCAATTCCCGAAAGCTTTGTCTTTTCTGCAGTTGTGTAATCATTGGTGGATAAGCCTTTTCCGCTTACCTTATCAACCTTTCCGCTTACAGTATTGCTTATGGCGGTCAGTTCTGCCTGTACCGCTGTGGAAACAGGCTTGTTTGCATCCGATGTATTATCTACATTGGAAAGCCCTACATCGGTTTTCGAAAGAGTAACCGCACCTGTTTTGCCCGCTACCTTTGTGACAGCGTTTTTCTGTGCCCCCGTTTCAATTCCTGAAAGCTTTGTCTTTTCAGCAGTTGTGTAATCATTGGCGGATAAGCCTTTTCCGTCTTCCTTATCAACCTTAAGGGAAAGACCTGCCTCTCTGGCTGAAGCCTCCTCATCTATTCTCTCCTCAAGTCGGCTGTCCTCTGCTTGTCTTGCATTGCTCTCTGCAGCAGCAGAGGCTTCCAGACTTTCTACAGCCTGACCTCTTGCAAGCTTTTCTGAATTTATTTCATTCCTTAAAGCTATATCCTCCCTTTGTCTTGCCTGAATCTCTGCGTTGATATTGTTCTGAAGAGCCACTGCCTCATTGCTTCTTGCAGAAGCCTCTGCCTGAAGAGAAGCCTCCACATCCCTTCCGTCATTGCAAACAATATCAGATGCCCTGTGCTTCCCTGATTCCCCCGCAAAATGAGAATTAAATCTTGTGGCTACCTCTGACCGCATAGCCTGGATAACCTTGTCCACGTACGAGCGTATCCAACTTGTTTTTCCGTCGTGGGCATAACCTTTTTTCTTAACATCATACCATAATGACATTATATCACTCCTTTTGTAAATTTTTTCGTCTGCAGTTAAAGTATATATGCAGTCATAATGTCAAACAGTGCCATTGGTTTTTTATAAACTTTTTTCCCTTTATTCACCAACGGCGCCTTTGAATCATACACTATAAAGAGGTGTATTAACTTGAAAAAAATACTGAATTTTGCCTTTATAGGCGGAGATTTACGGCAGATAAGCGCAATCTCTGCTCTTATCAGAGAGGGACATAATATTAAAACCTATGGCTTAAATCCAATAGACCCGATATATAAAGCTGACTCTGTTGCAGAATGTACAAAGAACGCAGATGTTACAGTGTTACCCTTGCCCTATTCAAAGGACACAGAGGAGAGTATTGACACAAAAACCCTCAACACGCCCCTGTGGAATCAACCTGTGTATATGGGGGAGGTATTGGACTCAATTAAAAATTGCTCTGTAATTCTGGCAGGAAAAGTTGACCCGCCCCTTATGGACATTTGCAATAAAAAAGGGATTCTTGTTGCAGACTATGCCTCTCGGGAGGAGTTTGAAATTATGAATGCAATTCCCACCGCCGAGGGGGCAATAGAGCTTGCAATGGCAAATACCTCCCATACAATTCACAACAGCAATTGTCTGGTTGCAGGCTTTGGCAGAATAGGTAAGGTTTTATCCAGGTATCTCCATCATTTAGGGGCAAAGGTAACTGTTTCTGCACGAAAGCCCGGGGATTTTTCCTGGATTTTTGCAAAGGGCTATTCTTGCATAAATACTTCTGATCTTGCAGCTCACGCAGAAAAGTTTGATATTATTTTTAACACAATCCCCCACCTTGTATTGGATTCAAAGGTTCTGGGTCTGACTAAAAAAACAGTTTTAATAATAGACCTTGCCTCCAAGCCGGGAGGAGTGGATTTTGACGCTGCAAGTACCTTATGCAGAAAGACCATTCACGCCCTGTCCCTGCCGGGAAAGGTCGCCCCTGATACAGCAGGAATAATACTTAAGAATACTTTGTGTAATTTATTAAACGAATTGGAGGTGTAAAAATGGAAAACGGACTTACGGTAGGCTTTGCTTTCACAGGTTCATACTGCACCTTTTCAAAGGCATTGCCCGCCGCGGAGGAGCTGGCAAATAAAGGAATAAAAATTATTCCCATTTTTTCTGACACAAGCGCCCGTACGGATACAAGGTTCGGCAAGGCAAAAGACTTTATCGAAAGAGCCGAGGCATTTTCGGGAGAAAAGGCAATATGTACTATCAGCACCGCCGAACCAATAGGACCCAAAAAGCTTATAGATGTCCTTGTAATTGCACCCTGTACAGGAAATACCATTGCAAAGCTTGCCAACGGAATTGCAGACACCTCTGTCACTCTTGCGGCAAAATCTCATTTACGAAACAACCGTCCCATTGTTATTGCAGTTTCCACCAATGACGGTTTAGGTGCAAATGCAGTAAATATCGGCAAGCTTCTTGCCAGAAAAAACATTTATCTCGTTCCTTTTGGTCAGGACGATTGCTACGAAAAAGAAAACTCTCTGGTTGCAGACTTTAATCTTATATTGCCGACTATAGAGGCCGCTCTGGTCCACAGGCAGCTGCAACCGATTTTAATATCCAAATAAGTATTACAAATTAGGGCAATCTCCGTTTGCAAAACCCTTTTAAACGATATACAAAAGCACAAAGAATTTATTTTTTGAAAAGCAATCAACGGCGAGCATTTCCTTTGGAGAAAGCTCGCCTTTTTTACGTTTTAAAAGCACAGAAAAAATATTCAAAAAAAGGGGACTTTTTTTGAAAAAAAGCTTGTTTTCAAATACAAATTATGTTAAAATAAATATGTATAATTTACGCAATTTAAAACGAGTTGATTTATATAGTTTTTTGCTTGCAAAAGCAGAAGGGAAGGGTATAAAAAATGAGAATATTATGCGAACAGGAAATCCTGAATGAGGCGATTTCCATTGTTTCAAGAGCAGTATCTGCAAGGAGCAGTTTGAGCGTTCTGGAGGGCATCTATATCAAGGCAACAGATGACGGCAAAATCAAACTTACAGGCAACGACATGGAAATTGGAATCGAGGCGGTTGTAGACGCGGAGGTTATGCAGGCAGGGGAGGTTGTTATCAACGCCAAAATGCTTGGAGGAATTATTCGTTCCCTGGCGCCCGGTAAGGTGAGCCTTGAAACTAACGAGAAAAATCAGACTCTTATCAAAAGCGGCGGGGCAAAGTTTGAAATTGCAGGAATTTCCGCTGACGAGTTTCCTGATTTGCCCACAGTTGATGCAGACTATTCCATCAGCCTTCCGGGCTCTCTTCTTAAAGAAATGATTTCCAAGACAGGCTTTGCTGTTGCAGACACAGACAACAACCCTATATTGACAGGCTGTTTGCTGGAGATAGAAAATACAGGCCTTACAATGGTTGCCCTTGACGGCTACAGACTGGCAATGTATAAGGCAAAGCTGGAAAATGATTTTGAGAGCAAATCAATGATTATTCCCCAGAAATCCCTGACCGAGCTTGCAAGAATAATCGGGGACACCGATGAGGAAATCCGCATCAATGCCACCGCAAGAAATGCAATCTTTATGTTTGATAATATTAAAATGGTTACACGCCTGATAGAGGGTAACTACATCAACTACAACAGTGTAATTCCAAAGGATTATTCAATTGAGGTTGAGTGTGCAACCGACCAGCTTATGGATTCTATTCAAAGGGTATCTCTGATTATCCTCAACGATGTAGTTAAAAGCCCTGTTAAATTTAACATAGGTGACGGAAATATCAACATTTCATGCTCCACCTCTGCAGGTAATGTTGATGACAACATTCCTGTAGATTTAATGGACGCAGCTCTTGAAATAGGCTTTTACAACAGATATCTTCTTGAGGCAATAAGGGCAATAGATACAGAGAATATAAGGCTTAAGTTCAACACCCCCACAAGTCCTCTTGTGATAGAGCCCACTGACGGAGATGACTTTTTGTATCTCATTCTCCCCCTCAGGCTTCACGCAGAATAAAATTACTACGGAAGGGGCTTGAGTTATGAAGGCTTTGCATTTAGAGCTTACTGACTTCCGCAATTATCAGGAGCAATCCCTTGATTTCGGCGATGGCGTCAACATAATTTTTGGGGACAATGCCCAGGGAAAAACCAATATATTAGAAGCAGTTTACTTTTTTGCAATGGGCAAATCAAACCGTGCAAGACGGGATACAGAGCTTATTCGCCATGATTGCGACAGAGCAAGAATTTATTTAGAATTTGCCGACAAGGAAAGAGAAAACACTTTAGAAGCGGAAATTTTTCGGGACAAGCGTAAAAGAATAGCGGTGAATGAAATACCAATCCGCAAAAACAGCGAGCTTGTACGGCGGTTCAATGTGGTATATTTAGGTCCCGAATATCTTGGACTTGTAAAAGAGGGTCCAAGAATAAGACGGCAGAATTTAGATATTCTTATCAGCCAGATAAGGCCGGGGTATCTTACTGCACTGGGGGAGCTTCGCAAAATTGTGGACAGCAAAAATGCTTTGCTTCGCATGGAGCATCCCAATCTTACAATGCTTGACATAATGGACGAAAAGCTTGCCTCTGTTTCGGCAAATATCATTATGTATCGGGCGCTTTATATTAACAGAACAGAAGCGCTTGCAAGAGAGATACAGCGGGATATTTCGGGGGGCAAAGAAAACCTTGATATAAAATATAACAGTTGTATCGGTGACACAGACGGACTTGATGCAGACCGTATTTTGTCTGCTGTCAGGAAAAAAATAGAAGAGGCAAGGGATAGAGAACGGCGTTTAGGCGAGGCTGTTATCGGCCCCCACCGAGAGGATATAAGCTTTTATATAAACAATACCGAGGCAAAGCTTTATGCATCACAGGGACAGCAAAAAACCGTTGTTATGGCAGAAAAGCTTGCCGAGGTTGAGCTTATTAAGGCAGAAACGGGAGAAATCCCCGTATTGTTGCTTGACGATATTATGAGCGAGCTTGACAAAAGCCGACACGCATATATTTTGGAGCATATAAAAAATATACAGATATTGATAACCTGTACAGACACCGACGGAATGAATGTTCCCCATGATGCCAAGAGGATAAAGGTAGTAAATGGCTGTGCAGAGGTACTGTAAAAGGGTGTGATTTTAAATGTATCTGCATTTAGGCAAGGACACGGTGGTCAATACTGCCGACATAATCGCTATAATGGATTTGGAAAGTTCCTCCATGTCTGCAAATACCCGGGAGTTTTTGAAGGTAACAGAGGAAGAGGGCTTTGTCCGAAACGTATCAGAGGAAATTCCCAAAACCTTTATAGTATGCGAAAAAGACGGCCACTCGGAGGTATATGTAACAAACATTTCATCAAAGGCGATTGCAGGAAGAGTAGAGAAATACAAATAACAGTTGTGGGGTATCTCCCCGATTATATAACAAAAAATAACAGGAGTTGATAGCTTTGGCAGAAGAACACATTACAAGTATTCCAATAGAGAATGAATATGACGAAAATCAGATACAGGTCCTTGAGGGACTTGAGGCAGTAAGAAAAAGACCCGGTATGTATATCGGCTCGACCTCTGCAAGAGGTCTGCATCACCTTGTATACGAAATCGTAGACAACTCTATTGACGAGGCACTTGCAGGCTACTGTAAAAATATTACAGTTACTATAGAAAAGGATAATTCCATTACCGTTACAGATGACGGCCGCGGTATCCCTGTAGGTATTCACCCCAAAATGGGCATTCCTGCTGTAGAGGTTGTATTTACCATACTCCACGCAGGCGGTAAGTTTGGCGGAGGCGGATACAAGGTTTCAGGCGGTTTGCACGGCGTTGGTGCATCTGTTGTTAACGCCCTTTCCGAGTATCTGGAGGTAGAAATCTCTGACGGAGAGCATGTTCATTATCAAAAATACGAAAGAGGTGTCAGCTGCGGACCTCTTAAACAGATTGGCGATACCAATAAATCAGGCACAAAGGTTCACTTTAAGCCCGACGCAGAAATTTTTGAGGAACTTGTTTTTAACGCTGAAACTCTTGTTCACAGACTTCGGGAGCAAGCCTTCCTTAACGCAGGGGTTCGCATTATTCTCACCGATGCCCGTGATGACGTTCCCGAAAGCAAAGTCACCTTTGATATGTGCTACGAGGGCGGTATCCGTGAGTTTGTTTCCTATCAGAACAGAAATAAGGAGCCTATTCACCCCGAGGTTATATATGTAAACACAGTAAGAGAAAACTCCGAGGCGGAGGTTGCTCTTCAGTATAACGACGGCTATACCGAGGACATAATCAGCTTTGCCAACAACATTAACACCACCGAGGGCGGTACCCACGAGGTTGGCTTTAAAGCGGCTCTTACAAAGGTTATAAATGATTATGCCAGAAAATATAAATTTCTAAAGGAAAATGATGATAATTTAAAGGGCGAGGATGTCCGCGAGGGTCTTACCTGTATTATCAGTGTTAAGGTTACCGAGGCACAGTTTGAGGGTCAGACAAAAACAAAGCTTGGCAACAGCGAAATGCGTTCTATCGTAGAAAAGATGGTGAACGAAAAGCTGACGGAATTCTTTGAAGAAAATCCTGCCATTGCAAAAATTATTGTGGATAAATCTCTTACCGCTTCAAGAGCGAGAGAGGCTGCAAAGAGAGCAAGAGAGAACACCAGACGAAAAGGCGCCCTTGAGAGTGCATCTCTTCCGGGTAAGCTTGCAGACTGCTCTGATAAGGACAACACCTACACAGAAATATATATCGTCGAGGGAGATTCTGCGGGAGGCTCTGCAAAGCAGGGCCGTGACAGACGCTTCCAGGCTATACTTCCTCTTTGGGGTAAAATGCTGAACGTTGAAAAAGCAAGAGTTGACAAGGTTTACGGCAACGATAAGCTGATGCCTGTAATTACTGCCCTGGGGGCAGGCTTTGGTGAAGATTTCAATTTAGAAAAGCTTCGCTACGGCAAAATCGTAATTATGGCGGATGCCGATGTTGACGGTGCTCACATCAGAACCCTTCTTCTCACCTTCTTCTTCAGATTTATGCGTCCCCTTATTGAGGCAGGACACGTTTATATTGCTCAACCTCCTCTTTACAGAATTACAAGAGGTAAGGTACACAAATACGCCTACAGCGATGCAGAGCTTCGGGAGATTCTTGATAATATGGAAGAGGGAAGACAGCCCTCTATCCAAAGATATAAGGGTCTTGGTGAAATGGACCCCGAACAGCTGTGGGAAACCACCATGAATCCCGAGACAAGAATTATGCTTCGGGTTGATTTGGAGGATGCAAGACAGGCTGACGAAACCTTTACAATCCTTATGGGTGATAAGGTAGAGCCAAGACGTAAATTTATAGAGGATTACTCCTCTACTGTTGAAAATCTCGATATTTAATCGGAGGGATGTTCTGTGATTAAAATTGAAAAGGCTTGTGTTATGAATTTTGAGGGGGCAATCCGAGGTGCAAGAAACCCTCTTAACAGCTGGAGCAAAATGGACAGCTTCTATGACAAGGAAGGCAATTTTGTTTTAGGCGAAAACGACTTAAGCCTTGCCAAAAAGCTATGCAAGGCGGGAAGCGACCACAGAAAATTTATTCGTCAAATTCTTTTGTCGGTGGATATTACCGCTCCCCTTTATTGGTGGAAAGAATTTGACACCTACAAGGTTGCAACTGTTGCGAACTCCACAAGCACTATGCACAAAATCCACAGCAAGCCTTTTGAGCTTGATGATTTCAGCCACGACCACCTGACAGAGTCAGGGTTGAAAGCTATGGAGAGCATAATGGCAATTTTAGAGGAGAGCAGACAGCGTTTTGTGGAAAATAAGGATAAGGCAGACTGGTATGATATTATTCAGTTGTTGCCCGAGAGCTACAATCAGACAAGAACAGTTACTATGAACTACGAAAATCTGCTGAATATGTATTTTGCCCGCCGCAGTCACAAGCTTGAGGAATGGCATACCTATTGTGACTGGATTTTGTCACTTCCTTATACAAAAGTGCTTTTTTTGCAGGGTGAAGAGTAAAAATCTTGACAAAACAAGAAAAAAGTATTATTATAATAAAAGTTAAAAAGAAAGGCGAGGTGAATTTGAATGGCTTATATAATCAATGATGATTGCATTATGTGCGGTGCATGTGCAGGAGAATGTCCTACTTCCTGTATTTCAGAAGGCGATGGCAAGTATGTTATCAACGCTGACGAATGCATCGAGTGCGGCAGCTGTGCAAGTGTTTGCCCTGTAGACGCACCTCAAGCGTAAGCATTAAAGAACATAAAATAGAAGCGTGTCTTTATGACACGCTTTTGTTTACAACGAAATTAGGTGAAGAAATGAACGATAAGTTGCTCAAAGATGGAATATCCGCTCTGTCAGGCAGTATAGACCAAAAACAAATACAACAATTTATGACCTATGCCTCTCTTTTGAGAGAGTGGAACGAAAAAATGAATTTAACTGCTGTAACTGACCCTGACGGAATTGCAATAAAGCATTTTTTAGACAGCATACTTCCTCTTTATCATATAGATTTCAGTAAAATTGATACCATAGCCGATATAGGTACGGGAGCAGGCTTTCCGGGGATTCCCATTAAAATAATGATGCCCGAAAAAAAGCTTGTACTTGTAGACTCCCTCAATAAACGTATAAATTTTTTAAACCATGTTGCAGAGGAGCTGAATTTAAACCATATAACCTGTATACACGGCCGTGCAGAAGAGCTTGGTCACAAAAGGGAGCTGCGGGAGAGCTTTGATGCAGTAGTATCCCGTGCCGTTGCCAACATGACAGTTCTTTGCGAATATTGTCTGCCCTTTGTAAAAGTAGGGGGTTGCTTTATTGCCCTGAAATCAGACAATGCAGACGGGGAGCTATCTGATGCAAAAGCAATGATTGGAAGCCTTGGAGGCACAGTAGAAGATGTTATTTCTGCTCCGCTGCCAATGAGCGATATCACAAGAAAACTTATCCTTATACGAAAAACAGGGGAAACCGATAAAAAGTTCCCCCGCCGTGCAGATAAAATAAAAAAAGCTAATAAAAAAATTTAATCGGGAGGCATACTGCCTCCCGATTTGTTTTCAAAATAAATTATTTCACAGCCTTTATGCCTGATATATATACCTTAAATACAGTATCTCCAACCACAAGGTCAATGGGCTTTCCTCTCAAATATATTGTGTCCCCTATGGTCACCCCATGCTTGTGCTCGGACTTACTTCCCTCCGCAACAATATTTATTGTAGCACGCCCCTTGTCAGACCCCTCCTCCAAAGGCTCGAAGAAAATTCCCTCCACCTCTCCAAGGTCGGTGCCTGCATCACCGTCACTGCACTCTTCTCCGCTTCTTACATCCCGAAGAAGCGAAAGGGGAGCTTCGTCACATTCAAAGGTAAGGGCAAAGGGTTGCTCGCCCTCGCTTCTGCCCCAGGTAACACGATACACAAGCGCCGTCAGGCTCACCAAAAGAACTGCTATAATCAAAAGGTCAATAATGTTAAATTTCCATATAATTTTTTTATTCATAACATCACCTGAATTTATTATACACTTAATTTTCCAAGAATACAAGAAAAATTTATTCGACAATATATATCAATTCCCTGTTATATATTGTCTGTTTTTTAATTACCCTTAAATTTTCTTGGGGTTGCACGGGAGTTATGTCACAATTTGTATATGGAAATATTTTGCATTTTTACCATATTTTGTGGTATAATACAGAAAAAACCACAATACATTCGGCGGGATTGAGAAAGGAGTTAAAAATGTTATTAGATTACAAAAGAGTAGGAACCGTCAGAGAGATTGAAAGACGAGATCCAAAGGCTGACGAGGGTCTTGTGAAGAGCAAAAATTTTACCAAATGTGGAGAGGTCAGAACAATTCCCATAAAAAATATTGTTCCAAACCCAAACCAGCCCCGACAGGATTTTGACAAAGCAGCTCTGCAGGATTTGGCAATTTCCATTATGGAATACGGACTTATGCAACCCATAACCGTAAGACAGACAGGCCCCTTTGATTATGAACTTATTGCGGGAGAACGCCGTTTTACTGCCTGTAAAAATCTGGGAATGACCTACATTCCCGCAATTGTAATGAAGGCAAACGAAACAGACAGCGCCATTCTCGCCCTTGTGGAGAATATCCAGAGAGAAAACCTGAATTACATAGAAGAGGCGGAGGCTTTTTGTGCCCTTATAACAGAGCACGGGCTTACCCAGGAGGAGCTTGCAGACAAGTTGGGGAAAGGACAATCCACCATTGCAAACAAAATACGGATTCTGCGGCTTTCCCCCGAGATACGAAAAATTCTTACGGAAAATTCCCTGACAGAGCGCCACGCAAGAGCCCTGCTTCGACTTCCCGAGGAGCGTCAACAAATGCGGATACTGAAAATTGTGGTTGACAGAGGCCTGAATGTTTCAAAAACAGAAGAGCTTGTGGATAAGCTTTTACGGGGTCCTGAAAGACCATACCCCGAGCCAAAAAATATGAGGGTTTTTAAAGATTTAAGAATTTTTACCAACACAATTAAGCAGGCTGTGGATATGATGAAACGTTCCGGTATAGATGCAAGAGCAAAAAAGAGGGAAAATGACACCTATATAGAATATACTATTGTAATTCCCAAAAACTCCGGCGAAGAAGAATAAAATATAAATTTTTTAAAATATCTTGACATTTTTTTAATTTTACAGTATAATCAAAGCATTCCGGGGCGCTCACCAGGTGGTGTGCGCCTTTTGAATATAGCAGGAGGGTTATTTATGAGCAAAACCTTTATTCCCGAGGGATATAAATCCTCTCTCGGACTATATGATACAAATTCTGCAATAGAGCTTATAAGAAAAAATTTTGTTGAATCCTTTACAAAGGCACTAAATCTTAAAAGGGTGACGGCTCCTCTTTTTGTAAGCACTGACAGCGGCTTAAATGACGACCTTAACGGCATTGAGAGGGCAGTTTCCTTTGATATTCCCGATGTGGGCAAGGATGCACAGGTTGTACATTCTCTCGCCAAGTGGAAGAGGATGGCGCTGAAAAAATATGATTTCCGCGTAGGCAAAGGTCTTTATACGGATATGAACGCAATTAGGCGGGATGAGGAGCTTGACAACATTCACTCTGTCTATGTTGACCAATGGGATTGGTGCAAGGTAATAACCAAGGAACAACGAACCATTGAGTATCTTAAAGAAACCGTTTCAAGTATAGTGGGTTCCCTTTGTGACACCCTTGAAGAGGTAAAAAAATCCTATCCCGCAATAAACGTGGATATATGCAGAGAAGTTACCTTTGTCACCACCCAGGAGCTTGAAGATATGTATCCCGACAAGACCTCAAAGGAACGGGAAAATCTCTTTACCAAGGAGCATAAAACTATTTTTATAATGCAAATTGGCGATATCCTTAAATCAGGCAAAAAGCACGACGGACGTGCCCCCGACTATGACGATTGGAAGCTTAACGGCGACATTCTTGTCTGGAACGAGGTTTTAGGTGCGGCTCTTGAAATTTCATCTATGGGAATTCGTGTTGACGAAAAGGCACTTACAGAACAGCTGGACAAAGCCGGCTGTAACCACAGGAAAGAACTTCCTTTCCACAAAGCCCTGCTTGCAGGAGAGTTACCCCTGACAATCGGCGGCGGAATCGGTCAGTCAAGAGTTTGTATGTTGCTTTTGGGCAAGGCTCATATCGGCGAGGTCCAAAGCTCTCTCTGGGACGAGGAAACCCTTGAAATATGCAAAAATGCAGGAGTACAAATTTTATAAAATTTTATAAGGCTGAACGAAATCAATCGTTCAGCCTTTTTCGTAGGGTTCGGCATAGCCTCCCTCTGTGAGGGAGGTGGCAAACCGTTAGGTTTGTCGGTGGGAGTGTGTAAAATAATTTGCAACCTCCTCCCGTCACGCGACCCGTGCCACCCTCCTCAATGAGGAGGGCTCATTTGCGCGGGGGGATTCAATCCAACGAACCGCTTTGTAGAGGTCAATTTAGCTGAAAAAAAGACATTATTCGTAAGAATAATGTCTTTTTTCTGGAGCAGGTGAC
>JAFSDQ010000027.1 GCA_017436135.1 Clostridia bacterium | reverse complement strand
TCGGTTCCGTTGAGCATCCTATGACAGAAGAACATCACATCGTTTGGGTATATCTCCAGACCGACAGAGGAGGTCAGCGTAAATGCCTTGAAATCGGAAAGGATCCTGTTGTAACCTTTACTCTTTCTGATGAAAAACCTGTTGCAGCTTATGCTTACTGCAATCTCCACGGCTTATGGAAAGCTGATATCTAATTATACCACAGTTTTATCTACAATACAACAGTTTGAGTCTTCGAGGAGTATTTTCTTGGAGGCTCATTTTATCCGTATATACCGTCGACTATATACTCCCAATTATCAAGAAATATTTCTATAAACTGCAGCTTATGTAAGATGTATGAAACTGTTTTACTTTATTATACTTGAATTTTGTGCTGAAAACGGAAAAGAACTTCAACAGTAGTACAGGGGCAGCTTTAATGTGAGAATTACTGCAGACTTGCACAGAAAAGCAAGTCTTGGCGCATCTGCAAAAAACATTTCATTAAACAGTTATGTAGAGCAAGCTATCGAAATGCAGGTTGCAAAGGATGCAGTTGCACTTTAAAATTCTTTAACAAAATGTCAAGCGGAACCGAGATTTTTTCCGATTTCTCGATTCCGCTTTTCTTTGGCATCCGGATTATATAGTCTTTATAAATGGGGTTGTGTTAAAATTAAATTATAGTTATTTTTTGAAAAGGGTTTACAATATGTTAGAATGTTTAATTTTAACTGCAAAAAATAGTTGATGGGACAGAAAATCAATTATACCCAAAAAAAGAGGACTTTTGCAAATTGCAAAAGTCCTCTTTTTTCTATTTTCGGGCTTTTTTCGCTACAGGGGTGTATTGTGTGCAACTTTATTTGGTTAAGTGGTTTTCTTCTGCATTTATCACAATAAACTCTTTAAACAGTGCAGCAATATTATTTTTATTCTTTGGTTTGTAGTACAGGTATGTTATCCTTTCGTGAGACAGTGGCTCAAACGGAAGCAGAACTATGTTCTCATTAAGGTTGTCATGCCAGGAAATTTCAGGGAAAAGGCATACCCCAAAGCCAAGAGAAGTATATAGTCTTGTGTAATTAGGGTCATCACAGAAAATAGTGATGTTTGGTACGAAATCCGTTGGCTTGAAAATATCCAGCAATATAGAGTGCAAACTACTGCCTGAATGCATTGAAATAATTGGCTCGTTTTTCAGACGCGACAGTTTTACACTTGTTTCGTTTGCAAGAGGATGTGATTTTGAAACAGCGAGCAATATCCGCTCGCGGATAAGAGGGATCCTTTCATATTTTCTATCATTTATATGAGTGTCACTTATGATAATATCAAAATCAGTAGTATCATCACTATGGCGGCGATGACTAATATTAAATTCAAGATGCGGATGCATTGATTTGAATTTTGTAATACAAGCTATCAAAAAAGATCTGTTTGATTCTATTAAAATGGAGAGATTTCCTGATATTCCGGAGTTGAATAGTTTAAGTTCATTTAAACCATCTTCAAGAGCGGACAAGGAAATACTGACCTGATTATACAATATTTTCCCGCATTCCGTGGGAACTATCTTGTTATTCGAACGATTAAACAAAGTCGCTCCAAGTTCTGTTTCCAGTCTCTTAATAGACTGGGAAACGGCTGACGGCGGAACAGAAAATTTCTTTGCCGTGTGAGAAAAGTTCAGGGTTTTAACAGATTCGATAAAATATTTAAGTTGTAACAGCTCCATAATTTTCCCCCATTAGTTATATTATAGTAAAGTTATTGTACCATATATTTTATAGTATATCAAGAGGAAAAATGCGCTCTGCTATATTAAATATAATACAGCAAATGTATTATATTATATGTTTGACATTACATCCCTCAAGAGTTTATAATAAGGATGATAGAGTATGAAAAACGCAGATTTAGAAATGAAAAAGAGAAAATTATAAATTTCCTCAAAGGGAAATTCAAAAAATAAAAAGAGGTGTTTTTTTATGAAAAAAATAATGGCTGTAATGCTCATTCTTTGTATGGCTTTGACCATACTGCCGATGGGCATATCGGTTGGAGCGACAGGAACGGAAACAGGAACGAGCTCAACGCCTACCCTGATATTCGATATGGATTTATCAGGCTGTACGGCAGAGTCTATCACTGTAACAGACTCAAGTAACAGTGGTAAGACGGGCACGATTTATTATGGTGTTGCTGCGAGTGGCAAAACACCTACATATGGTGTGACCGCACAGGGAACAAAATACCTTAATTTTAAAACTGCTGCGGATGCCTCTGAGACAAATGTGGGTAACAGAGCAGTTAATGTACCCCTTACCGGTACTGCGGGGCAAGCTGTGTATGACGCGAATGAGCTGTCTGTATCTGCATGGGTTTATTCAGATTGCTCGTATAATGACACTATTTATAAAAATAACGGATTTCTTTTCAGCTTTGGTCAAATGGATCTTACTACAGATTACGGCTATAGTTTCAGGCATTCAAATAATAATAATATACACATGTCTACAAGGCTGGAAGCCGCTGCTGTGAGTGGAGTTGATTCGTTTGGAAATAGTGAGATATATTTGGAGGATACGAGTAAAGGAAATAAAAAGAACTATATGTGGGAAACTACAAATAGTGATGCGTGGAAATATGTAACGATTACAAGAGAATGGACAAAGACGGCTGATGCAACAGAAACCATTGGTGAAACAGGCTATTATACAGTTAATTTCTATATAGATGGAGTTTGGAGAGGAAGCTATACTAACTCGGATGCGCCTAAGGTCCGCCAGACATATGCATCGAAATTTGATACAAATAAAGATGTAAAGCTTGCAATTGGTAACTTCGCGGGTAGCGGCGGAAATGCTTACGGCGGTAAAATAGCGGATTTTAAGCTTTATACAGGAATTTTGACAACGGAACAAATGCTGGAAGATTATAATGCAACTTATGATGATTTCTATGGCGAAGTAACAGGTGGCGACGATAATGGCGACGATAATGGTGGTGATGACCCCGAGGAACCGGGAAACCCCACAGACCCCGAAGACCCGACAGAGCCAGAGGACCCCGAAGACCCCGAAAATCCTTCGACAACTTCGACATTAGTATTTGATATGGATTTGGCAGGTAGCAGTGCAAGCTCTGTTGTTGTTGCAGACTCAAGCAACAGTGGAATAACAGGCACAATTACCTATGGTGTTTCGAATAATGGGCGTAAGCCTACATTTGGTGTAACCGAACAAGGAACGAAATATCTCAATTTTGAAACAGCAGAAAATGTGGAAAATCTTGTGGGTTCGACTGGTTCTACATATGCAAACACCCTTGCGGTAAATGTACCTCTTACAGGTACTGCAGGGCAGGCTGTATATAATGCAGACGAAATAACTGCTTCTGCATGGGTGCGCTCAAGCAATCCAACAGCTGCGGGATATATCTTCAGCTTTGGTGAAATGAGTCAGGCTAAAAACCACTGGTCGCACGGCCTTAAGCAAGACAATACCACTAGACTTGTGACTATGTTTGGCTCGAACGGGACTTCTTCGCCAGCAATGTATGCGCTTGCAAATGTTAACAGTTCAACTAATTATAATATATGGCCTGTGGAATATACTACCGCATGGAAGCATGTAACGGTTACAAGAAAGTGGAATCAGGAGAGTGCAGCAACGGCTGAAGCAGCTGAAACGGGCAATTATACGGTTAATTTGTACATAGATGGTGTTTTGACTGCGACTTACACCAGCGCAACGGCTGCGCGTACCACATACGCTGGCGAATATGCACACGCTGATTCTACGGCAGTGAATGATGTAAAGCTCGCAATTGGTAACTGTGCAGGCGGTAGCGGAAACGCCTATGGCGGTTCTATCGGTGATTTCAAGCTTTGGACCGGTATTAAGTCGGCAGAGGAAATCGCAGCTGATTACAATGCGACAGTTGGCGACTGGTACGATACAGACTCTACACTTGTATTTGATATGGACTTGTCGCTCTGCAGCAGCTCAACAATTGTAGTTGCAGATGAGAGCGGTAACAATAAAGTAGAGAAGATTATCTATGGTGTTAATGAAAATGGCGTGAAGCCCGCGTATGGCGTGACCGAACAAGGCACACCTTACCTTGCTTTTGATGCTACCGATGATACAGCTTCAAACAAAGGCACCAGGGCGGTAAATGTATCGATTAGGGATAAGACTGTATATGACGCAGATGCAATGACCATTTCTGCGTGGGTGCATTCGGATAACGTCACCAATAACAGTTACTTCTTCAGCTTTGGTGAGGTAGGAGATAAGGCTCGTTGGGGCTACAGCCTTAAGAATGAGAATACAAGAATGCTGAAAACTATGTTTGATGCAGGTACCAGTGGAGCACCGTCTGCAACATATTCTATCACAAATTCTGCTCTTGCAAATTCTGAATATGTATGGACCGACGATAACCTGAACAAGTGGGAGCATATAACTCTTACAAGAGTATGGACCCAGACGGCTGCGGCTACGGAAACAACTGAAGAGCAGGGATATTATACAGTTAACTTCTATATAAACGGCGAATGGGCAGGAAGCTGTCAGGAAACGACAGGAAATCGTAAAGCCTTTGCGACTGTGTTTGGCGATGAGTCCGGCGACACAAACAACGTTAAGCTTGCAATCGGTAACTGTGCGGGTGCGAGCGGACTTGGCTTTGACGGTAAAATTGCAGACTTCAAGGTTTATACCGAGGCTTTGTCAACAGATGCAATTGCAAGAGATTATCAGAGTACAAAGAGTGGTTATTATGATATAGTTACAGCCTGGAAGAGTGTGAAATTCACCAACCAGGAGGATCAGCAAATCACAGACACAAACGGACTTCTGGCGAATGCTACAGAGGTAACGGCTGATGTAGAGGTTTCTGATTATGATGGCGACGCAAAGGTTATCCTTGGTCTTTATGATACTAAAGGCACACTTATTGCTATCAATATGGAAGATTTGGGAGAGCCAAGCTTAACCGCAGTTTCTGCAGCAAGTGTTACCGCTACGGGTAGCGATATAAGAAAAGCGACTGTATATCTCTGGGAAGATATAACAAATATAGCTCCTGTTCTTTCTTCGGTGTCGGTGATGGCAGAGCCTGCACCCCTGAAAGTCACAGCACGCTTTAAAGACGGAGATAATAATGCCGTTACCTATATGGATGGCAATGAGGGAATAAAAGCTTCGCTTTCTCTTACTGCGGGTGCTCCCTCTGATAAAATAGTTGCAACATTGAAGCTGATGCGCGGCACAGAGGTTTTATACTCAAACAGCAGTGATGCAGCGGTATTTACAAACGGTGCTGCAAGTCTTGAGGTTGCGTATGAGGTAAATGAGGCTTACCCGACTTTGCCGACGGCACAGGAAGGCGACGAGCTTCTTGTTGCGGTAACAGATATGGGAGAAACTGTTTTTGAAAAGAGATTGCCTTTTGCAGACCAGTCAAAGATAGTAGATGTTATTCTTGTAGCGGGTCAGTCAAATGCTGTAGGTCAGGGTGGTGACGCAAGTATCAGCTTTAAGCCTGCTGCAGATACAGTATATTATGGCACTATGGGTAACAATACTTTGAGCACAAGCGGAAATACGGGCTGGGACAGCGCACTTGCAAAAACATGGCATGAGGAAACAGGCAGAACTGTCCTCGTTGTAAAGGCTGCATGGGGCGGTACAGGCTTCCCGAAACAGGCGGAAATTGATACAGGAGAGCCATATTCAGGGGGAAGTGATGTCAATGGATATTGGAACCCGGACAATGAAGGAACGACAGATGCAAAGCCTTATGACTGTTACACCAAAGCAAAGAATCAGTATGAGGCGGCTATAACTTCAGTTAACAACGCAGAGGGATATACATTAGGCAGACAGGTTTATTTCTGGAATCAGGGCTGTAACGAGAACGGCTCCTACACAGCTGCAGAATATGAAGCAGCGTTTATGGAACTCCATGGTAAGTTTAAAGAGTGGGGCATCGAATATGGCGGAATTCTGCCTGTACGTTCGAGCTTGCTTAACTTTACTGCTTCTACAGATGCGGCTGATACCTCGCTTAAGCTGACAGGTCCCCGTATTGCTCAATACAAAATGGGCGAAAAGCAGAGTGATATATTTGTCGTAGCAGACGTTATGGAGCGTTGGTCAAGTAATGCAACCATAGAAGAATGGTTTGCAGAAAAGTACGCAGGTGAAATATTCTACGGCGGTCAGGAAAATATTCCTGCAAGCTGGAGAGGTCTTATGAGTGACCACGTACACTATAATCAGTATGCTCTCAACGAACTCGGTGTTGAGGCTGCACGTGGAATGCTTGCTCATCTTCGCGGACAGGGCACAGCTGACGGAATAGATGTAATCACCCCCGGCGGAATTAAGCATATAGAAAACGGTGGAACAATTACATTACCCGCAACAGATGGTGATGACAAGAACTGCACAACTAATGGTGTTATCCCTGTTATGCCTGTAGCTTCGGGATTAGAGGGTACATTTACCCTTTCGGGTGATACAGCGGCAGAGCTGACTGCAGACGGTGTACTTGTGCCGAAAACTGCAATTGCAGGCGACTTCTCAACCCTTACGGTTACATATACCGAGGGTGGAGAGACAAAGACTATGAGTTTTCAGGTTGTAAGCTCGCTTGTGGATAATTCTGTAGATATCGAGATTGCATCGGTTTACAACAACTATCCTGCAATCTATACATTGCTTACAGATGACGGCTACTATTATACGCACGACTGGCTCAATACAGAGCTTGCAAGAATTGAAACAGCAAAAGGTCTTGAAACAAACACATTAAAGGCTACTATGGGTCTGGTTCCTGCCTGGATGGGCGGGGCAACCAATACAGGAGTTATGACATGGGAGCAGGCACAAGCTCTTGCGGCAAACGGACGTTGGGGCGTTGCCAATCATACCAAGAACCATAACCAGAGTGCCTTTACCTCTTTGTCAGCAGAAGAGCTTGAGGAGGAAATTGACGGCGGAAGAGCTGCTCTTTTAGAAAAATTCCCGGGACACAAGATAGTTGGCTTGCTTACCCCCGGTGGTTCAAGCAATGAACGTATCAGAAGAAAGGCAGCAGAAGAGCATTTTGCTTTGAGACGAACAGGCGCAAGCTATAATCCTTTGCCCCTTACCCAAAAGACTGTATTCAAAAAAGGTGAGAGCGAAAGCCGAAGCCTCTATACTTTAACTGCAGCACAGATGGTAGGAAAAGCTCAAGGAGTTAATACGCCGACCACAGTAGAAATTGCAAACGGATATGTTGATAATGCGATAGCAAAAGGCGGCTGGGTTGTTGGAATGTGGCATGGTGTAGAAGGTGACGAAAACGCTTGGGCACCTATCAGCAAAGAAATTGCTACAGCACATCTTGAATATGTTGCAGACAAGGCAAAAGCAGGACAGCTTTGGGTAACTACGTATGACGAGGCAAGTGTGTATGCAAAGCAGAGAGTAAACACAAGATTATCACTTAAAGAAACTACCGACACTACTATAGTTTTCGCTCTGGAGGATGACCTTGGCGTAAACGCTCTTTACGATGCAACTCTTACAGTTAACGTAACCCTGCCTGGCGGTTGGACGACTGCAAGTGCAACTATTGGCGGAGAAACTATTCCTTCAACAGTAGACGGCGGCGTGTTGACAATGAACATCAAGGCACGTAATGCAGGTAATATAACGATTGCAAAAGGTGAGTAATCAATGATGGCGGGGCAAATGCCCCGCCTCGTGTGCGTTTTGCGGGGTGCAGCCTAAAACTGCCGAACCTCACAATGATGCAATAATCGTAGGGACCGGCGTCCCCGACGGTCCGCTACGGGAGGGGATAGAACCCTTCCCCTACAATGCGCGAATTAAATCAATCGTAGGGGAGGGTCTCTGTGCCCTCCCGACCTACATAAAAAACAAAAAATCAATCGGAGAGAAATATATGATTAACGAAGTGATAAGTTTAAGGGCTGAAAATCCAAATGTAACATTGACAACGTATGTTTGTGATGATGCCGAAGAGACAAAGCCGAGGGCTGCTGTTCTTGTGTGTCCCGGTGGCGGATATGCGTACTGTGCAGACCACGAGGGGGAGAAAATTGCGTTAAACTATCTGGCAGCGGGGTTTAATGCCTTTGTACTTAAATATTCGGTATTAAGGACATCAAGTGATTTTAAATATCCTATGCCTCTTGTTGATGCATCAAATGCAATGAAGCACATAAAGGATAACGCAGAGCGGTATAACATAGACAAGGACAAAGTCTTTGTGTGCGGCTTTTCGGCGGGAGGACATCTTGCAAGTATGCTTGGTACGATATGGCACAGGAGCGAGGTTTATGATGCGGCGGAAGAAATGGAGTACGGCTATAACAAGCCTGCGGGAATGATACTTTGCTATCCTGTTATACATCCAAAGGGTCATCCCGGTTCTTTTCGCTGCTTGCTGGGAAGTCAAAATCCAGATAGCGAAGACCTTAAGAGGCTTTCCTCCAATCTCAATGTGGATGAGCGCACATGTCCTGCGTTTTTATGGCATGTGTCAGATGATATTTCGGTAGATGTCGAAAGCTCAATTGATATGGCTGTGGCGCTTAAGAGAGCGGGCATTAAATTTGAAATGCACATATATCCCGAGGGCGGACACGGCTTGGGGCTTCCCGATGGAATGGGGTCTGACAGGGATTATCCAAATGTTGCGAAATGGATGAAAAATTCAATTTATTGGATGAAAGATGTAATTCATAAAGACTGATAAATATAAATTTAGTAATCAGAAAGGTGGAAAAACGGATGTACCGATATGGGATAATAGGCTTTGGCGGTCTTGGCAAAAAACATCTATGCAATTTGATTAAAATAGAGCAGAAGCGAAAAGATATTTGTCTTGCTGCAATTTGCGGAACAACCAAAGAAGAAGCAAAGAAAAACGTAAGTATTAACATGGGAATGATAGATGTTTCGAGTCTTGATTTTTCGGGCTGTAATTTCTATCAGGATTACAAAGAAATGATTGACGAGGAAGAGCTTGATTTTATTCTCTCTGTTCTCCCTACCTTTCTTCATGAAGAGGTTGCAGTTTACGCACTCTCAAAGGGAATACACGTATTTTCCGAAAAGCCGATGGCCTTAACTGTTGAGGGGTGCGAAAATATGATAAAGGCAGCGAAGGAGAATGGCAGAGAGCTGATGATTGGGCAATGTCTTCGCTTTCATACAGGATTTCGTAAAATCAAGGATTATATAGAAAGCGGAGAGCTTGGAAAGGTTCGGGGAGCGTATTTTGACAAAAATTCTCAGATGCCTTGTTGGACCTTTAACAACTGGATTTTAGACCCGAAGCAGAGTGGCGGATGTCCAATTGATATGCATATTCACGATGTGGATTTGATAAACTGGTTCTTTGGAAAGCCGAATTCATTATATAGTACAGTGAGAAGCACCAAACTTCCGCTTGAGGGCATCATTACACAGTATTTCTATGATGACTTCTCTGTAGTTGCGCAGGCGGACTGGTCTCTTCCGCAGACCTTCCCCTTTGACGAGATTTGCAGAATAGATTTTGAAAAGGCAAGCATTGTGGTGAGAAATGATAAGCTTTCCATTTACTGTGACGATAAGAGCTTTGAGGAAGAATACGATGCGGAGGAAGCTTTTGTGGCAGAGATAGAGGCGTTCTTAAACATGATCATCGACAAAAAGCCTTGCGATGACATCACCTCTCCCGAGTCAATATGCGATACATTGAGAATTGCCATTGCGGAAATTGAGTCCGCAGAGAAAAAGACGGAAATCTTTTTCTAATGACGTTTCGGCAGACGTTGAGAAGCTGCTTGGATAAAATTCTTATGCAGAAATAAAATATATATGCTATTAAAAGCTTCTCGCGATATCTGCCGCGATAGGCTTTTAGCGGCAAAAAGGAAAATAGTGGATTGCAAGATGGACGCGGCTCCTGATAAATCGCATAATAAAGGGAAAAGACGCTCACGAGAACACCAGAAAAATTCCTTTTTTTGGTATAATAAATTTCATATAGCAGGCGTATTGTATTGTATGTTTGACATTACATCAGCAATGGGATATAATAAAATTGATATCGTTGTGTTTTGCGGCAAGAGGCAACACGGCGACGAGAGGAGAAGAGAAAATGGACGAATTATTTGAAATTTTTATGGTTGTGCTATTTGGCGTTTCATGGCCATTGAATGTTATTAAATCTTATCAGGTGAGAACCACAAAAGGAAAGAGTTTGAGTTTTCTCATCCTGATTTTTGTTGGGTATATTTTCGGGATAGCGTCTAAACTTTTGGCGCATGAATTTAAGTGGTATGTATTGTTTTTTTACATACTGAATTTTGTTATGGTAGGCATGGATTTGATTTTATACGTAAGAAACTATCGTTTGGACAAGAAAAATGAATTGATGGACAAAGAGCTGACTGTTAGAAAACAGAAAGAGGCTAATGCGCTTTATTTTGACAGCTCTTCGCCTGATATGAAATTGTAAAAAATTAAGTTCTAAATATAAAAACGGAGGTATTTTTATGAAAAGATTATCGGCACTTTTACTTGCGTTGGTTATTATGGTGTCTGCTCTTGCTGGATGCACAGATAAGAATGAAGGTACAACAACCACTACCGAAGCGGATGGCGTTGCTGTAAATGAGCTTGCAGCAAACTATTCTGATTCTTCTGAAATGCCCGACTGGGAGGGCAAGCAGATTGAACTTAAGATGTGGTATGGTACAGGTTCTTATTCACTCAAACGGGAAAAGATGGCTACAGAGGATGTTGTTACTCCGGAGCTGTTCCGTGTGACCGGGGTGAAGCTCTCGGAGGAATCATACGATAACAACGGTGAGATGCAGGATGCAAAGCTTGCAAAAACTATTGCTACTAATGAATGGCCCGATGTTATCTGGGGTTGCCAGACAAATGTTTTAAATCAGCTTATTGAACAAGATTTGATTTGGGAATTATCTGATCTTATACCTAAATATATGCCAAATCTTTACGCATATATGCAAAGCAGCGAATGGATGAAGAGTAAGTATGAGGATGGAAGCATTTATGAGATTAACCTCGGCGTTCCTAATTCTGTTGCTTTAGCTGATATGGATCCGGAGGTCCGTGTTCGTACAGAAAAGCCTAAAGCTGACACAAGCTTTGTTTATGTTCGTGATGATATCTTAAAGCAGCTTAAGCCCGAAGCTTATACCCAGGATGAGCTTGTTGCAATATATGAGAAAAATGGTGGTTTTACAGAAGAAGAGATTTTGAATGCGTCTATTAACTCGAAAGAAGAATTCTATCAGTTCCTTCGCGACATCAAGGCTCTCGGACTCAAGACGGGTAATAGAGATGTCTATGCAACGTATGCTTTGGCAGGTTCTGATAACTGGGATTTTCTTGCAGTTCTTGCGGGTGCCCTCAACGGATGTAATGCTTTTCCGTCAGGCTATGGTGATAACTACTTTACATACTTTGACGTAGAAAAAGGCAAGATTGAGTATATGTACGAGCAGGATTTCTTTAAAGAAACTGTAAGAGAGCTGACACAGCTTGTAAGCGAGGATATTATTTCACAGGATTCTTTGATAGACAACAGAGCAAACTTTGAAGAAAAGTGTTCTGTCGGACAGTATGCAGTGCTTTACGGCGGAACTACTCCCGATATTCAAAAGCTCAACGACAATGCATCCGGCTATAAATACAGAAAGGTTACGCTTAACATCCCATGGAATAAAGAGAAGTTTATGCCCACATATAATGAGATGGGTGGCGGATATGCATGGTGCTTCCTGAAGAACCAAATCGCAGAAGAGGACCTTCCTCAAATACTTCGCTACTTTGACTTTATGCTCACCGATGTAGGTCAGAAGCTTGCAGCGTGGGGACCCAAGAGTGCAGGACTTTTTGAAGAGGATGAGAACGGCGTAAGACGCTTCACCAATAAAGAGCTCGAAGCAAATTGGGTATATGGCGAGGCAAACGACGCAAAGCTTTATTGGGGTCTGAACAATGAGCAGTGGCCCGGATATCCCGTGGGACCGAACAGATGGAATCCTATCTATGTATATGATTTTGTTCCAAATATGGCAAGACTTAACTACTTCTACTCAACGGGTGTTCACAACCCGCTGGAAACTGTACAGAGCGTACGCCCCGATGTTTATAACGTTGCGGTTAAGGTTCCCGAAGCTTCACGCTTCTGGAATGCGCGCACAGCATTTGAAACAAACTTGACCAAGGTGATGACGGCAACAAATGATGAAGAATTTGAAAAGCTGTATCAGGCAACGATAGACGATGCTGCGCGTAACGGTCTTACAAAGGAAACACTTGAAGAAATCAACGAGGTATGGAAGAACGATCTTAACAAAGATTATATGAACAACGTTGAAGAGTATTTGAAAGAGTATAGAAAATAGAAGCTATGAGGAGGACGAATGCCGATACATGCAATTTAATGTCGGCATTCAACCTTCTTGCGTTTTGTGAGCAAATTAAAGGTAATTGATAAACTGTTTACGGACATCAGTAAACAGCATAAGGAAAACGACAACAAAAGGAGGAAGGAATATGAGAAAAAGACTGATTGCACTCTTGCTTGCAGCGATAATGGTGCTTAGTACCACTTCAGCTTTTGCGGTTCATCAGGAGGTAATCTATCAGCTTACGCAGGATTATTGGTATGGTGAGCATCAGCGGACAATTACTGCATCGAAGGTTATTGAAACAAATAATGCAGATGTAAGCGGAGATGTTGTAACAATTAATGAGGGCGGTAATGCCACATGGGGATTTTATCTTCCGTGGGGTGCCAGAAGTGTTAAAATTGACCACGAAGGAACCGCTCATATAAAAATGACAAGTGGCGAAAACACTTACGAATTTGACTTGACAGGTGTGAACGACGGCACCGCAAACCTTTTGGTATTTGGTGAAAACATTGGCAGAAAATGGCAATGGATTCCGCAGTACGCAAAGGGAAGTGCCGGCTATCAGAAGGAATGGGTTGAAACAGGTGAACTCGAAATCACTATTACAGCGGATAAGACTGTAACCATTAACTCTTTGGAATTTGACAAGGAGAAGCTCCCCGGACCTTCACCGCAGAAAATAAATAATAAGATACAGGATTATATTATTACTCCTGAAATTACCGATCAGGAACTTCAGACTATGTCGAGTGTTCTTATGGATACACAGGCAAACATCATTGTTGTAAATGGTGGAAGACGTTATATCGATAACAACGATACAGCGATGATACCTTATGATTATAATGGCTCGATTTATCTGCCGATAAACACTCTGGCAAAGGCGCTTGGCTATTATTATGAGGACGACCAGAGCAAAGGCTATGTTCTTATGAGAAGCAATTCTCACGAGTATGTCCTGATGGATGGCAAGGCTACCATTCAGGAAGGCTATGGCGCAAAGCAGGACGCTCCAGTTGAAGCTATTATCTACAGAGATGGCAAGACTCTGGCAGGCGTTCGTTACTTTGCAGAGCTTACAGGAGATACCGTTGGATACAAAGATGGCTTGGTTGCAATTGATAACAAGTATACAGTAAATGATATTTTAAACAACAAGACACTTAACAGCTATGCAACCGGTAAATTCAAGAACTTTAAACAAGAGCGCAAGGTCGGCAATACATACTATGTTGCACAGACCGACAATGCAAGCGATGATAATACAGGTAACATCTTAGCGCCGATCAGAACTCTGGCAGAGGCGGGAAGGAGAGCGCAGGCAGGTGATACCGTAATCGTAAAAGAGGGTACATACCGCGAAGTATTAACACCGCAGAACAGCGGTACGCCCGATGCACCCATTACGTTTAAGGCTGCAGAGGGTGAGGAGGTTATTATTTCTGCGGCAGAGTCTGTGGGAACGATTGTAAAATCAAAGGAAGACCATGTAAGCGGCTATGATATTTACACAGCAGGCTTGCCCGAAACACTTGGTATAGGTCGTGACCAGATTTATGTTAACGGTGAACTTATGACACAGGCGCGCTATCCAAATGGCCCGAATCTGTTAGAGGACGGCAGTATGAGCAACGCTTGGCCAACCAAGGGTAACATCTACTATGTTGCAGGAACAACCGGTACCTTCCAGAGTGAATCACTTTTAAATCAGGAGGAAGAGGATTACTGGAAAGGAGCTATATACTTTGGAACTTTCTCTAACAACTATGCACATGTAAGCAGTTTGGTAAAGTCCAGTTCCTACGGTAACCTTGAAATGGACGAGAAGTATTACGCAAAATGGTGGTGGGAAAGCTGGACCAGCACATTTAAAAATCAAGGCGACAGAAATACCCAGAACTACGGCTGTCTGATAGGACACGAGCATGCTCTTGATATTCCGGGCGAATGGGTAAGAACAAATGATGATATCCTTCGCATTATTCTTCCTGAGGGGACAGACCCCAAAACTGCACAGGTTGAAGCAAAGGCAAGACAGCGCGTTGTGAACCTTGACAACAAGAAATATGTCAATGTTGAGGGCTTTAAGACCCTCGGAGGTAGTGCAACCATGAACAGAAGCGAAATGTGTATGCTAAACGGTATGGATATGAAATATATTGCACATTATTACTTAAGTGCCGACCAAAGAAGCGGATACATTGACTTCCCGTACAGCAGAGACGATAAAAATGGTGCACCGCAACGCGGTGAGGTTGGCTTGTATGTTCACGGAACAGATAACATTATAGTTAACTCTTCAATTGACCACTCTGCAGGCTGTGGTATTTATTTGACGGGACTTTACACATATATTGAAAACAATAAGATAGCAGATTGCGGATATACCTCCTCGTATACCTCGGGTATACACGCAGATACGCTCTTCTCGGATAAGGCGGGAACTGCAAGAGGCGGATACGCTATCTATAACAATGAGCTTTACAACACAGGCCGTAATGGTATAGACTTCTGTGTAAAAGAGGAAACTGCTACAGGAAGTGAAAGCCACAGAAGTGCTATTTTCCGCCCGAGTGAAATCGCGTATAATGACCTTTATGATTTGGGTATGTTTACAGAGGACGGCGGTGTTGTTTACGCAAATGGTTGTGTTGTAAGCTTTGATGAACAGAGAACAGAAGTACACCATAACTATGTATATACAACTAAGGAGCCTGACGTAACATGGAACTTTGGTATTTACTGGGATGGTAACGCACACGGCTTTGATACCCACAATAACCTGATATTCTCTAAAACGCCGCGCGGAACCATCACCTACGAGGATTTGAACAGACACATCGTTGTCGATGCAGGCCCTGACTCTACGGGACGTTTCTGGAATAATATGGAGCTTGGTTATGTCGGCGTTGACGCTGCAGGGCTTTCTGAATATCACTTCCCTGAAGAGAAGATGTTCTATGCAGGAACCAAGGACAGCGAAAGACAGATTATGAACTATGACAGAATTAAGAGCGGCGAGGCTGAAATGAAAAACAAGGCTATGAATGCCAAACTATCCGATTCTGCAATGAGTGTCGGAAGTGACGGCTTTGTTGAGTTCACAGAGGCAGGACAGTATGTGCTCTTTGAAAACGTTGACTTTGGTGACGGTGCAAATCAGATTGATGTTTATTTCAGAGGCGACTGGAACTATACTGCCGATAAATTCAAAGTTTATATAGGCGATACAAAAGAGACTGCGCATGCATATAACCTAACTGCTTATACCGAGGGCTATGGTGAGGATGATTCAACCACGCAGAGCTTTGTAATCGGCGAGGTAAGCGGAAGAAAGAACGTTTGGATAGAGGCTGTTGAAAGCCACTCTGCACGCCTTGGCGGCTTCTCGGCTTGGAAGCATTTAGACTCAAACAAGACAGATGAATATACATTCTTCAGATATGCATCTACACTGGACGAATCCATAGGACAGAACAGAGACTTTATGGCATACTCGGCAGGCGGCGGCGGTATATGGCCCGTGGCAGCTTCTACAAAGTCTACTTACACAGGAAATACGGCTATATATAAAGACTGCGTTGTAGAGGAAGATTCGGCATATCTTGCAGTGGCAGCAGGCTCGAGAGATAACTACCTCGGACAGATATTAGATTTTTATATAGACGACGAGACAGAGCCGATAGCTAGCTTTGATGTAAGAAATCGTAGTTTCTATGACCAGATGACAGCAGACGCTATTCCGCTAAACAGAATTCTCAAAGCGGGCACATATGATATCCGCATTGAATTTAAGGGAATGTACGAAACTGTAACAAAGAATGCAGATGGTACAGATAATATATCTTATAGCAAAAAGACATCGAACTTTAACTGGTTTGGCTTCCTGAAAGATGATGATGGTGTTTCCAATTTGTATGTATCAAGACATCAGGGCGGATGGTTCTCTAAAGAAGAGAGCGTAATGGATGCGAATTTACCCTTCCATAAGCTCAGAGATACGGGTAAGGAAGGTAATAAAATGATAGTTGCCTGCACATTGCCCGGCACAACCGCCGTATATAACGATGTAATTGTAGATGCAGACAGTAAGCGTTTTGTGATTGAGTATTCTGCACTGGAAGGCGATGCAAATCAGGAGATTGAAGTTAGGGTTGATGACCCGAATGGCGAACCTCTTGCAACAGTTATCACAGAAGAAACAGGCGGATATATATATAAGACTGCAAGCGTAGATTTGACCGAAGTGGTTCCTAAAGGAAAACACAAGGTATATCTCTCCTTCGGCGGCGACAAGGAAAATCAGCAGACCTGTCGTATTTCATGGTTTGGATTTGCCAAAGAAGCATGTGCCGAAAACTAATTGTTTCAGGATATAAGTTTCATATTCGGGCAGTATTGCCCGAATATGAAACAAGAGCGGACATTAAAACGGAGGGATAATTTGTGAAAAGAAAATTTTCTGCGTTTCTACTTTCGCTTCTTGTAATCTTTAATGTATCTGTTGCAAATGCGGCGCAGATTACCGGTTGGCTGACCCTTGGCTATTGGCCCGGAGAAACGCATCATACAATTACGGCGGAAGAGCTGATTGCAACAAACCATGCGACAGTCAAAGGAGATAGCGTAATCATTGACGCAGACGGCAGCGCCACATGGGGATTTTATCTCCCATATGGCAGCAGAAGTGTTACCATCAATCACGAAGGCACAGCGCATATCGAAATGACAAGTGGCGACATCACTTACGAGTTCGATTTAGCGGACGTAAATGACGGAACCGCAAACCTTTTGGTATTTGGTGATAATCTGGGCAGAGCGGCTCAAGACAGAGCATGGACTCCTGATGCGTATATCGGTTATAAAAAAGAATGGGTCGAGCGTGAGGGAGAGAAAGAGATTACCATTACTGCAGACAGTGCGGTAACAATTAATTCTCTTGTCTTTGAGAAAGAGAAGCTTCCCGGGCCGACTCCTACGAAAATAGACGGGATTGAAGTAGACATTGCGGTTACGCCCGATATTTCCGAATACGACCGAAAAACCCTTTCGACCGTTCTTATGGATACCCAGGCGAACATCATTGTTGTAAACGGCGGAAGAAGATATGTCGACAATAATGATACGGATTTGCTACCGTACCAGCTGGGCGGCTCGGTATATTTGCCAATCAATACACTCGCTAAGGCTTTGGGCTATTATTATGAAGAAGATTCAAGCCGTGGATATGCACTGATGAGAAGCAGTACCCACGAGGTAGTACTTCTCGATGGTGAGTGTACTGTTCAGGAGGGCTATGGCGCAAAGGTGAGCGCCCCCGATGATGTGATTATCTATCGCGAGGGGCGGGCTATGGCAGGCGTACGATATTTCGCAGAGCTTGCCGGTAATACCGTTGGTTATAGGGACGGATTGATTGTAATTGACAACAAGTATACAGTAGAAGATATTTTAAATGAAAGCGCATTTTACAGCTATGCAACCGCTAAATTCAGCGATTTTAAGGCTGATAAAACCGTAGGGAACACATATTATGTTGCCCAAACGGAAAACGCAAGCGACGATAATACAGGAAGCATCTCCTCGCCGTTTAAAACATTAGGTGAGGCGGCAGAGCGAGCGCAAGCAGGCGATACTGTAATAGTCAGAGAGGGTGTATATCGTGAAACCTTGACACCGCTAAACAGCGGTACGGCAACTGCACCGATTACCTTTAAGGCGGCTGATGGAGAAGATGTTGTCATTTCTGCGGCAGACGTTTTGGCGGCGCCTGAAAAGTCTGACGAAACGCATATAAGCGGTTATGACATTTATGTGACCGACCTACCTGAAACACTTGGGTTGGGACGCGATCAGATTTTCATTAATGGTGAAATGATGACGCAGGCGCGCTATCCTAACGGACCGAACTTGTTAGAAGACGGCAGTATGAGCAATGCGTGGCCCGTTAAAGGTAATATGTATCTGTTTGCGGGGAGAACGGACACTATCCAAAGTGATTCTCTCTTAAATCAGGGAGACGGCTATTGGGATGGCGCTATGTGGACGGGAACCTTCGGTTATAACTACGCACACGTAAGCGGCGTGGTAGAGTCCAGCTCTTATGGAGAGTTGAAGCTGGATGCTGATTACTTCCCTCATTGGTGGTGGTCAAGCTGGACCGACAGAGTAACGACTCAAGGTTCAGGAAACTCCTTGAACTATGGCTGTTTGATAGGGCACGAGCACGCACTGGATATTCCAGGCGAATGGGTTCGTACTTCGGATAATGAGCTTCGTATAATACTTCCGGAGGATGTAAGTCCGCAAACTGTGCAAATTGAGGCAAAGACAAGACAGCTTGTTGTTAACTTCAACAACAAGGAATATATCAATGTCGAGGGATTCAGTACAATCGGTGGCAGCGTGACAATGAAGGATAGCGAGATGTGTATGTTAAATGATATGGATATGAAGTATATTTCACATTACACATTAAGTGCTGACCAGCGCAGCGGATATATTGATTTTCCGTATGATAGATCAAATCAAAACGGTGCACCTCAACGCGGTGAGGTTGGACTGTATATCGACGGAACGGATAATATTATTGTTAATTCAATGATTGACCATTCTGCCGGATGTGCGCTCTATCTGACAGGAACGTATACCTACGTTGAAAACAATGTAATGAGCGACTGTGGATATACATCATCGTATACATCGGGTATACATACAGATACGCAGGCTTGGGATACGGCGAGTACCCCGCGCGGCGGATACGCTGTTTATAACAACACAATTTACAACACCGGACGAAATGGTATAGACTTTTGTGTAAAAGAAGGATTAGATGGAGGTTCTGAAAGACATACCAACGCAGTATGGCTCCCGTGTGAGATTGCTTATAACGATTGTCATGATTTAGCGATGTTTACAGATGACGGCGGTATGATTTACGCAAATGGTGTGGTGATGGGTCTCGACGAGCAGATGTCAGAGTTACATCATAACTATGTGTATACCACCAAGGCATTTGATAATGCGTATAATTATGGAATTTATTGGGATGGAAATGCCCACGGATGCGACACCTATAACAACCTGGTATTTTCAAAGGATGAAAATGGTACGATATCCTATAATGCTATAAACCGACATCCTATTCCAGACACAGGAGCAGACTCTTCGGCAAGTGTATGGAACAATATGCAGCTCGGGTTTGTCGGTGTTGATGCATCAGGACTTTCGGAATATCATTTCCCTGAAGAAAAGATGTTCTACGCAGGGGTGATGGATGACGAAAGGCGCAATATGAACTATGCACGGTATAAGAGCGGAGCGGCGGATATTACAAACAAAGCTGCCGATGCTGTTCTTTCTGATACAGATGCTATGTCTGTCGGGAGCGACGGATTTGTAACCTATACGGAAAACGGACAGTATGTGCTTTTCGAGGATGTTGATTTCGGCACTGGCGCCAATGAGATGGAGCTTTATTTAAGAGGCGACCGTAACTGGACTTTGGATAAGCTTAAGATTTATGTAGGCAAAACTAAGGATACTGCGACAGTATATAACACAACAGTTTCGGTGGAGTCTTATGGCGCAGACGAAACAAATACGCACAGTATTGTTATTCATGATACAAGCGGGACTCAGAATGTTTGGGTCGAGGCAGTAACATTATCTTCTGTAAGGCTTGGCGGCATTTCGGTTTGGAAACATGAGAATCCCGATTGTACAGATGAGTATACGCTATTTAAGTTTGTTTCTGCACGAGACAGGGAAACAAGAGTCAGCGGTGGGTTTATGTCGTATACATACGGCGGCGGAGGAGTGTGGCCGATTGCATACCCTGTGAACAAAATGATATCAGCTTGTACGGCTACATACACAGACTGCGTGGTGACGGAACCGTCAAGATACTTTGCAATGACGGCAACTGCCAGCGGAAACGATGCTGGCCAGCTTGTAAAGGTTTATATCGATGATGAAACAGAGCCGATATGTACCTATACTATTACCAATACCAAATCAGGCGATATACGTGTACCGAACATTGTGCCCTTTGATAATGGAAGAGTATTACAGCCCGGCACATATGATGTGAAGCTTGTGTTTGACGGATATTATACGACAACATCCGGAGGATCTGATGATTCGGATAAATTTGAACCGGTTGAACCTGCGGCAGACCTGATTTTTGATATGGATTTATCGGGATGCTCGGCAGAAAAAATCGCGGTTGCGGATGAGAGCGGAAGTGGAAAAGTAAGTAAAATTACATATGGTAACGGCTCTACGGGCGAAACCCCCGGATATGCCATAACTGAACAGGGCACGCCTTATCTGATTTTTGATACGAAGGGCAATACTGCTGCTAAAAATGGCAGCGTTAATGTTGGACTGACGGATAAGACGCTACTTGATGCAGATGAGTTGAGTATAAGCGCATGGGTATATGATGCAAACAGCGCTACGCGGCAAAGCAAGCATATATTCGGTTTCGGAACAGGTCTCAGTACAAATGTTGAGTGGAGCTCTCTTTTAAGACAAGTAACGACGGGAACCTTTTTGGCTGTAAGGATAGAGGGCAACGCTGCGAATGGAGCCGGCAATCTCGGCAACAACCAATTCCATATTGGCTCGTGGACTGATGCTGAGCGGGATGCATGGAAACACGTAGCCATCACAAAGAAGTGGACATATACCGACGAGGAAACCGGTCAGGGATATTACACAGTTAATACTTATGTAGATGGTGAGAAACTCAGCAGCTATAATAACAAAAATACTGATACCGATAGTACTAGGGAAACAATCCGTCGGAAGTACAGCGATGATCGCGATATAGTCGTTCTGGAAATAGGCGGAAACGGCGGTAGCGACGCAAATGCGACGTTTGCAGGCTATATTGCTGATTTTAAACTTTATGACGGACTGTTGACAGATACAGAAGTAAAGTCGGAGTATTACACAACCAAAGACGGATTTTATGACGTAGAACCGGATAGCTCGGACGAAACGACCGAAGAAGAGGAAGTAGTCGTGACGACACATCATAAGCAATCAACAGTAAATTACTTTGGTTTCTTGAAAGATGACGACGGTATCTCCGATATATATGTAAACAAGCATGAGGGTGGAGGATTTTCCAAAGCCTTGAGTGTACTGGATAGCAACAAACCGTTTTACATTTTAAGAGGCAGCAGTGAATTATCTAAGAAATTCATACTTGCCGAAACCTTGCCAAACACAACTGCAGCTTATGAGAAGGTTTTATTCGTTGATGACAGCTTGCGTTTTGTAGCGAGATATTCAGCAGAGGAAGGCTGTGCGGGGCAGGAAGTAACGGTGAGAGTTGATGATCCAAACAGTGAGCCGATAGCAACCTTCACCACAGAGGAAACCGGCGCTTACAGATATAAGACTGTAAGAGTAAACTTAGAAGATGCAATTCCCGCAGGAGAGCATACGGTTTATATTTCATTCGGTGGGGATGAAGGCTCCGGAAAAACATGTCGGTTGGACTGGTTTGGATTTGCTAAAAAAAGTGTGACAAACGGCGAATGAGTGGGCAGAAATCAGCCCGCTCCCGCGCCGGGTTCAGAACAAGAAAGGAGACGCAATTATGAAAAAAATTCTGGCTTTATTATTAGCAGCTGCTTTGGTTGCATCATGCACCATTGTCAGTTACGCTGCAGATGATATGCCTGAGCTGATATTTGATATGGATTTATCGGGATGCTCGGCAAGTACAATCGCAGTTACAGACTCAAGCGGTAGTGGCAAAACGGGGACGATTACCTACGGAAACGCCGGTACAGAGGCAAAACCGGGATATGGGATAAATGAGTATGGCACACCTTATCTGGTGCTTGATGAGGCAGGAAATACTACTGCAAAAAATGGTACAATAAATGTACCATTGACGGATGCAACGATTCTTGACTCGGATGGATTAAGTATAAGCACATGGATATATGATGCAAACAGCGCAAAGCGTGACAGCAAATATATATTTGGCTTCGGAACCGGCGCAGATACCAATATGGAGTGGGCAACTAATTTAAGAAAAACCGGCTCCGGTACATTCGTTGGTGTGCGAATAGAGGGAACCTCACTCAAAGATGGTGATACAGCAATTAACATTGGAACAAACCCTTACAGCGTAGGAACATGGATAGATACTTATAAAGATTCCTGGAAACATCTTGTAATCACAAAACAATGGACTACAACAAATGCATCTACGGGCAAGGGATACTATACAATAGTAACATATCTTGATGGTACAAGGCTTGCATCGTATACAAACAGTAAGGACGATACAACCCAAAAAATCCGCCAGAAGTACAGCGATACCCGTAATACTGCTGTCCTGGAAATCGGTGGCGATGGTGGTAATACTGCAGATAAGACTTTTGCAGGTTATATTGCTGATTTCAAGCTTTATAACGGTGTATTAACCGAAACACAGGTAAAGAGTGAATATATTGCAACGGGAACAGGCTATTTGCCGACAGTGACAGCGACACATTCACTCACAAGTCTGGGACGCAGCGATTCAGAATTTACAGTTACATTTGACGGAGCGGTAGACAAAGAAACCCTGAAAACGGGCGTTACCATAACGGATGCTGAAGAAGGAGAAATCCATACTGCGTTTAAGAGCTATGATGAGATAAGCAAGGTTGCCACATTCTCTATATTTGATTATTTAGAGGCGGGCGCAACATATACACTGAATTTGCCCGGCGTCAGAGATACAAACGGCTTTGCATTGAGCCAGACAAAACTGACCTTTACTGCAAAGAATGAGAGCGAGGCAACTATCAGCGCGCCTTCGATTACTTATAAAAACAGCGAGGGAACAGAAGTTGATGCGGCTGTGGCAACGACGGCAGATATTGCTGCTACAGTTACAAATACAAGCGAAGAAACACTTACATACTTTTTGTCACTTTCTATAAAGGATACAGCGGGCGGAGCTTATAAGATGGATGTGTCCGCACCCTTGACGCTGACAGCAGGAGCTTCAAATGAGCTTACGCTTAATGCGACAGGACTTATCCCAGGTGGATCAGTTGTGACAAGAATTTGGTGTATGACAGAGGGCGGGAAGTTCTATCCGTTAGAAACTCCTGCACTTTTACCGTAGTTGAAATCTAAGGAAGAGGGTGAGGAATATGAAAAAGAAAATTTTGGCACTTATTCTGGTATTAATGATGCTTTTACCATGTTTCCATATCACAGTAAGTGCGGCAGCTAATCCTTATACAGAGGTGGCAGCTACGACTTATGACAGAAATCTAAGCTCGGCGACGGGAGGCTCGAATAGTACAAATGCATTTCAGGACATGGAAAATAGAGTCGGAAGCATATGGCATTACAGTTATCTTGCTTATCCGTTGGATTTTGGCGATACACCGCCAAGCCACATGGAAATAACAGCCAGTGCGCATGCAAATTATGCTGATACGGTTGTTGTTCGTCTTGACAGCGCATCAGGAGAGATTATTGCAGAAATAATGTTTGAAAAGCTCGGCTTCGGAACGCCGTCTACAAGTAAAATAGCACTTGAAAAGCGTCTTACGGGCAAGCATACCATATATATAACCACTAAAAAGAGTACGATGAACTTCCACAGCTTCAGATTTATCGCACCGAAGGAGAAGACATTTACGTATGACCCATATACTCCGGGCGGTACCTACACCGACCTTGAGGCAGGCTCGGTTGCGTCTGCTGCAGACCTTCTCTGGCAGTTGGGAATGGTTCAGAATAAAGAGGGCGAGGAATTTTCTCCTGATACCATTGTAAGCCGTGCATGGTTTGCAAATGCTGTTTACGGAATATTCAAGGATCGTCCAAGCGGTGCTTATATAGAACAGGAAGGCGTTACCTATGAAACAGGTTTTAAGGATGTTGACAGCGCAAGTCCTTATGCAGAGGCGATAAAGTTCCTCTCTGAACAGGGTATAGTTAACGGAACTGAAGATGGGGCTTTCGCTCCCCATCAGTATATTCAGACTATAGACGCTGTAGTTATTCTGCTCAGAGTTTTAGGTTATGAAGAAACTGCTAAGCTTGAAGGCGGATATCCAAATGGATATTTGAAGACTGCAAGAAAGGCGGGACTTTTCTCCTCAGGCGACGGAACAGATGTTCTCAGCCGCGGCGATGCGGCAGTTCTTATTGCGAATGCACTTGAGACAGACTATCTCTCGTTTGCAAGCCTGCTGGCACCCGATATAGTACGTTATGAGAAGTTGGAAGGAATACTCGGCGTATACAGAGGACTTCAGCGGGGAGAAGGCAAGGTAACAGCTACTCCTGCATCGGGCTTGAGCTTGCCCAAAACAGGGCTTAAAAACACTCAGGTAGAAATTGGCGGCGCCTTGTATGATATAGGAAAAACGAGTGCTATATCCTTACTTGGATATGAATGTGAATTTTATTACAAAGAAGAAAATGGCGCGTGCGTTCTTTATGCTATAGCACCGAGCGGCGACGTGGAGATAGAAGCGATCTCTTCAAAAACTCACGATATATTAGAGATATCAGACTCTAAAATTGTTTATACATCAGATGATGAAGACGAAGATGAAATCGTTGAGATTGAAAATGGAATAAACATTTTCTATAACTGCGTTGCAGTGGAGGGCTCTCTTACAGAAGCGGTTCAGAATGAGGACAGCTTCACAGGTACAATGACATTTGTTGAGAATCCGGATGGCAGCCGTGCGATTTTCGTAGAGGAATACGAGGACTATATAATAGAGTCGGTTGACCTTGAAGGAATGTCATTTGAAAGCGACAACGGAACAAGAAAGGTTTCATGGAATACAGGCGATACCATTGTCATTATAGACGAGCAGGGAGATGACCTGCTTATAGAAGACATGCCGATAGATTCTGTTGCTACGGTTTACCAGAGCAGAAATACAACAGGCATTAAGGTAATTCGTATGTATCTCGAAAAAGCGGAGATGGAGGGAAAAGTTACATCCATTCAGGGCGGTAAGACCTATATCAACGGTAACGAAAGAGTAATTTCAAATTCATTGAAAGATGATATGGGCGTTGGCAGAGAGGGAATATTCAGGCTGAATATTTACGGCGATGTTGTATCAGCAAGAGCAAAAGAACCAAACTCCTGGCAGGTGGGCTTGCTTATGTCTTATACAAAGGAAGACGTAGGATTTGAAACAATTCCTAAGGTAAAGATTATGTCAACCGAGCCCAAAGAGCATGTTTATAATATAGCATCTACTTTTACAGCGGACGGAATTCGTTTAAAAGATGGAGCAGATATAATAAACGGCGTTGTAACACCTGATGGAACATGGATTGGTCTTAAAAATATAGAGGCAGAAACCGCTATTCGCTATCGTTTAAACAGTGAGGGTAAGGTTTATCAGATGGATACTCCGTCAGTCGGTGCAAATACTGCAGAAGATACCATGAAATGTATTTTAACTACCGACTCTACAAATATACTTACCTATTACAGAACTCCCGAGTTGGTTGTTGCACAGAAAGATAACCACCGCGGTATGCTTTATATGTCAAACTCGGCAACTGTAATGAGCTTCTATGGTCCTGACGATCATAACGAGAAGAACTGTGTAGCAGGTCCCGCAACAACGATTATTTCCAGAACAGAGTTTGACCCGTATGGAAAATTCTATTCAACCTCGGGCGAGGATTATGTTGCAGACTTGTTTGTTTGGCCTGATTGCACAGAGTCTCTGGGCTACAGTGGAGTACGTTTGATTTATACACATACCTCGGAGGGCGTTGATGCAGATGGTGATGTAGTAACCTTGATTAACGGATACGCAGGCGGCAGATTGGCATCATATACCTACAATAAAAACGGTGATGTAGCGATAAGTGAATCTTCCATTAACGTTCTGGATAATGCAAAGTGCGGCGATGTTATCGACATTAGAATTGTTCCGAATTCTACAATGATACAAGGTGCAACGATTTCGTGTCTGGTAGATGGAGCTGATAGCAGAACAGTAGGCGATATCACAATAACTCCGACGGTATGTAAGACAACTACATCGTCAGGCTCGACAAGCCGAAGCGTTTTTGGTAAGGTAGTTGAAAAAGGCGAAAAGCATATAGTTATCCAGATAGGAAAGGATGCAGACGGAAAGCCGATTACAGAAATGTTATCTGCCAAGACAGCAGGAATATATTCTGTAGCGACTACAGCAGTACGAACCGAGGCGGCTGTAAATGTTGCTAAGTTCAGTAATATTGCTGTTGGAGATGTAGTGTTTGCAGCTATTTCCAGCGGCGCGTGTGGCACTATCGTTATCTTTGAAGATGCGATGATGTAAAGGAGGTAAATGAAATGAAATTGAAAATATTTGCAATTTTGACCGCGTTGTTCCTCTGTGCATCGGTATTGCCTGTGGCGGCAGCTACTGTAAAGGTTAGCTTTGATGCCGGTGCCAACGGCATAGATGTTACAGGAACTGTTCCCGAGGCAACCAAGGGCGGCGATGATTTACTGCTTCTGGTAGAAGATGAAGAAGGAAAAGGAATATTATCTGCAGTAACAAAAAGTGAGTATAAGGACGGCGAAGTGGTATATACCTTTGATAAGCAGATTATGTCTGCGGAGCTTTTGAGCGGAACCTACACAGTTACTGTTTCAGGAAGAAGCTTTGAGGCGCCTGCTCAAACTACATTCCCTTATACAAATCCTATTATGGTGTATAACGCATTAAAGGATTTGTATGATAATATGGCAGACGGCAAGACTGTTTCAGAACTTTGGGGTTCATTCAATACAAATGCAGAGGCTTTGGGCTTGGATGCTACCTACAGCATTGCGCTTACAACCGATGATGGAAAAGCAACCTTTGCGGCACTGCTTAAAACAGTAGAACGCAACTTGCCTGCAGATTATACCCACAGTCTTGAGGTTGCAGCTGAAATCGAAAAGGTTAAAGCGGCAGCACGCAAAGCCAGCGGAGGGGCAGCATTTGTTGAGATTGCTGATTCTGCTGACTTTGAAGCGTGGTATGTTGAATTTTATGAAGAATTCGGATATAATGATGGTACAGAGGAAAGCGACGTAACACCGAAGCTGATTTCGGTAAAGAGTAGAGAGGCGTTTGTTCGCCGTATTGTTGCAGCAAACGGCACACTTGACCTTGATAAAATCAAGGATGTTTTGTATGGAAGCACTCTTTTAGCTATTATAGAAACAGGGACAGATACAGAGGTACAGAAGATTTTTGAAAATTACAGCGGATACTTCCCAGGTATAAATATGGGCGCTTACAATGTGCTTTCTGACCTCAAGAAAGCAACGGTAATCGGAGCTTTGAGCGAAGAAACTTTTGACACCCTTGAGGCTGCTGCAGATGAGTTTGATAAGCAGGTTGAGAAGGCATCAAAGCCATCAGAGGGCGGTTCTTCTCAAAATAATGGTTCAAATAAAGGCTCGGGAGGAAATATGTATTTGCCTGTTTCTGCTGAAGAAGACAAAACGGAAACAAAGGTTTTCTCTGATATGGGTGAGACCCCCTGGGCAGAGGATGCAGTTTACTTCTTATACGAGCGCGGAATTGTAAACGGCCGCACAGAGAATTCGTATGCACCCGAGGCTTTTGTTACAAGAGCAGAGTTTGTAAAGATGGTTATGGTTGCTATGGGAGATACCGAAGTACAGACATCGACGAAATTTAAGGATGTAGCAACGGATGCTTGGTATGCACCATATGTAGCGGCAGCGGCAGAACTTGGTATTGTTACAGGTGACGAGAATGGAAACTTCAACCCTGAAGCTCAAATCAGCCGTGAGGACATGGCAACGATTTTGCATCGTACCATTCAGGGCGGAAAGGCAGTTGAGGCACCTGAATTCAGCGATTCTGCAGAGATAAGCGACTATGCAAAGGTAGCAGTTGACTTTTTTGCAGAGAAGGGCGTTATCAACGGCTTGGGCGACGGAAGCTTTGGACCTAAAAAATCTGCAACAAGAGCTGAAACAGCAGTAATGCTCTACAGACTTATGAGGGCAGAGAAATAATATGACAGATAAGGGGCGGATATTCCCGTATCCGCTCCCAAAAATAAAATGAAAAAGGGATTATTCAAAATGAGAAAGTATATATCTTTTGCTGTTGCGATCTGTTTGCTTATTTCTTTGTTGCCTGCAAGTGTATGGGGAGCAGAGAACACGCTGACAGAAGTATTTTCACTTAAGATAAGCAAGAATGAGGAAACGGGCGCTCTTGTAATCGGCGACGAAAAAAATCCAACTGCTAATGTAGGGTACGGAGGCGAGAATTTGCCGACTTATGGCGAAACACCTGATGGAGTTGGCTACTTGACATTGGCGAATTGGGATAATATCACTAATGCGCCCATAAACACGGACCGTTATGCTTATGTGGATATTGATTTTGATGATGCAGCTACGGCGGAACATGAAACCATTGCCGATGAGAATATATTGATTGAAATGTGGATTCGCCCCTACTCCAATTATTATTCAGGATATGCAACGAAGGGGCTATATTCATTAAATGACAGCGTAGTCGGAAACACGTTTGCCCTTGAGATGAATTTCGTAAATATGGGTATTGCAGGCGGGCGTGTTAATGCAGAATCATGGCTTCTCCAGGCAGCGCATCCGTGTATTGGTATTAAGTCGGGGACGACGGCTACTGCAGAGCTGATTGCATCAAATAAAGCCATCAACGGAAATCAGGGCTCGGTAGTTAAAGACCAGCTTGGCTTAAATGACGGAGAGTGGATTCATTTTGTTGTTGCGCGCTTTACCGATACGGACGGCAAATTGAGAGAATCTGCATTTATAAACGGAAAATACGCCATTGGCGATACAGGCACGGAGAAAGTAATTCATAAAAATCTTAAAAGTGCCGATAATGGCGACTACTTAAACTATAACAGAATGACCTTTGGTAAAGCAGGCAGAGCGGGCGGAGCCTTTATAGGTGATATTGCGGTATGTAATATCTATACCGGCGTGACGGAAAACACAAGACAGGATATTTTAAAAAATCATATATCGGATATGTATGCTGCAAGCAAAGAGAATTATGTGTTTAACACAACTGAAACTCGCACAGTGGAAGTTGAGCTTACCAATGACAATTCTGCAAAAATAACGGAGGAAAATATAACTTCGGCATCAGGAACAATAAGTGTGGTAGCGGAAGTTACTGATTATATTGAACGCAAAAACAGTCAGGCTCTCGGCAAATCCAATGCTGATTTTGCTGTGGCGGTTGGGTACAGAGATGAGGAAGCAATATGCATATCTCGTATCCCGGGTGTGCTTGATGATGTTAACAAACGCACATTGTTTGAGGGAGAACTGACTATACCCGAGGGAAAAAGTTTAGATGACATAAGGGTATTTGTATGGGATGCTCCGGATACAATTTGCCCAATAATGCAGGCTTACTGTTTAAGTAAACCGACAGTGGATTATAAGCTTGAAGTTACACCGACATTTTTGTTAAATCCGGGGACGGTTAAGATGTCGGGTATCTCGGCGGTTGAAAGTGTAAGCGGACAGAGACTTAAGATAAATGATGCAGTCTATTTGCCGGCAAGCAATAAACTGATACTTGATGTTTCGGGACAGGGGCTGAAATCGTTTACCGGAAGCGTCACGATAGATGATACCATAAAATTTTTCGGAGACGCAACCGGCGAGAGGACGATGACAGGGAATTTGGTACATTCAATACCCGAGGAATTATTTGACTTGAACATAATGTCGGTAAGCCTTGTCAATTCGGTAGGTGTGGCTGTTCAAAGCACACGATATGGTGATACGTACAGAGCGGTGGTTGTTGTAAAAAATACTTCCTTTGAGGACAAAGAGGGAACGCTTTCGGTTTTCACAAAAAAAGACAACAAAACACTCTCGGCTGAAGAGGTAAGCGTTGCAAAAGGTGAAACCAAAACCTTTACATACAACTTAAATAATTTTTATATGCCTGTGGGAAATGCTTTGTGCGCAGACTTTACAGAAGAATAAATAAAAAATATAATAAATAATAACAAAAAAGGTGATATTGCTATGACAAACAACGAAAAAAAATGGATTTTTTATGTAACCCTATCGGACAATATGTGGTACAATAAGGAAGACTCAATGAAATTTGAAGACGAGGCGTGGGACCAGCTGCTTCCGGCAGCTGCAAAGCACGGATTTAATACCATTCTGTTGGATGTTGGTGACGGTATTCGCTATAATAGCCATCCGGAACTTGCTATTTCGCAGTCCAAGAGCAGATATTGGGTAAAGGAGCAAATGAAAAAAGCGGCAGATTTGGGGCTGAAAATAATCCCCCGTGTTAATTTCTCTGCTACTCACGATGCTTGGCTTGGTGAATATGCATATATGGTATCTACAAAGCCGTACTATAATGTTTGCCGCGACGTAATACTTGAGGTATGCGAGATATTTGACGGCCCTGACGTGCTTAGCCTTTGCATGGACGAAGAGGATGAGTACCATGTTAAAAATAAAGAGGGTAATATCACTATCATACGCCAGGGCGACCTCTTCTGGCACGATTTGCAGTATTTGTTTGACTGCACAAGAGAGGCGGGTGCCACTCCGTACATAGCTGCAGACGCACTCTTCACAAATCCCGAGGAGTTCCCAAAGAGAATGGGTATAGACGATATGATTATCGGACCTTGGTATTACAATGCTCTGCGTGAGGAGCATTATACAAGGATTGCTGACAGGCAGATTGTTATCGACTATTACAATGACCCGAAATACAAGTGGATGAACCTGACCTATGTAGAGGAAGATCCGTTCCTTGTTCGCTTCCGCGAGCAGGCAATCCCCAACGCAAAGAAAGGCTATAAGTATATTCCGGGTCTTTCAATCTGCAACGAGTGTCCATGGTGTGAACAAGATGTTATGGAGTATTTCAGCATTAATGCGCCTGAAGCAATTTTGGGCTTCTATGAAGCTCCCTGGGCAGGCGGAACCACAATGAAGAGTCTTGAAAGACAATATGAGGCAATGAGACGCTTTAAAAAGGCTAAAGAAATGTTCTTTCCGAAGGGCTAAAATAGATTATAAAGAGAGGTTTGATATTATATGAAGTACAATAATAAAATCGGTGTTATCAGAAGCTTGCAACTTTTCTTCGACGAAGGAGATGAACGTAATCTGGATCTTCTTCAGGAGGCAGGCATTGAAACATTTCAGATTAAGTGTAATGATTTAACATTTATGACCGAGGAAAAAGCAGAAGAACTTTTAAAGAAACTTGACGGAAGATTTAATGTTACTTCGGTTTGGGGTACATGGCTTACAGGTCCATCCAGAAATATGTGGAACTTTGTTGACGGACCTGACGCTTTGGGTCTTGTTCCCGAGGCTTATCGTGGGCTCCGTTTGGAGAATTTGAAAAAAGGCGTAGATTACGCTGCACTTTTGGGCGTTCACGACTTTGCAACACATGCTGGATTTATTCCCGAGAGCCCGTCTTATAACGGATACCGTGGAGTAATCGTAGCACTGAAAAATCTTACTGAATATTGTCAGAGCAAGGATATGTACTTTAACTTTGAAACAGGTCAGGAAACTCCTGTTACAATGATGCGTGCTATTCAGGATATCGGTTATGAAAATGTGGGCGTAAACCTTGACCCTGCTAACCTCTTGATATACGGCAGAGGTAACCCAATCGACGCATTGGATATTTTCGGCGATAAAATTCGTGGCGTACATATTAAGGACGGTGGATACCCTGAAGGAGATTTTTATAAGCTCGGAAAAGAGCAAGTTGTCGGCGAAGGCGATGTAAACTTCCCTGTATTTTTGCCAAAGCTTTTAAAGGGTGGCTATAAGGGTGATTTGTATATCGAACGCGAAATCACAGGTCCTCAACAGCTTGAGGATATCAAGAAGACGGTTAAATATCTCAAGAAGCTGATGCAGGAGGCAGAATAATGGATTTGGCTATTTTTGCGACCTATCTGATGAGCGGTGCATTCCCGACCCCCGAGGATGGGTTTGCATATATAAGCGAGTGCGGCGTAAAGTGCGCCGATATTTCAGAGGGATGGTTGCCTACATACTCGATAAGACAACATGTTGAGATGCTTAATGAGGCGGGAATTACACCGAAGTCCCTTATCGCGCATCCCGATATTGTTACATCGGAAAAACAGGTAAAGCGGAAAAATCTTGATACAGTAAAGGAATACATTGACCAGCTTGAAAAGTTTAACATACCGCTTATTATGGTAGCTCCAAAGGTAGCGTATGCACGCAGCCTCCAAGAGTTTGACGATATGCGGGAAAAAATGATTGAGAGTCTTACGGATGTTGCCGAATATGCCAAAGGTTCGGGCGTTATGGTTACCATTGAAAATCAATCAGGCGCACTTCGCGCTGACACTTATATGCATGATATACGAAAAATACTTGATGCTGTACCGGAGCTTGGATACGTATTTGATGCAGGCAATTTCTTTTTCGTTGACGATGATGCGATTGAGGCTTATGAACTGCTTCGTGACCGTATGGTTCACGCACATTTCAAGGATTGGAAATGGGATCCGTACGGTGCTGACATAAAGAATTCATCACGTTTTACCGGAGTGGCTTTAGGTGCAGGCGGACTTATTCCCTTGCGGGAACTTGCAGGGCGTATGTGTCGTGATAAGTATGATGGCAGCGTTATCATAGAAATCAATTCGCCATACACGCGCGAGGATTTGGCAGAGTCAGCCGAATTTCTTAAAGAGATTTTTGACCCGATACTGCAGGCGCAATTTAGCAATCCATAAAGAAAGAGATGATATATGTGAAAAATATAAAGGCAATTAAAAATGCACAGGTGGTGCTTGAAAGAGGCATACTGTGGGATGGCATTATAATTATAGAGGGTGACAAAATTGTGCAGGTTGGAAGCTGTCGCGATATTGAAATTCCCATCGGTGCTGATGTGATTGATGCAGAAGGCGCATATGTAGGTCCCGGCTTTATAGATATTCACGTGCACGGCGGTAACGGATATTCTGATTGTTATGAGGTAAAAGAGGCGGCAGAATTCTTTTTGGAGCATGGTTCTACCTCTATTCTGGCAACTCCGGATTATCATATGAACCGCGAAACTACTTTAGAGGTTATACGCAACATAAAAGCGGCAATTCCGAATCTACCCAGCGTAAAGGGGATATATATGGAGGGACCCTATACCAATCCTATTTACGGCTCACATTCTGACACAAATCCCTGGCGTTGTGGAGTTTCGCCTGATGATTTTATCCCGATAGTTGACGAGGCAGGAATGTTAGTTAAGGTATGGACAGTCGCACCCGAGAGGGAAGACCTTTTACCTTTTCTGGAGTATGCAAGAAAAGTAAATCCGAATGTTGCGTTTGCTGTGGGACATAGCCACGCGACGCCTATGCAAATCCGTGCACTCGGTAAATACAGACCAACCATTGAAACGCATACTATGAATGCTACACACAGAATTCAGGTTTATGGCGGCACTCGAGGCTATGGACCCGATGAATACTGCCTCAAGGAGAGCGACGTTTATTGCGAGCTTATTTCGGATTCTTGCGGAGTGCATGTTCATCCTGAAATGCAGCAGCTGATAATTCACTGCAAAGGAATAGAGAAGGTTGTACTTATTACCGACAGTACAAGGCACAATAACCCCGCACCCGAGAGACTTAAGCATGTGCCTGATTTAAACTTTGATCCAAATGGCGGAATTGCGGGAAGTAAGATGACAATGGAACTTGCGTGCAGAAACATAATGACCCATACAAATTGCGGTATAGCACAAGCGTTTTATATGGCGGCAACAACACCGGCGCGCGCAATCGGTATGGACAACGAAATTGGCTCAATTGTAGCGGGTAAGAAGGCAGATTTAGTGTTTGTTGACGATAAATTTAATGTAAAGCGTGTAATGCTGAACGGAGAAATTCAGTTTTAGTTTAAGGAGGATAAAAATATGAGCAATTTAAAAGTAGGCTATGCGCAGGTAAATGTCAATCCTCCTTTGGGCATTGGAGTAGATGGATATTATATACCGAGATATGCAAAAGGCTTTTTGGATGATATTGAGGTCAGAGCCGCGGTAATTTCCCGAGGGAGCAAGAAAATAGCTTTAATAAGTGTTGATATCTGCGGATTTTATGGCAATGACACCGACGAATATTGTGCCGAAATTGAACGCGCAACGGGCATCCCCAAGGATAACATTTTTCTTTCGGGGACTCATACTCATACAGGTCCTTGTGTTACCCCGCCGAAAGGCTTTGAAGTAGACGAGGCGCAGATAGAGAAATATGTTGAGTTTCTGAAACAGAGAATAGCGGACGCAGCTCAATTGGCACTCGCTGACTTAAAACCTGCAAAAATGGGACATATAGTCGGTCAGGCACCGGAGAGAGTTGCATATATCAGAAGGTATAAGATGAAGGATGGATCTACGTATACCTGTCCGCCTATTGATGACCCGAATATTGACTATCCGCTGGGAACACTTGACCAGAGAGTAAATGTTGTCCGCTTTGACAGAGAGGGCGGCGAAACAGTAGTTCTTATGAAC
>JAFSDQ010000026.1 GCA_017436135.1 Clostridia bacterium | reverse complement strand
CGAAATTTCATCGGTTTAAGGTCGAAGAATTTTCAAAGAGGGAATTTTATGCTTATGCAAGGCAAAAACGCAGGTAATCCTGACGGATTACCGAGTATTTTAACGTGGCAGAAGCGAAAATTAACCATTGAAAATCGCGGTTCAGGTAACTTCTGTCACCCTAAATGCTCGGAAATGCACATGGACGAAATAATCTCTTATCATTCCTTGCTCTGCGGATAAGAGAAAATTCATTACTATTTGTGCCGACGCAGAGCGGCGGAATGGAGATTATTATGAGGATTTATCCTGCAATAGATATTATAGACGGAGCTTGTGTAAGACTTGTTCAGGGAGATTATTCCCAAAAAACAAAGTTTGCAGACGACCCCATTGAGGTAGCTCTTCGCTGGCAGAATATGGGTGGCGAGTTTATTCATATTGTGGACCTGGATGGTGCCAAGAGCGGTACAATGCCTAACTTTGACCTAATTTCAGGGATTGCAAAAGCATTGGATGTTCCAATTGAGGTAGGCGGCGGAATAAGGACCATGGAAGCGGTTGAAAAGTACCTAAACGGGGGGGTTCAGCGTGTTATAATCGGAACATCAGCACTCAATTCTCCGGAATTTGTGGAAAAAGCTGTTTTAAAATACGGCAGCAGAATTGCCGTAGGGATTGATGCAAAGGACTCAATGGTGGCGGTAAACGGATGGGAGGAAGTCAGCCGTACCTCTGCCCTGGAGCTGGCGATGAGCATGGAGAAAATCGGTGTAGAGTATATAATTTACACAGATATTGCAACAGACGGTATGTTAAAGGGTCCAAACCTTGGAGCGATGGAGGAAATGGTTTCCTCTGTTAAAACAAACATAATTGCATCGGGTGGCGTTACCTCTTTGGAGGATGTTGTTGCACTCAAGGGTGTAGGTGTTGAGGGTGCCATAATCGGAAAAGCCCTCTATACAGACAGAATATCACTTGAAGAGGCAATTGCGGCTGCAAGATAATAAAAAAGATTGAAAGGATGATAGATAATGATATCAGCAGATTTTATTAAGGAACTTAAGTTTGATGAAAAGGGGCTTATCCCTGCGGTTGCCCAGGACGCAGTAAGCGGAGAGATTTTAATGCTTGCCTATATGAATGAGGAAAGTATAAGAATGACCCTTGAGAGCGGTCACGCAACATATTTCAGCCGCAGCCGTCAGGAGCTCTGGGAAAAGGGCGCTCACTCGGGACATCTTCAACACGTAAAGGAAATTCTTGTGGATTGTGATGCAGATGCAATCGTGCTTAAAATAGAACAGATTGGTGCGGCTTGTCACACAAACAATCCGTCCTGCTTCTATCGCAAGGTGGTAGACGGCAAGCTTGTTGAAATTCCTACAGGGCTTGGGAATAATCCTAAAATTATGTATGATGTTTACAATATCATTGTTGACAGGGTAAAAAATCCCAAAGAGGGCTCTTATACAAACTACCTCTTTGAAAAGGGTATAGATAAGATGCTCAAAAAGGTAGGAGAAGAAGCGGCAGAGGTTATAATTGCATCTAAAAACTATGTGAAGTCCGAGGTTCAGTACGAAACGGCAGACCTTATTTATCATTTGTCTGTTGTTCTTGTAGAACAGGGTCTTACATGGGATGATATTTTTGCAGAGCTTCGTTCAAGGTATAATAAATAATGGGAAGATATAAAAAGCTTTTTGTTATACCTGTTGTAATAATTATAGTTTCCCTGTATCTAATAGGAGTAAATCTTATAAACAGAATTGACAGGGTAGACGATATAAAAGATGCTGTTCCTGCTTCTGATACATTGAAAGAGGAGCCGAAAACCGAAGAACAAGAGGATGCAGAGGTTGAGAAAATTACCGATAAAATCAATATAAATACTGCAACAGAGAGCGAGCTTATTCTTCTTGACGGAATAGGAGAAACCCTTGCAAGGAGGATAGTGGAGCGGCGAGAGGAAATCGGTGAATTTACAAGCCTTGACCAGCTTCTTGAGATAGAGGGATTAGGGGAGAGCAAGTACAACAGGATAAAGAAGTATATAACTATAGAAAATCAGTGACAAAGGCAGGAGATAACAATGGGTTTTTTCTCACATCATTATGACAAACCGGGACCGGGAGTTGACCCTGATGCTCCAAAAAAGAGGAGCTTTTTCAGGTTTTTTGAAATTTTATCAAGAAAGTTCTGGAAGATAGGTCAGGTAAATCTTATATATTCAATCGTACTTATACCAATATTTTTGATCTTGATGACAGCATCGACTACGGTAGTGGGAAACCTTGCCGGGGTCTTTGGTATGTCTGACGAAGAAAGTATGTCAGCGGCATTGCTGGTTGGCGGTCTTATCTTTACAAATCTGTTTATTGCAGCCTGGGGGGCAGGACCTGTTACGGCAGGTATATCTTATATTATGCGAAACTATTCAAGGGAAGAGCACGCCTGGGTTTGGACGGATTTTAAGGACGAAGCAAAATCTAATTTTAAGCAGGCAACCATTGTGTTTGTCATAGATTTAATTATGATTTTTGTTTTTAATGCCGCATTGAGTTTTTATTCAGGGGCAGAGGGCTCTTTGGGAATTCTCAAATATGTGGTATGGGCAATTATTCTTGTATATACACTGATGCATTTTTATATTTATCCCATTATGATTACATTTGATTTACCCCTTAAGGATATTTATAAAAACTCATTGATTTTTGCAATGGGCAAGCTTCCGTCGAATTTGTTTGTATTGATTGTATTGATGGCTGTTCATATTGGCTTGCCTGTTTGTACAATTCTGTTCTGCGGAAAGCAGATGCCGATTATTTTGGTGATAATATATTTGTTGGAACTTGTGTTTTTACAAGGATTTTCAGCATATCTTGTGAATTTTAACGCATATCCAAAGCTGAAAAAATATATGCTTGATGTGATAGAGGATAAAAAAGAATAATTCTGAAAGGCGAGGGAAGCTGTGAGTATTCTTGAAAACGTACACGGACCACAGGATGTAAAAAAATTGAATAATGAAGAGCTTAAAACTCTTGCAAAAGAGCTGCGTCAATTTCTTGTGGAAAGTGTTTCTAAAACAGGAGGACATCTTGCAGCAAACCTCGGTGTTGTAGAGCTTACCCTTGCTCTCTGCCTTGAATTTGAACCATACACAGACAGAATAATATGGGATGTGGGACATCAGTCCTATGTATATAAAATTCTGACAGGCAGAGGAGACAGATTTGATACCTTGCGGCAAATGGACGGGTTGTCGGGCTTTCCTAAAATTGACGAAAGCCCTGCAGATGCCTTTAATTCGGGGCATAGCTCCACCTCTGTTTCTGCGGCAACAGGCTATGCTGCGGCGGAGAAAATTAAGGGCTCGTCTGCAAGCTGTGTGGCAGTTATAGGTGACGGAGCAATAACAGGCGGAGTTGCTTATGAGGCATTAAATCATGCAGGCAGTACACGGCTTCCTGTGATAGTTATACTAAATGATAACGGAATGTCTATATCCCAGAATGTGGGAGGGCTTTCCAAAAAGCTGAAAAAAATAAGAAATACACAAAAATATTTCAGATTGAAAAACGATGTAAAATCTGCTCTCGACAGGCTTCCTGTAATTGGCGGACCTCTTAAAAAGGTTATGAAGAGGTTAAAGAAGATTACAAGAAATTTATTGCTTCCGTGCAGCGTGTTTGAAGACCTTGGGTTTAAATATCTGGGACCTGTTGATGGACATAACATACATGATATCCAGACAGTATTAAAGCGGGCAAAGGAAGTCAGGGAGCCTGTTTTGGTTCATATAAATACAAAAAAGGGAAAAGGCTATCTGCCTGCGGAAAAAAGTCCTGATTATTTTCACGGGGTACAGAGCTTTGACGGAAAGACAGGTATGCCTTTAGGGAAAGCAAGTCAGAGCTGGTCGGATTATTTTGGAGAAACCCTTTGCAATATAGCAGAAAAAAAACAAAATGTTGTTGCAATTACTGCGGCAATGCCTGCAGGTACAGGCTTGACGGATTTTGCAAAAAGATTTCCCGACAGATTTTTTGATGTGGCAATTTCGGAACAGCATGCTGTTACCTTTTCGGCGGGGCTTGCTCTTGATAAAATGGTGCCTGTTGTTGCAATATATTCCACTTTTTTACAAAGAGCGTATGACCAGATAATACACGATGTTTCTTTGATGAAGCTTCATGTTGTATTTTGCATTGACAGATGCGGCATTGTGGGCAGTGACGGAGAAACCCATCAGGGGATGTATGATATAGCATATATGAGTATGATTCCTTATATGACGATTTTATCCCCTTCAAATAAGAAAGATTTTGAGCTTATGCTGGACTTTGCCATAAACAAAGGAGAGGGACCTGTTGCAATAAGATACCCGAGAGGGAGCGTTCAGGAGATAGAAGCAGAGGCAACAGATGTGAGAAAGTCACGGCTTTTAAAAGAAGGACATGATATACTTATTGCCGCGGTGGGAATATGTGTATATGATGCTCTGGCTGCAGCAGAAATATTGGAGAAGGACGGCATATCGGCGGCCGTTGCAGACGTAAGATGTATAAAACCCATTGACGAAGAGTTTATGAGGGAAAATGCCCAAAATAAAAAAATGATTGTTTCCATTGAGGATGGTACGGAAAAAGGCGGCTTTGGACAGCAGCTTCAGGTGCTTCTGGGAAACCGTGTTTTACAGTTTGCTTATCCTGACGAGCCTGTTCCCCAGGGAAGTGTTGAGCAGATTAAGGACAAGTATTCCATGTCCCCGAAAAAAATAGCAGAGAGAATAAAAAGTAATATAAAGATGCTATAATATATTACGCGTTGAATTGGAGGTGTGCTTATGGCGAAACAAAGACTTGATGTTTACCTTGCAGAAAAGGGACTTGCTAAAAGCAGAAGCGAGGCGCAATCTGTTATAATGGCAGGCGAGGTATACATAGATAATGTAAAGGCTACAAAGGCAGGAGAACAGGTCAGCGGTGAAGAAAAAATTGAGGTCAGAAGCACAGCCAAAAAATATGTGAGCCGGGGGGGACTTAAGCTTGAAAAAGCCATGGAGGTATTTCCTGTTTCCCCAAAGGGCAAGGTTTGTATGGACATCGGTGCCTCTACAGGGGGATTTACGGATTGCATGCTTCAAAACGGCGGGGTAAAGGTTTATGCTGTGGATGTGGGATACGGTCAGCTTGCGTGGCAGCTTCGGTGCGATGAAAGAGTAGTAAACATGGAGAGAACAAATATTCGATATGTGGAGGAAACTGCCCTTGATGAAAAGATAGAGTTTTTTTCGGTGGATGTTTCGTTTATATCTCTTGGACTTGTACTCCCTGTTGCGTGGAAGCTCTCTACTGAAGATGCAAGTGGCGTTTGCCTTATAAAACCTCAATTTGAGGCAGGACGGGACAAGGTAGGGAAAAAAGGCGTTGTCCGTGACAAAAATGTACACAGAGAGGTAATAGAAAAAGTGGTAGCCTTTACCAAAGAAATTGGTTTTAAGGTTCAGGGAATAGATTATTCCCCCATAAAGGGACCTGAAGGAAATATAGAATATCTTATGTACATATCAAAGACAGGAGATTGTGCAGAGCTTGATATAGAAGGATTAGTAGATAAATCTCATAACGAGATATAAAAAGCGGGGGTTTTGCCGTGAAAAGAATAGTAGTAATACCTAACGAGCTTCGGGATGAGAAGCTTGCAGAAACGAAAAAGGTTATAGAAATATTATTGGAATATGGTGCAACTGTCTATGCAGAGCAAAAGTATAAGGGTGCTTTTTGTGCAGGAGTTGAATATGGAATACTGTCACAAATACTCAAGGATGCTGATATGGCAATTGTTCTTGGCGGTGACGGAACACTTTTGAATGTTGCACCCCAAGCGGCGGTTTATGGGGTACCGATTATGGGTATAAATTTAGGAAACCTCGGTTTTCTTGCCCAGGCAGAAAAGGGAGATTATTCTGTATTCAGCCATTTATTTAATGAAAATTACACCACTACAAGCTGTATGATGGTGGAGGCTGTTGTGGTAAAGCAAGGGGTAGAGGGGGCAAAATTTCTTGCCCTTAACGACATTGTTGTAAAAGCAAACACAGGAACAAAGATGATAAATGTTTCTGTGGCGGTAAATGGTACCAACATTGGCTCTTATTCTGCAGATGGTCTGATTGTTGCAACGGCGGTAGGGTCAACGGCATATTCCCTGTCAGCGGGGGGTGCGGTGCTTCATCCCGACCTTGATGCAATGATAATTACCCCTATTTGCCCTCATACTCTTAAGGCGAGAAGTACGGTTGTGCCGGGGAATGACGAAATATGGATAAGCCCGTCTGTGGAGTGTCGCTCTGATGTTGCCATTATGGTAGACGGAGAGAGTGTTGGTATTCTTGAAAAAGGGGAATTTATAAAGGTTACAAAATCAAAATACAGGACAAGGCTCATAAAGCCGATAAGCAGAAATTTCTTTGATGTGTTAAGAGAAAAGCTGTCAGATTAAAGGAAACGGAGGGGCTGCTATGTTACGGGAGCTTCATATAAAAAATATAGCGGTAATCCAGGAGGTTACGATTGAATTTAACGAAGGCTTTCAGGCATTGACTGGTGAAACAGGTGCGGGTAAGTCTATACTTATTGATTCTATTGATATGGCTCTTGGGGGAAGAGGAAGCCGTGACCTTATAAGGACAGGGGCGGAGTTTGCCTCGGTTGATTTGGCATTTGAGGTGGACAATAAGGAAATAATGGACACCCTCTGCGACCTTGGCATTGATTGTGAGGATTCTACAATTGTAATCAGCAGAAAGCTTTATCCTGACGGAAAGAGTAAGAGTCATATAAACGGCAGACTTACTCCCCTTAATGTAGTGAAAGAGGCGGGGGCACTTCTTCTTACCATTCATGGACAGAACGATAACCAAAGCTTGCTCTCACCAAAATCCCACTTGAAATTTGTTGATGAGTATGGGGATAATCAGCGTCTTTTATCAGAATATAAAGAGCAGTATGGAATTGTAAAAGAGATAAAAAATGATTTAGAAAGCCTTGAAACCGACGAGAGAGAAAAGGATAGATTAGTAGAGCTTCTAAAGTTTCAGGTAGAGGAAATAGACAGTGCAAGACTAAAGATAGGCGAAGAAGAAGAGTTGCAAGAGAGAAGAAGCTTTTTGCAGAATGGAGAGCAAATTGCGGAGGCTGCAGGCTGTGCTTATTATGCCTTGTATGGAAGCGACGATGGCAGCGGGGGCGCAGTAGACGGGATAGCCGAGGCACTGCGAAATCTGGAAGCAGTACGTGAGTTTGATTCCCGTCTTGATGAGTATTGCGAAACAATGGCGTCTGTTATGGCGGACGCAGATGATGTTATGCATGAGCTTCGCTCATATATTGATGGTGTTGACTACAGCCAGGCAGAGCTTGATGATATAGAAGCAAGAATCAGCCTTATATATAATCTTAAACGCAAATACGGACAGAATATAGAAGAGATATTGGAATATGCCGAGGTATCCAGAAGCAGACTCTCTGATATTGAGAGAAGTGACGAAAAAAAGGCAGAGCTTGAAGAAAAGCTGAAGACAGAAACCGCAAAGCTTGCAGATATTGCGGACAGGCTTACAGAAAGAAGAATGTCATCTGCCCTTGCCCTGCAAGAGAGTGTAATGAATGAGCTTTGCGACCTTGATATGCAGAAAATGAGGTTTTCTGCAAGTGTGAGTCCGATTCTTGACGAAAACGGTGAGTTGAAATTTTCTGCAGAGGGCTGCGATAGTGTGGAATTTATGATTTCTGCAAATCCGGGGGAGGCGTTAAAGCCCCTTTCCAAAATTGCATCAGGGGGCGAGATGTCAAGGATTATGCTTGCCATGAAGTCTGTTTTGTCTGATAGTGACAGTGTAGAAACCTTGATTTTTGATGAGATTGATACAGGGGTCAGCGGAAGAGCGGCACAGAAAATTGCAGAGAAGATGGGAATGCTTGCAAGACACAGACAGATTTTGTGTATTACGCACCTTGCCCAGATAGCCGCAATGGCGGACCATCATTATCTTATAGAAAAGAATACACAGGAAGAAACCACAGAAACAACTGTAACCCAGGTACAGGGCGAGGAAAGAATAACCGAGCTTGCAAGAATTATCGGCGGTGTTATGGTAACAGAGCTTACTTCAAGTGCCGCAAGGGAAATGGTTGATATGGCAGAGGAATATAAACAGAAAAGGAATATAAAATAGTGGAACAGATAGGATATGTTACAGAGGTACAAGGTGACAGAGTTTTGGTCAGGGTGGACAGAGAGTCTGCCTGCGGCGGAAACTGTGTAAGCTGCAAGGGCTGCCCAACTGATGCGATAATTGTGGAATGTAAACATACGGAGCCTCTTGAGAGAGGTGACAGGGTAAGGCTTTTAATGCAGAACAAAAGCTTCTTTAAAAATATGTTTTTGGGCTATGGACTTTCGGTAATAGTAATGATTTTAGGTGCCGTTTTGGGATATATTATGTTTAAAGCAGAGCTTGCATCTGTTTTGGGAGCAGTTGTGGGCTTGTTCTTTAGTCTTTTGGCTGTAAAGCTTATTTATCCCAAAGACAAAATAGAAATACTTGCAACAAAGGATAGATAAAAGGATATGTTAATTTCAGCACACGATATAGGAAAAAGCTTTTCGGACAATCTTATATTTAAAAATGTAACCCTGACCATAGAGGACAAGTGCCGCTATGGTTTAATTGGTGTAAACGGGGCGGGAAAGTCAACCCTTTTATCGGTGCTTTTGGGTGAGCTTGAAAATGATGAGGGCGAGCTTTATATAAAAAATGATATTCGTTTGGGCGTGCTTAAGCAAAATTCGGGACTTGAAAGGGACAACTCTATAATTGCTGAGATGCGCAAAGCCTTTGATGATGTTTATGAGGCGGAGCGGGATATGCGGGATATTGAGGCGAAAATGTCGGCACTTTCTGACCACGAAAGCCCTGAATATCGCAGACTTGCGGCGGCTTACGGGGCAAAACAAGCATATTTTGACAGCCGTGACGGGTATGGGGTAGAAGTAAAAATTAAAACTGTATTAAACGGAATGGGCTTTTCGGACCGTGATCTTGATACTCCCATAAACATTTTAAGCGGTGGGGAAAAGACAAGGCTTGCAATAGCAAAGCTTTTGCTGGAGGAGCCTGAACTGCTTGTCCTTGACGAGCCTACAAACCATCTTGATTTTAAAACCTTGAGCTGGCTTGAAGAATACCTTTGTGACTACAAAGGGGCAATTTTTGTTATTTCCCATGACAGATATTTTCTTGACAAAATCGTAGATAATATATTTGAGCTGGAGCGAGGTCGGCTTAATTATTATAAGGGAAATTATTCTGCATACCAAATCCAGAAAGAAGAGCGGCTTGTCCGCAGTATCAAGGAATACGAAGCACAAAGAGAGGAAATTGCAAGGCTCCAGACCTATGTTGACAAAAATATGGCAAGAGCCTCCACCTCGGCAAGTGCCAAGTCAAGACTTAAAATACTTGAGAGTATGGAAATTCTTGAAGACCCTGAACACTATGACAAAAAAATAAAGCTTCGGTTTGAAAAAACCAAGGAGCCATACAAGGATGTTCTTACAGTAAAAAATCTTACGGTTACAGTGGGCGAAGAAAGAAAAGAGCTTTGCAAAAACATTAACCTTGAGATAAAACGGGGAGAAAAGATTGCCGTTATCGGTGATAATGGTATAGGAAAATCCTCATTCTTTAAGACGATACAAGGGCTTATTCCTCATTATGACGGAGAGGTTGAATGGGGAAAGAATGTAAGCATCAGCTATTACGAGCAGGAGAATTTAAACCTTGACCAAAACAGGCAGGCGATAGACGAGCTGTGGGACAGATTTCCTCATATTCCCGAGGCACAGATAAGGCGTATGCTGGGGAATGTACTTCTCACTAAAGAGGATGTATATAAGCCTGTGGGCGTCATAAGCGGTGGGGAGAGAGCAAGACTTGCCCTTTGTATTATAATGCTTGAAAAGTCAAATGTTCTCCTCCTTGACGAGCCTACAAACCATCTTGACCTAAACTCAAAAGAGGTTCTTGACAGGGCTCTTGATGAATATGATGGGACAGTAATTTTTATTTCCCATGACAGATATTTGCTCAATCGTGTTCCTGATAAGATAATAGAGATTACCAAAGACGGTGCCGTTGTCTATGACGGCAACTATGATTATTATAAGGAAAGGGTTTTGCTCAACAAGAAAAAGGCAGAGGAGAATAAACCCCAAAAGCCTGTTCAAAAGAGCGAAAGCAGCTATAGAAGCAAGGAACAAAGAAAAGCAGATGTAAAGCGCAAGCAGAGAATAAAAGAGCTTGAAAACGAGATTTCCTATCTTGAGGAGGAATGTGCACAGCTTGAGGCAGAGCTATCCAGTGAGGCGGTTTATACAAGCTTTGAGCTGACAACAGAAAAGTCACTTCTGCTTGAGGAGGCCAACAAAAAGCTCGAAGAATGTTTTGAAGAATGGGAAAAGCTTTCTGAAGAAGAATAAAAAGTCGAAGCGTGAAAACGCTTCGGCTTTTTTGTTGGTATTTGTTGTACGAAAAAATGTGGGAAATATCGGAAATATGTTAAAATGAAAAAACAGCCGTTATTGGCAGAAAGGATGAAAGAATATGGAAATGCGTCTTGAATATCTGGGGTCAACTCTTGTGGTTAAGCTAAAAGGAGAGCTTGACCAGAGTTGTGCAACAGAAATAAGAGAAAAAATTGATAAAGAGATAAGCCTTCATTCTATCAATAATTTAGTATTTGATTTTGCAGAGATATCATTTATGGATAGCTCTGGAATAGGAATGTTGCTTGGCAGATACAAGCTGATTAAGGCTCGGGGCGGGAAGATGCTTATTGTAAGACCTCAACCTCAAGTCAGTAAGGTTATGGAAGTATCAGGACTTAACAAAATCCTTGAGATTGAATAGAAAGGGGCGAATATAGATGGAAAATTACATAAAAATAGAGTTTCCGGGGAAAAGCTGCAACGAAGCCTTTGCAAGAGCGGCGGCAGGTGCTTTTGCCACACAGCTTGATATTACAGTAGAGGAGCTTGCAGATATAAAAACAGCTGTTTCAGAAGCAGTAACAAATGCCATTGTACACGGATATGCGGGGACAAGGGGAATAGTAGAAATGAAATGCAGTATAAAAGGGAATACCATAGAGGTAGTTGTGACAGATAAAGGCAGAGGAATTGAAGATATTGCTCTTGCTATGCAGCCCTTGTATTCGGGTACAGATGACGAGGAGAGAAGCGGTATGGGCTTTACGGTAATGCAGAGCTTTATGGATACTCTTCAGGTTGAATCCACAGTTGGAGAAGGTACGGTTGTGACTATGACCAAAAAGGTGGGAGAACTTTTTAATGATTAAAAACTATGCATCAGACAATGCAGAATTACTTGAGCTTGCGGCAAAGGGTGACGAAAAATCAAGAGAAAATCTGATATTACAAAATATGGGGCTTGTGCATAGTGTGGTAAGAAGATTTATTGGCAGAGGATTTGATACAGAAGATTTGATACAGGTTGGGTGCATAGGACTTATTCAGGCTGTAGAAAAGTTTAATTCAGATTATGGGGTTCAGTTTTCCACCTATGCTGTGCCTGTGATAATAGGCGAGATAAAAAGGTTTATCAGAGATGACGGAATAATAAAAGTCAGCAGAAGCCTCAAAGATATTGCTGCAAAAGCGAACAGGATAAAGGAACAGGAGCAAAAGAAAACAGGAAAGGAGCCAACTCTAACAGAAATTGCCAATGAATTGGGGATAACCTCCGCAGAGCTTTCTACAGCAATTGATGCCCAACGAATGCCTCAATCAATATATGCAACAGTTGATGATGAGGGAGGAGCCTTGGTGGACAGAATCGAGAGCAGAACCGATGATTTAGGGGAAATGCTGAATCGGGTTTTGCTTGAAGATATTATACAAAAATTGTGTGACAGGGATAAGCAAATAGTGTATTTGCGGTATTATAAACAAAAAACCCAGGCACAAATTGCAAAGCTGCTTGGCATATCCCAGGTTCAGGTTTCGAGAATTGAAAAGAAAATTCTTCTTTATATGAGGGAAAAAATCACAAAAGAATAAGGAGTATATGACATTGATTTTTATCAATGTCATTTTTTTAATCAATGTAAAAGGCGTTGATGCAGAATAATTTTTAACAGGCTGATAATAATAATTTCAAAAAGTTTT
>JAFSDQ010000025.1 GCA_017436135.1 Clostridia bacterium | reverse complement strand
GATGCTTTGTGATTAAAAAGACGGCTATGGTTTTGATTATCACTTTAATTATTACTTGCTTTGGTACTTTTTCTGCCATAGCAGCCGGTTCGCATAACCCTTATGAAGGCATAAATATACCAAATTATGACGAAATTACCAACAAAGCTGACAATATGACTTCTGATGACAGAGGTTTTGTCAGAAATGTTGGCAGCAAAGCCAGAATTGTATTTAAAAAGGTTGACTTTGGTTCTGCAGGGGCAGAGGCTGTCAGCGTTTTTGCGGCATCCAGCGGTGCTGATGCAGCAAGATGTACTATTTCAATCAGACTTGACGACCCGAATTCAGCACCTATCGCACTGGTTCAGGCTGTTGACTCGGGATGGGCAACTCCTGCCGAGATTTACACTGATATTGCAAAGAAGATAAAGGGCGTACATGATTTGTATATCACAAACGAAACGGGAATGTCAAACCTGTTTAAGATTGTATTCGTAGAAAGCGAGGGCACAACAGCTGCAGCTACTGCTCAAGGTTTTGAATACAGAGGCGACATAGTTTTTGATGATATTGCAGGAAGCGAATATGAATTCCCTATTTATACAATTTATCAGCTTGGTATTCTTGACGGATTTGTTGAAAAAAGATATGAGCCCGAGTTGGGTGTTACAAGAGGACAGTATGCAAAGGCTATGTTCCGCATTATGACGGACAGAAGCTATGTTGCAACAAAGGCTGCTTTTGCAGATGTTAATGCAGAGAGAGACCCGGAGCTTTACAATGCGGTTTCTTATTTGAGCGATATGGGCGTTGTTTCCATGCCTGATGACAAGCTCTTTAACCCTTATAATTACATAACAGTTACAGATGCAGTTGTTATGTCACTTCGTGCACTTGGGTTTAAGAAGCTTGCTGAATTTGAGGGCGGATATCCTGCAGGTTATCTCACCGTTGCAAGACGTGAGGGCATTATAAAGGGTATGTCAGGAGAGGAATATCTTCGCCGCGGCGAGGCTGCTGTGCTTATAGAGAATGTCCTCAATGCTGACTATCTTGATGTAGAGGCAATCGGCGCTGACGGAGATGTCAAGTACAGACGTGAAGCGGGCATAATGGCTGTTTTCCGTGATGTTCACAAGGGTACAGGAGTTATTTCCGCCACACCTTACACAAGCCTTGTTATCCCCGAGGGGGCAGAGGGGGCAAAGGATGTAGTTATCAACGATACAGTATTTAGCGCAGGTGCTACTCCTGCGGCTTCCTACCTTGGATTTGAGGTTGATTATTACTACCAGAAGCAGGGAGATCAGAATGTCCTTGTTTGTGTAAGACCAAACACCAGTGTTCCCGTTGAGGTTTATGATACATCAAAGGGAATCAACATTTCAAGTATTACAGAGAGCGGTCTTGTATATGTGAATGAAGATGGCGAAAGAGAAGAAATTTCTTTCCCTGCTTCAACCAAGTTTGTATACAACAACAAGGCTATAGACAAGCCTCTTGCTGAAACCCTAACAGGCGGAGTGTTCAGAGGTGCTGTTACCTACATCAAAAACTATGGCGGAAACCATGTTGTTTTAATTGATCAATATGTAAATATTGTTGCAAAGAGCATTGACAGTATGACAGGTATGGTTCAGGATGAATACAGCGGAAAAAGCTATAACTTCTCTTCAAAAGATAATGATGCGATTATTATGAAGGAGGGAAAAGCGGGTTCTATTCGTAACATTTCTGCAGGAACTGTTTTGACAGTTTATGCTTCAAACAGCAGCAAGGGTAAATCCTATATTAAGGCTATTATCGAAAGTAATACTGTGACGGGTATGGTTACAGCTGTTGACAGCAACGGACGGGTTACTATCGAGGGAGAGAAATATCTTGTTTCGCCCTGTTACCCGGGCAGCATTGCAATCGGTGCTTCAGGGGTGTTTACAATTAACGGCTTCAACGACATTGTTGCATATTCTCCTGCAAAGGAGTCACAGCAGAATGTGGCGGTTCTCATTGGATACAAGGGTAACTCAAACGGCGTTTTCAATGCCGTTCAGGAGGTTAAGGTGTTTACCAGGGAAAACAAAGAGGTTATAATTCCTCTTGTAGAAAAGCCTTACATTGATGGTGTAAGATGTACAGAATTTGACGAAACAGTTGACGGTAAGGACGACTTTGTGGGTCTTGACAATGTGCCGATTCATACCATTGTAAGCTACAACACCAACGCTGACGGACAGATTACCGTGCTTGATACCTGCAAAACAGGCGCAGGCAACGAAAAGGATGTGCTTCGCAGACTTACGGCAGACGGCCCTATCAATGTAAACCGTGTTACGGGAACATCTATGTTTATTGACAGTAGCACAGGTCTTGCAAAATATCCCTATTCAGGAAATCCCGGAATATTTGAATTCTGGACATCAGGTGACCCCGAAACTCTGGTTTATACCACTACCTTCTCGGTTGCTACGGGTTATACTACCGACCAGTTCAGCGGTGACCTTTACTCCTTTGAGCAGGATTACGACCTTGTTCAGTACATTATCTGGAACGGTAAAGCAGGAGCAACAGGCTCCAGTGATCCTTTGCTCTTCAAGGAATATCAGTATGGTATAACAGAAGAGGGAGACGAGATTTTAACAATCGTTCTTACGAGTGCGGCTGCTGAAATAAAATATACAGTTCAGGCAGAGAACATTGCTGCTGTATTGCCAAAGCTTCAGGTTCTTCGCAAGGGAGATATGGTTATTGTCAGAAACAGTAAGACAGACGGCGTGGTAGGCATAGATGCTGTATTCTTCTGCGATGGCGCAGATTCAAGAGGCGGTATGACAGCGGCTATTTCCGAAAACAATCCCTTTAAAAATAACGGCGGTGTAGACAGAGACCAGAATATTAAGTATATTTACGGCGTTGTTGAAGAAAAGTTTGACGAATTTATAAAGATTAAGTATGTTAATTCAAGCAGCGAGGAAGTTACAGAGTATTGTAAGATTCCTACAGGCGGAATTGCAAGATATGATTATATTGACGGACGGGATAATCTGGCAATAGGTGTTTCTAAAGATGATTTGAAGAAGGGTGACAAGGTTGCTATGTTTGTTTATACAAAGGCTCTTGTACATCTTGTTAAGTATAATCACCCCGATTTATAAACATTTTTATCAGACAAACTACAATAATTGCCTGTACCCAAGGGGGTACAGGCGGAAAGGTTGAGACTTTATATGAAGAAAAGAATTGTTTCAATTGTAATTGCTTTAGCAATTATTGCATTGTCCGTTCCTGTTGCCTTTGCAGCAAGCACTCTTGCATATACTGCTGAATATGATATGGCAGACGACAGCTTTACTGTTGCCGGTACTGTTACAGAGGGTGTAGCCAACACTCCTCTTACACTTGTTGTAAAGTATGGCGATACCTTTATTGCGGGCTATCAGACGGTTACAGAAGCTGACGAAGAGGGAAATATTGGCTTTGAATTTGACAAAGTAAAGCTTCCTTATTCTGCCGCAACCGGCGTGTATAGCTTTATTGTTACAGGAAGCGGCTTGACGGCAACTCCACCCACTTATTCGTACCTCTCCGTTGGGGATAAGAGAGCATTTATTGCTACTCTTAATACTCTTATTTCAGGGGGCGGCAGCGGTATTTATGACCATGTTGCAACCAGGGTTTTGGAGTTTGGCCTTCCCAAGGCGGAGTTTGAGGCTCTCGACACTGATGCACAGGGCATTTACGATAAGTATATGAAAGAGGCAGGTCAGTATGTTGTTCCGGAGACGGTTACAGACGATACGGAAGCGGCAAAGGTAACAGAGGCTTGTACAAAGTTTAAGGAAAATTCAGACAATGCGTTGATTTATGCTTCCTTTGTAAACATAAAGGATAAGGCTACAAAGGAGCTTTGGTTTAATAAGTATTATGAAGCATTGGAATTTGACAAGGATGATGCTTCTACAACAGAAAAAGAGGATAAAATCAGTAAGTATTTAGATTATGTAACTGATTCCGCAACATTTATAAGCAGAATTTCCGCTTACGAAAATCCCTCAACTCTTGAGGCGATGAGAGGATATATTAACGAGAGTATTCTTCTCTCTGCCATTGAGGTTATGCATCTGTCAAACACATATACAATTATGACAGATTTCCCCTCTCTGTTTGCTGTAAACGCCCGTAATCTGTCAAAGCTTTCTGTTGACGGACAGAGCAATATTTATGCACAGATTGCCAACAACTATTACGCAACTTATGCAGATGTTGTAAGTGCTTTTGATGCCAAGGTTTTGGCAGCTATCAATAGCGGTGATGATGGCGGCTCTTCCGGCGGCTGGGGCGGAGGCGGCGGAGGCGGCTCTGCTGTCATTATTGACGGTGACGCTGAAGCACCCGAGGTACAGCCCGAAGCAAAGCCTGAAGGCTTTACGGACATTGCGGATGTTCCCTGGGCAAGAAATGCTATAAACTATCTCGCTGCCAACAAAATTATAAACGGCAAGAGTGCAAACATTTTTGACCCCAATGCCAATATTACAAGAGCAGAATTTGTAAAAATTCTTGTTGTTGCCCTTGGAATAGAGGTTCAAAATGCAGACAATGCGAATTTCGGGGATGTACCCGCTGACGCATGGTATGCCGGCTTTGTAGCAGCTGCCGCAAATGCAGGTCTTGTTATGGGTGACGACAACAACAATTTCTCGCCCGACAGTCCTATAACCAGACAGGATATGTCTGTTATACTTTATCGCGGCTTTAAGCCCGAGGCGAAGGGTGAAGCGGTTTCATTTGATGATTCTGCGGACATAAGCGATTATGCAACAGAGGCAGTAGCTGCCCTTTCTGCTGCTAAAATTGTAAACGGAACAGGTAACAATATGTTCTCTCCTCTCAATTGTGCAACACGTGCAGAGGCAGCCGTTATGGTTTACAATTTAATTAAATAAATTTCTATAACTAAAACAAGGGACCTCTGTACTGCAGAGGTCCTTTGCTGTTTGTAATTATCTTTTAAAAGCTATAATGAGGAAAATCCAAAAAAATTAAGATTTTGTGTTTAAAACCCTTGACAAATGAAAAAAAAGGGTGTAAAATATATAACAATTATTGAGGAAAGGAAGAATCGTATATGATGACAAATTACAATATTTATAACAATCGATTTTATTTTAGCCATCTTTGCGGTTTTTCATTCTTTGCAAAAACCCGTTAGCTCGATGGCTTGTTAGTCGTTGACTTGACGGCAGTTACAAAGTGAAAATGAAGTCCGCAAAGATGTTTGATGCTGAATCAAAGACTTGCGGATTTTTTATTTTGCTGAAAAGCTTAAACAAGGCACATAAAAAGTGAAGGAGTAGATATTATGAATTTATTATTTGAAAGAAAGCTTCCAATTCCAATGGAAATTAAAGAGATGTGTCCCCTGTCCCAGGACATGAAGCAAATTATTGATGCAAGAGCGAAAGAAATAGCGGATATTTTTGAGGGGAAAAGCGACAAGCTTATTCTGATAATCGGTCCCTGCTCTGCAGATAACGAGGACAGTGTTATAGATTATATCGAAAGACTTCGCAAGGTGCAGGAAAAGGTTTCGGATAAAATCTTTATCATTCCCCGCATTTATACCAACAAGCCAAGAACCACAGGCGACGGCTACAAGGGAATGCTGCATCAACCCAACCCAAACGAAAAGCCCGATATGCTAAAGGGTATTATGATGATAAGAGATTTGCACATAAGGGCAATCAAGGAAACAGGCTTTTCCTGTGCAGACGAGATGCTGTATCCGGAAAACTACAGATATTTAGACGATATTTTAGCCTATGTTGCCATTGGCGCAAGAAGTGTTGAAAATCAACAGCACAGGCTGACATCAAGCGGAATTTCTGTTCCTGTAGGAATGAAAAATCCTACAAGCGGAGATTTGTCGGTTATGATGAATGCCATAAAAGCGGCACAGCATAAGCACACCTTTATTTATCGCGGGTGGGAGGTACACTCCCAGGGTAACCCATTGGCTCATGCAATTCTTCGGGGGTATGTGAACAAGCACGGACAGTCGCTTCCAAATTACCACTATGAGGATTTAGAGTTTTTATGTGCTCTGTATAGTGAATCGGGGCTTGAAAATCCCGGTGTAATTATTGATACAAACCACGCAAATTCAGGAAAGCAACCCCTTCAGCAAACCCGTATTGCAAAGGATGTTATGCACAGTGCAAGACACGACAGCTCTATTAAAAAGCTTGTCAAGGGCTTTATGATTGAAAGCTATATTGAAGACGGCGCTCAAAAGATAGGGGAATGTATCTATGGTAAATCCATAACAGACCCGTGTCTTGGATGGGAAAAGAGCGAAAAGTTGATTTATGATTTGGCAGAATTAGTATAAGGAGAGGCGTAAAACAATGAAAATAGGAATTATAGGACTCGGTTTGATTGGCGGCTCTATGGCAAAGGCTATAAGACTTAACACAGAGCATTATGTTATGGGAATGGATATTGATCCAAAGATAGTGACAAAGGCAAAGATTATCGAAGCTATAAACGAAGAGCTGACAGAGGAAAATATCGGGGAATGTGATATGATACTTTTGGCATTATACCCCGAGGCAACCGTTGCAACAGTTGAGAAATACGGGCATCTTATTAAACCCGGTGCGTACGTAATTGATTGCGGCGGTGTAAAGGAAAAGGTTTGCAGTAATATTCCTGAAATTGCAAAGAAGTATGGCTTTATATTTGTTGGCGGACATCCTATGGCGGGTATCGAGAAAATTGGTTTCAAGTATTCTAATGCTGAAATATTTGCAGACGCTTCTATGATTTTGACTCCTGACGACAGCGTAAAAATAGAGGACCTTGCGAACATAAAAATATTCTTCCTGTCAATCGGCTTTGGAAAAATAACAGTAAAAACGGCAGAGGATCATGACAGAATTATTGCGTATACCTCACAGCTTGCCCATGTGCTTTCCAATGCCTATGTAAAAAGTCAGACCGCAAAGGAGCACAAGGGCTTGTCTGCGGGAAGCTTTAAGGATTTAACAAGGGTTGCATACCTTAATGAAACAATGTGGACAGAACTTTTTCTGGAAAACAAGACCAATCTTATAAATGAAATAAGCACCCTGATTTGCAATCTGGCTGAATATAAGACAGCTCTTGAAAAGGGCGAGGCTGACAAATTAAAGGAATTGCTTAAACAGGGAAGAGAAATAAAAGAGGCGCTTGACAATGAATAGAAAAGTTACGGTTAAGGGAGTAAAAAAACCTTATGAAATTATTATAGGAAACGATATTTTGGATATTGTTCCCGATAAAATAAAAGAGCTGTCAAAGGCAAAAACAGTGGTTGTCATAACAGATGATAATGTGGACAAGCTGTATTCTCAAAGAGTTTTAGAGCTGCTCCAAGATGCAGGTTTAAATGCCCTTAAGTTTGTGTTTCCCCATGGAGAAAAGCATAAAACGATGGAAACGATATGCAGCATATTGGAGTTTATGGCAGAGAACAACGTGACACGCTCTGACCTTGTTGTAGCCCTTGGTGGAGGAATTGTGGGAGATGTGTCGGGCTTTGCGGCGGCATCGTATTTGCGGGGGATAGATTTTATTCAGCTTCCTACCACCTATTTAGCAGCAATCGACTCTTCTGTGGGCGGAAAAACAGGGGTAAACCTGAAATCGGGCAAAAATCTTGCAGGAGCCTTTTATCAGCCAAGACTTGTTGTGTGCGACACCAAAACCTTTGAAACTCTGCCAAAGGAAAATTTCACAGAAGGGGTTTCGGAGGCCATTAAGTATGGAGTGATTTGCGACAGGGAGCTGTTTGATATGCTCTCGGAAAATAATAGTATAGACCTGGAAAGTGTTATAGAAAGATGCGTTTCCATAAAGGCGGAAATCGTGGCAGTTGATGAATTTGACACAGGGCAAAGACAGCTTTTAAATCTGGGGCATACTATAGGCCACGCAATCGAAAAAGCAACTGATTTCAAAATCTCCCACGGGATTGGGGTAGGAATCGGTATGGCTATTATCTCTAAAATCAGCGATTGCCTTGGATGGTCCAAGGAGGACACATATTTGCCTATTATAAAGTGTCTTGAAAATAATGGCATCCCCACAAGTATTCAGGTAGAAAATGAAGAGCTTTTACAGGCTATGGTAAAGGATAAAAAGAGAAACGGAGATACCATAAATCTTGTTATCCCCGAAAAAATCGGAAAATGCGTTCTTAAAAGTGTTGCCGTTTCTGAATTAGAGGATGTGTTAAAATGCAGGTAAAAATCAAGCCAACAAAGCCAATTGGCGAAATACGGGCAATTCCCTCAAAATCAGATGCCCACAGGGCAATAATTTGCTCTGCCCTGGCTGATGAAAAAACCAATATACATATATCTCATATTTCAAAGGATATTGAGGCAACCCTGGGTTGTATCAAAAGCATGGGTGCAGACTTTAATAAAAAGGGTAATGTGTATGAAATAACCCCTGTAAATGTGCTAAAGGAAAATCCTGTTTTAGACTGCGGCGAAAGCGGTTCAACCTTAAGATTTTTGCTTCCTGTTTTATCAGCTTTGGGTATGGGGGCAACCTTTGTCGGCTCGGGAAGATTGCCGGAGCGGCCAATGGGTTTGATTGTTGATGTGTTAAAGGAGCATGGAAACAGTTTTTCGTCAGCCAACCTCCCTATAGAGGTATGGGGCAAAACTACAGCGGGAGTATTCAACATTGAGGGAAATGTAAGCTCTCAATTTATATCGGGGCTTTTATTTGCGCTCCCTCTCTTAAAGGAAAGAAGTGTTGTACGGCTGACATCAAAGCTGCAATCTTCTGCTTATGTGAATATGACTATTGATACCTTGAGAGCCTTCGGGGTAAATATAGAGAAAAATGAAAATGAATTTATTGTAAGGGGAAGGGACAACTATATATCTCCAAAGGAATATACAGTTGAGGGTGACTGGTCAAATTCAGCATTCTTTATGGTCCTGGGTGCATTGGGCGGAAGAACTGTAATAAAGAATCTCAATTTGAATTCCAGCCAAAGCGATAAAATGATTTTGGATGTTTTATCCCTTGCGGGAGTAAAATATTCAGCTTCAGACAACGAGATAATAGTAGAAAAAAGCCAGATAAAGCCCTTTGATTTTGATGTATCACAATGCCCTGATTTGTTCCCCGTGTTATCAATTTTAGCATGCGGAGCAAAAGGCAAATCAACACTTTACAACGCCGGGCGGTTAAGAATAAAGGAAAGCGACAGAATTAAAACAACAAGGGAGCTTATTCTGGGACTTGGAGGAAGTGCAGAAGAAAGGTTGGACAGTCTGATTATAAACGGAACCGGAAAATTAACGGGAGGAACGGCAGATAGCTGTAACGACCACCGAATTGCAATGTCGGCGTATGTGGCAAGTGCAATTTGTGAAAGAGATATTATTTTAAAGGATGCAAGGGCAATAGATAAATCCTATCCGTCATTTATGGAGGATTTCAGTAAAATTGGAGGTGCTTTTGATGTCATCTGAAACAGGTAAAAAAATAAAGGTGAGTATTTTCGGGGAATCCCACGGAAACGCAATCGGCGCAGTGGTAGATAATCTGCCAAGTGGAGAGAAGATAGATTTTAGGGAGCTTCAAAGCTTTTTAAAACGCCGTCAGGGAGGAAACAACAAATACTCCACCCCAAGAAAGGAAGCTGACATTCCTGAAATTTTATCGGGGGTTAAGGATGGAGTAACAACAGGTGCTCCTCTTTGTCTTATTATTAAAAACGAGAATACCCGCTCGGAGGATTATAAAGTTGATATACCAAGACCGGGACACGCTGATTTTACTGCCTATACCAAATATAAAGGCTTTTGCGATTTGAGAGGCGGAGGACATTTCTCGGGAAGATTGACAGCTCCCCTTTGCGCTGTTGGCGGAATTTTAATGCAAATTCTGAAGCGGAGAGGTGTGGAAATAGTTGCACATCTATCATCTGTCGGCGATGTTTATGACGAGAAAATAAACACTCTTTCCCTTGACAAAGAGCAGATGAATAAAATTAAAACGGGAGCTTTCCCTGCTTTTTCGGATACTGCAGGAGAGAAAATGCAGGATTTGATTATAGGTGTCAGACAAGAGGGGGATTCCATTGGCGGATGTGTGGAATGCGGAATATATGGTGTAGAACCTGGCTTTGGAAATCCCTTGTTTGATGGAATTGAAAATTCTCTCGCTCAAGCAGTTTTTGGTATAGGGGGAGTTCGGGGCATAGAGTTTGGTACAGGCTTTGAGGCGACTAAAATGAAAGGCTCTGAAAATAATGATGAGTTTTATATGGATATTGATTCAGTTAAAACCAAAACCAATAATCACGGGGGAATACTTGGGGGTATAACAACGGGAATGCCCATTATTTTCAGGACGGCATTTAAACCCACACCGTCAATTTCTATAGAGCAACAAAGCATAAGCTTTTCAAAGGGTGAAAATGTGATCCTTTCTACAAAAGGCAGACATGACCCCTGTATTGCAGTTCGTGCTGTGCCCTGCATTGAGGCAATATCGGCAATTGCTATAGCTGACTTTTTGTTATAGAGGAGAGAGAATATGGAATTAGAAGAATTAAGAAAAGATATAGATACCATAGATGATGAGATTTTGGAGCTGTTTTTAAAGAGAATGGAAAAGGCATCAAGGGTGGCAGATTACAAAAGAGAAAATAATCTTTCTACATTGCAAAAGGGCAGGGAAAGAGAAATTTTGAAAAAAGTGGCTGAAAAATCAGGGGATGAAATGGCGGATTATTCAAGAATGTTGTTTCAGACCCTGATGGATTTGAGCAAAAGCTACCAGAATAAAAGGAACGCTAATGCCGAGGGAGAGCTCTCAAAGAAAATAAAAGCGGCTCTTGATAAGACTCCCCGGATTTTCCCTCAAACAGGAACTGTTGCCTGTCAGGGTATAGAGGGGGCGTATTCACAGCTTGCTTGCGACAGACTCTTTAAAAGCCCTGATATTAAGTATGTAAAAACCTTTGAGGATGTGTTTAAGGCGGTTGAAAGCGGTGCTTGCAGTTATGGAATTTTGCCCATTGAAAACTCAATTCACGGCACAGTAATTGCAGTTTATGACCTTATGAAAAACTACAACTTTCATATTATAAAAAGCATTAAGCTGAAAATCAACCACGCCCTTATGGCAAATCAGGGAGCGGAGCTTTCAAACATCACAGAGATTTTTTCTCACGAGCAGGCAATAGGTCAATGCTCTGAATTTTTAAAGGAATATCCTGATATAAAGGTGACGGTATGTGAAAATACTGCCGTTGCGGCAAAGCTTGTTGCGGATTCGGGAAGAAGAGATGCGGCAGCTATTTCTTCTCCTGATTGTGCGGAGATTTACGGACTTTCTGTTCTCAATGACAAAATTGCAAATTCGGACAGTAACTTTACAAGATTTATCTGCATCACAAAGGAGCTTTTGATTTATCCCGGGGCTGACAGAACAAGTATTATAATGAATCTTCCCCACACACCCGGGGCGCTGAACAGGACTATTTCCAGCTTTGCATTGGCAGGACTCAACCTTACAAAGCTTGAATCAAGACCAATTGCGGGGAGAGATTTTGAATTCTCTTTTTATTTTGATTTAGAGGCATCAATTTATGCAGAAGAAACCCTCAATATTTTAGATGAGCTTGCATCGGGAAACAATAATTTAATATTTCTGGGAAGTTATCTTCAATCATAAAGGGGGATTGTTATGAAATACGGATGTATAGGAGAGGTTTTGGCACACAGCTTTTCAAAGGAGATACATAACAGTATATCGGATTATGAATACGAGCTTAAGGAAATTCCAAAGGATAAGCTTGAGGAATTTATGACCAACCGGGATTTCAGGGCGATAAATGTAACTATTCCTTATAAGGAGGCTGTTATTCCCTATCTATATTATATTGACCATGCGGCAAAGGCGATTGGGGCAGTAAACACCATTGTAAACAAAGACGGCAGACTCTACGGCTATAATACGGATTTTTATGGGATGAGTATGCTGATAGCCCATGCAGGGATTGATTTGAAAGGCAAAAAGGTTGCAATTTTAGGCACGGGGGGAACCTCAAAAACTGCCAAAGCTGTTGCAGAAGCCCTTTCGGCAAAAGAAATTCTGATTGTTTCAAGGACAAAAAAGAATGATATTATAACCTACGAAGAATTATACGAAAAGCACAAGGACGTGGAGATTATAATAAACACCACACCTCTTGGAATGTTCCCCAATAATTTTAAAAGCCCCGTGGATATAACAGAGTTTCGGGAGCTTTCAGGAGTGATTGATGCAGTATACAACCCTCTTGACACCTGTCTTATAAGTGATGCAAAGAAACGGGGAATAAAAGCCGAGGGAGGGCTTTATATGCTTGTGGCTCAAGGGGTTTTGGCGTCGGAAATTTTCCTGGATAAAAAATATGAAGAGGGAAAGTTAGATGCAGTTTTTCGTAAAATAAAAAAGCAAAAGGAAAATATTGTGCTGATTGGTATGCCCTCATCAGGAAAAAGCACAATTGGAAAAGAGGTTGCAAAAAGGCTTGGAAGAAGCTTTTATGATACCGATGAGGTTATAGAGCAGAATGCGGGAGCGAAAATACCCGAAATTATTAAGACAAAGGGGGAGGAAGCTTTCAGATGCTTGGAAAGGGAGGCTGTAGCAGAGGTGTCAAAGGAAACAGGTGTTGTAATTGCTACAGGCGGAGGAGTGGTGTTGAATAAAGAAAACACCCGCTGTTTGTCCCAAAACGGAAGAATATATTTTCTGGACAGACCCCTTGAACTGCTTTTGCCAACCGAGGACAGACCTCTTACCGCTACAGCCGAAGCTCTGGAAAAAAAGTATAATGAAAGATACGACATCTATGTAGAATCGGCAAATAAAAAAATTGATGCATCAGGGGACGTGGCTACGGTTTCAGATGCAGTAATGGGAGAGTTTGAAAAATGAAAATTTATATAATAAACGGACCTAATCTTAATATGCTTGGCATAAGGGAGCCTGATAAATACGGAACAGAAAGCTACCACAGCCTTATAGACTCTCTTAAGGAACACGCAAAGGAAAAGGGGTACACCCCGATTTTTTATCAATCAAACCACGAGGGGGACCTGGTGGATAAAATACAGGAGGCTTATTTTGAAAAGGCAGACGGAATAGTTATAAACCCGGGAGCATATACCCATACAAGCATTGCTCTTTTAGATGCTGTAAACGCAGTAAAAATCCCAACTGTTGAGGTTCATATTTCAGATGTTTCCCAAAGAGAGGATTTCAGACAGATAAGCTACATCCGCAGTGCATGTGTAAAAACCATAGCAGGACATGGGCTGAAGGGTTATTTTGAGGCGGTTGAATTTTTATTAAATGCCTGATTATATTGGAGAAAAATATATTGCAAAAAAAAATAAAAAAATACTTGACAAAATAAAAATATGGGAGTATAATGTAATACAAATTTGAATATCACAATAAAGACTGCGACGAGGACGGTCGGATTGTGAAGCCTTAAGAGAGTTGCCGGGTGGTGCGAGGCAATGGCGGAGCTTTCCAATGACTTATCACCTCTGAGTCGGAGGACCGAAAGGCAGATGCCAAGTAGACTCCTTCCGTAATGCTGCGTAAAGGCAAAGAGCTTGTTGGAGCTCGGTAAGTGACGGAAATTTACAAGTTTTCGTAATTTGAGTGGTACCGCGGGTTATCAAACTCGTCTCAAAGGTTTCTTTTGAGGCGGGTTTTTTGTTTTATTCAAATTAGTAAATACAGAATTTGTCAAAATGAAAGGAGACAAAAAAATGGATTACAGTTTGAGAGAGGTTGCAGGAAGAATTAAGGAACTGCGAGAAGCAAAAGGTTTTACACAGGAGGAGCTGGCAAAGCTTACAGGTGTATCGGCAGAGGAATACGAAATCTTGGAAAAGGGCGAAACAGACTTCAGCTTTACATTTATTTATAAATGTGCAAAGGCGTGCGGTGTTGAGGTTGTTGATTTGCTTGAGGGAACAAGCACAACACTTACCTCATTTGCTGTCACAAGAAAAGGCGAGGGACTTAAAATTGTCAAGAAGCACGGTGTAGAGTACAATAACCTTGCACCTAAATTTAAGGAAAAGCTGGCAGAGCCGTTTTTAGTTAAGTTTCCTTATCTTGAAAGTGAACAAAATAAGCCTATTGAACTAAATTCCCACAATGGTCAGGAATTTGACGTTATCGTTAAGGGTTCTCTTAAGGTTCAGGTTGGAAATCATGTGGATATACTCCACGAGGGAGATTCTATCTTCTATAACAGCATCATACCTCATGGTATGATTGCAGTATCAGAAGAGGGCTGTGAATTCCACGCAGTTGTATTAAATCCCCAGGACGGCAAAGTTACTGAGGAATATCCCGAGGCGCCTATTCTGGCAGAGAAGATTGCTAAAAAGAAGAAGATGGCAGAAACAGTTGCTGATAAATTTATTGAATCATCCTATGATGAAAAGGGAGTATTCAACGGCATTAAGTTCAAAAATGCAGATTCCTTCAACTTTGCATTTGACTGTGTGGATGCTATTGCAGAAAAGAATCCTGAAAAACTCGCTATGATGTGGGTAGCAAATGACAAGACAGACAGACGCTTCACATTCAGCGATATGAAGAAATATTCAGCAAAAACTGCGAACTACTTTGAATCTCTGGGCATTAAAAAAGGCGATACAGTAATGCTGGTGCTCAAGCGTCATTATCAGTTCTGGTTTAGCATGCTTGCACTTCATAAAATCGGTGCTATCGCAATTCCTGCAACAAATCAGCTTGTAGAGCATGATTTTGCCTACAGATACAAGGCTGCAAAGGTAAAAGCAATTGTATGTACAGCAGACGGAGATGTTGCAACAGAGGCAGAAAAGGCTGCAAATGAGTTCCCGGAAATGGTTAAGATTCTGGTAGGCGGAAGCCGAGAGGGCTGGAATGATTTCAATGTTGAAATGGAACGCTTCAGCACACACTTTGACCGCACCGAAAACACTCCTTGCGGAAATGATCCAATGCTGATGCTCTTCACATCAGGCACAACAGGATATCCGAGAATCGCAACACATTCATACAAATATGCTCTCGGCCATTATCCTACTGCAAAGCACTGGCATAATGTAAATCCTGACGGACTTCACTTTACAATCTCCGATACAGGCTGGGGTAAAGCTCTTTGGGGTAAGCTCTACGGACAATGGCTCTGCGAAGCAGCACAGTTCACTTATGACTTTGACAGATTCCATTCGGAAGATATATTACCCATGTTTGCAAAATACCATATCACAACCTTCTGCGCACCGCCTACAATGTATCGTTTCTTTATCAAAGAGGATTTGTCAAAGTATGACCTGTCTTCTATCGAGTATGCCACAACTGCAGGTGAGGCACTGAATCCTGAAGTGTTCAATCAGTTCAAAAAAGCAACAGGACTTACAATAATGGAAGGCTTCGGTCAGACGGAAACAACACTTTCTATCGCAAACTTTGTTGGTTCTACTCCAAAAATCGGTTCAATGGGCAGACCAAGTCCCCTTTATGATGTAGTTGTTTTAGACCCTGACGGAAATGAATGTAAAACAGGCGATGCAGGAGAAATCTGTATTCGTGTAAAGGACGATATTCCTTGCGGTCTCTTTATCGGTTATTACCTTGACGAAGAAAAGACAAAGGAGGTATGGCACGACGGATATTACCACACAGGGGACCAGGCGACCATGGACGAAGACGGATACCTTTGGTATGTTGGCAGAATTGATGATGTTATCAAATCCTCGGGCTATCGTATCGGGCCCTTTGAGATTGAAAGCGTTATCATGGAGCTTCCCTATGTTTTGGAATGTGCAATCACCCCTGTACCCGACGAGGTAAGAGGTCAGATTGTAAAGGCTACTATCGTGCTTGTTAAAGGCAACGAGGGTACAGAGGAACTTAAGAAAGAAATTCAGGAATATGTTAAGACACATACTGCTCCTTACAAATATCCGAGAATTGTTGAATTTGTGGATGAGCTTCCAAAGACAATCAGCGGTAAGGTAAGAAGAGTTGAAATCCGCAAAAACGACCTGGAAAAATTACAGAAATAAGCTTGAGATAAGTAATTTCCAAACAGGAACAAGAAAGGTGATAAGAATGAAAACAAGAACACAAAAAATAGTAATGGCATCACTGCTGGCATCACTCTGTTGTGTTGCTACCATGATTATAAAAATACCTTCACCCCTTAAGGGTTATCTTAACCTGGGCGATTGCATTGTGCTGTTGTCGGGGTGGCTGATGTCCCCCTTGTACGGATTTTTTGCGGCAGGAATGGGCTCCGCTCTTGCGGATGTGTTTTCGGGATATGTAATGTACGCACCAGCCACCTTTATTATCAAAGGTGCAATGGCATTGGTAGCATCTTATGGATTTAAAATTCTTGAAAAAAGAGGTGCGGGAATCAGCGGAAGAATAATAAGCGGAGGGGCAGCCGAGGTAGTTATGATTTTGGGATACTTTGTATTTGAAGGCTTTTTATACGGCTTTGGTCCCTCTATTGTAAATATTCCTGCAAATGGCATTCAGGGGATTGCAGGGCTTGTTCTTGGCGTTATTTTAATAAGAGTGTTTGAAAAAAATATAGATTTAGATAGGTTCAGATAATCATTTAAAATAGCGACAGGCGTGAATAGAAATGCAAAACGGACTTGTGGAAGCAACTGTAAAGAAAAGACAGATACAGTTCTAAAAGAAAACTTTAATCCGTGTTTTGTAAAATTTCTAAAAACTATTGACTTTTTTGAAGAAAAGTAGTAGAATGATTTAGACAATTGGAAAATAAATGCGTTTGAGCAGGAACAAGTAGGGTTGGAGAAAACCTTTGAGAGAGTTGCCGGGTGGTGCGAGGCAATGGGGATATCCAATTTGAATACATCCTGCGAGCAGTGCACCGAACAGACTTGTTTAAGTAGGCTGCAACGGGAGTTCCCGTTATAGAACTTGGGTATGTTAGTACCTGATAAGGCTGCATCCGTGAGAATGCGGCGAATTGAGGTGGTACCACGGAAATCGTATTTTCGTCCTCTGTATCAATTACTGATGCAGAGGATTTTTTTGTTTTCTCCTTTGCATTATGAAAGGGAGGAAAAACAAAATGCAAAACGCACAACTTTACACTATCATCGCTATTTGTATTTATGCGTTGGCAATGGTTTTGATTGGTTGTATCAGTTACGGCAAATCAAAAACCCTTGATGGATTTCTCATTGGAGGAAGAAAAATCGGCGCATGGTCCACTGCATTTGCTTATGGTACTACATATTTTTCTGCAGTAGTATTTGTAGGTTACGCAGGGCAACATGGGTGGAATATCGGTATTGGCTGTATCTGGATTGGTATTGGCAATGCAGTCCTGGGATGTCTGCTTTCCTGGCTTTTGTTTGCAAACAGAACAAGAAAAATGACAAAAAAGCTTGATGCCAGAACAATGCCTGACTATTTTGAAAAAAGATATGCTTCAAAGGGTATGAAAATCCTTGCGGCGGTTATTATTTTTGTATTTCTTGTACCTTATTCTGCCGCAGTCTATAAAGGACTTGGTTCTCTCTTCAACGCCATATTCCCGGGGGTTGAAACCTGGATATGGATGCTGCTTATTGCCTGTCTTACGGCTGTTTACCTTGTTGCAGGGGGATATATCGCAACTGCATATACAGACCTTGTTCAAGGGGTTGTTATGATTGTAGGTGTTGTATGCCTTATTTGTGCTGTGGTGGGACACGATGCAGTCGGCGGACTTTCGGGACTTGTTGAAAACTTGAAAAATTTTCAGTCCCTGCCCAATGACCCCAACCCCGTTACAGGCAAACAGCTGACAAGCATTTTTGGCGGTTCTTCTTTCAAATTTCTTTGCTTTAATATTATGCTTACAAGCTTTGGTACCTGGGGTCTTCCTCAAATGATTGGCAAATTCTATGCAATCAAGGATACAGCCGCAATTAAAAGAGGAACAATTATTTCTACAATTTTCTGTATAGTTATTGGTTGCGGGGCTTATCTTATCGGTTCCACATCAAGACTTGTCCTTGGGGGAGTTCTTCCTGAAGGCGGTATTGATTCGGTTATCCCCACACTTCTTATGGAGGTTTTAGGGGGCGAAACTCTTGGTATTATTCTTTTGGCAATTATTATGATTCTTCTTCTTTCGGCATCAATGTCAACGCTTCAGTCAGTTGTTTTGACCTCTGCATCAGCGGTGGCTGTTGACCTTATCCCGTCTATCAGAAAGAAAGAAACAAAGCCTGAAACCCAGATGCTTCTTACAAGACTTTTTTGTCTTACTTTCGTTGCGTGTTCGTTTATATTTGCGACACAAAACATTCCGATTATTGTAAGCCTTATGTCTTTCTCGTGGGGACTTGTATCAGGTTGCTTTATCGGCCCCTACATTTGGGGACTTTTCTCAAAGAAGATTACAAAAATCGGAGCTTATGCCGGCATACTGTCAGGACTTTTAACAATAGGTATTTCGACCCTGGTTATTTCACTTAATTCAGGATTCTCGGCAGCTGCTGCAAAATCTCCTGAAATGGGTGTTGCTGCAATGGCGCTTTCTCTTGTAATAGTTCCGCTGATAAGTGCGTTTACCAAAAATAAGGATAAGGAAAGAATAGAAGAAATCTTTACATGCTATAAGGAAGATTAAGAATATCATTTATAGAAACAGTTCCGTATAACAAACGACCCCAAAAGGTTAGCTTTTGGGGTCGTTTTATCTGTTTTAAAGAGCTTTTATTTACTCAATTTTAATATAATCGTGAGGATTTACAGGTTCTTCATTAAGACTCATTTCAAAATGAATATGAGGGGGTTCTGAAACCTCCGCAGCGGCGGTACTCCCTGCTTTTCCAATAACAGAGCCTTGCATAACGCTGTCCCCTGCTTTTACTATATCTGCATTGGATAAATTGGAATATATGCTCCTGACTCCTCCGCTGTGAAGAATAATAACGGTTTTTCCCATTAAGCCTGACTCTGTTACCGCTTCTACAGTTCCGTCTGCTACAGAGAGAATGTCAAGCCCCTCCTCTGCGGCAAAATCAATTCCGTTATGGGTTCTCCAATCCTGCATGGTTATTGAATACACAAGCTCTTCCCCTGAATAATCCGCTGTTACAGCACCTCCTACAGGTGGAATATAACCCGAGCTTGCAGAATTATCTGTAGCTTTACTCTCTGCTTCCTTTGGCACAGCCGCAGCTGTAGTGGGCACAGCCTCGGGGGGATTTACGGCAACAAGCCCGTTGTCATCTTCCTTTGGTTCCTCTGAAGTATTTTCCAAGGTTGCCTCCGCTGCTGAAGATTGCCATACTTCCTTATCAAAACTGCTGTTTTCCTTTTCCTTTGGCATCACCATTCTCATTGTCATTGCAACAAGAATTACAAAAATTGCTCCTATTGCTACAACAATAAAATTTTTAGGTTCAAACACCGCGGGTTTCTTTTTCTTTTTTACACTCACTCATATCACCTCTGTAGGTATTATGAGCAAATTGGAAAAATTTATACAAAACAAACGACGGATTTTCCTGGGAAAATCCGCCGATATCTTATCTTTTTTGAGAAATTGCTATCTTCGCTTTTTCTACGATTGTTTTTACATCGAGTCCGTACATTTCAAGAAGAGGCTGGGGTTTACCGCTTCTTCCGAATTCATCACAGCTGCCTACTCTCTGCATAGGAACAGGGCAGTTCTCCACAAGAACCTCTGCAACCGCAGAACCAAGACCGCCTATTATGTTATGCTCTTCTGCAGTAACTATAGCACCTGTTTCTTTTGCCGCTTTTATTATTATATCCTTATCAATGGGCTTGATTGTGGCAATGTTTATTACTCTCGCACTTATTCCTTGCTCTGCAAGAGCTTTTTTTGCCTCAAGCACCTCGGGAACCATAAGTCCTGTACCAATCAGGGTTACGTCATCGCCATCTGCAAGCTGTACACCTTTGCCGATTTCAAACTTGTAATCATCTCCAAAAATAGTAGGTACAGCCAATCTTCCAAAGCGGAGATATACGGGACCGTTATAGTCAATTGCCGCTTTTACGGCAAGTCTTGCCTCTGCCGCATCTGCAGGGTTTAATATAACCATTCCCGGGATAGTACGCATAACACCTATATCCTCCAGACATTGGTGGGTAGCGCCGTCTTCACCAACAGACAGTCCTGCGTGGGTAGCACCGATTTTTACGTTAAGATGAGGATAACCTATAGAGTTTCTTATTTGCTCAAAGGCTCTGCCTGCTGCAAACATTGCAAAGGAGCTTGCAAAAACTATCTTCCCGCAAGAAGCCATACCTGCGGCAACTGCCATCATATTGCCCTCTGCAATACCCATATTTATAAATCTGTCAGGGTAAACCTTTTTAAAAGCATCGGTTTTGGTGGACTTTGAAAGGTCAGCATCCAAAACAACTATCCTCTCGTCTGCACCAAACTCTGCAAGTGCGTTTCCGTATGCAATTCTTGTTGCAACCTTTTCTCCTACCGGATATGTCATTATGCTTCACCTCCAATTTCCTTTATGTATGCGTCAAGCTCTTTTATTCCCTGCTCGTATTCTTCTTTATTGGGAGCAGTTCCGTGCCATTCTGCCTTGTTTTCCATATAGGAAATACCCTTGCCCTTTACACTGGCTGCAAGAATAAGGGTAGGCTTGCCCTTTGTGGCTTTTGCCTCCTGTACAGCGGCCTCTATCTGCTGAAAATCATGAGCATCTATTTTTATAACATGCCAGTTAAAGGCTTCAAACTTTTTGTCAAATGGAGTTGGATTCATAACCTCTTTTATGTCGCCGTCAATCTGCAAGCCGTTGTAGTCAAGAAAAACAGTAAGGTTATCAAGCTCATAATGTGCCGCAAACATTGCAGCCTCCCAAACCTGACCCTCTTCGCTTTCCCCATCACCCAGGGCAACATATACCCGATAGTCCTTGTTGTCAAGCTTTGCGCTCTTTGCCATTCCGCAAGCGGCACTAATGCCCTGTCCAAGGGAGCCTGTTGACATATCAACCCCGCTGACCTTGTTCATTTCAGGGTGTCCCTGAAGATAGCTGTCTATATGCCTGAAGGTTTTAATGTCCTCCTTGGGAATAAACCCTCTCTCTGCCAGCACCCCATAAAGTGCGGGAGAACAATGCCCTTTTGATAAAACAAATCTGTCACGGTCCGGGTCTTTTGGGTTGGTAGGGTCAACATTCATTTCTACCATATAAAGATATGTAAGAATATCCGCAACGGACATAGAACCGCCCGGATGCCCTGCGCCTGCGCTGTACACAGCTTCAAGTGCCATTTTTCTCACATTTGCTGCGTGAAGCTTAAGCTCTTTCACTTTTTCCAAATTCATTGTGAATTTCCCTCCATTTTATTTTTTATTTTCAAGACTTCGGTCAAAACCGTTGCCTAAAACTTCTTTTGCATCAGAGATTATAACAAACGCCTTGTCATCTACTTCATAAACAAGCTCCTTAAGTCGGGGAAGCTCAAACCTCCTGATTACACAAAGAAGAATTTGTCTTTCTTCCCCTGTATACATTGATGCAGATTTAAGCCCTGTTACTCCACGATTCATTTCAGAATAAATCTGTTTTGTAATCTCTTCATTTTTTGGGGATATTATATATACCATTCTTGCAAAGGAGGCTCCCTCTAAAACAGCATCGGTTATATAGGTGCTTATAAATAATGTGGCGGAGGAATAGAGAACAATCTCCCATCCTCCAAGGGTTGCTCCTGCAAGGAGAATTATAAAACCGTCTATTAAAAGAAACAGGTTTCCCACAGAAAGATTAGGCAAAAACTTTCTGCAAATAAGCACAAGAATATCCGTTCCCCCTGTTGACCCTCCTGATTTAAGAACAAGTGCAATTCCCGCTCCTATTACCACACCCCCGAAGACGCTTGCGAAAAACATATCCTCTGTAGGCAACACAATTCTTGAAAAAAGCTCTGCAGATAAAGAAAGCACTGCTGTCCCGTATATTGAGCGAAACAAAAAGCTTTTGTCAAAGTGCATAAGACCGAGAATAAAGATAGGCACATTTATAAACATCAAAAGAGTGCTGACCCTTATCCCTGTAAGGTGATGAAGAACGGCTGCAACGCCGCTTACGCCTCCCGGAGCAATTTTAAAGGGTACAAGGAAAACCGAAAGGGCACATCCAATCAGGGCTGCCCCAAGAGTAATTAAAAGAATTTCTTCTGCTTTTTTAAATCTTCTGCCCATATTCATCCTCCGATTAAAATATGTACAGAAAGAGCTTGTCCTATTTAAAAAGATGCGTCATAAGCTTTGAAATTCTCGCAACATCTCCCTTTATATAAAGATGTCCAAGAAGTGTTTCCACTCCTGTTGCAAGCTTATAGTCAATTACATCAGCATTTTTAGGGGGATGTGACTTTGCATTTCTGCCTCTGTGAAAGGCACTCGCCTCTTCTTCGGTCAGAAAGCTCTCTATTTTATGATAAAATTCCGCTTGTGCCGAGGCACAAACATACTTTGTTGCAGCTCTATGGAGGTCGTTTACCTTATGATTTCCGTCTGCCACAAGACGACTGCGTACATACATTTCATATACGCAGTCCCCGAGATAGGCAAGGGTCAAGGCTGAATATTGATTGGGATTTTTGCTCTGTGGCTTTGCCTCCATAATTACCGCTTCCTGATTAGTATTTTCCATATTTTCGATTTTATACCTTTGTTAACTGTTGTCCCTGTGGTGTATCCTTTACCACATAACCCATATCACGAAGCTTATCACGAAGCTGGTCAGACTTTGCCCAGTTTTTTTCAAGCCTTGCCTCTGCACGCTCTGCAAGTATAGCCTGAACGTCCTCTGATACGCTCTCTCCGCCCTTGCCAAGAATACCAAGTACAGAGCCAAGCTCTCTTATTGCTTCTGCGCAAGCAACACAAAGCTCCTTTGGAGGGTTGCTTGTAATTATCTTGTTTACATCGGCTACAAGCTCAAATATAGCAGAAATTGCATCTGCTGTGTTAAGGTCATCATTCATTGCATCCATAAATTTTTCTTTATGTCCGTCAATTCCTGCCATAACCTGCTTTTCTTCCTCTGTCATCGTCTTGTCATTATCTGCCTGTGCAAGGAAATCAAGAGTTTCCAGACAGGTATAAATTCTGCCAAGGGCTGACTTTGAAGCCTCCATTAAATCCTTGCTGAAGTTAATGGGACTGCGATAGTGAGCCGACAGCATAAAGAAACGAATAACCTCATAATCAAATTCCTTTGCAACATCACGAACAGTAAAGAAATTGCCAAGAGATTTTGACATCTTGCGATTGTCTACATTGATATATCCGTTATGGAGCCAATAATTTGCAAAGGAACAGCAGTTCGCCGCCTCACTTTGAGCAATCTCGTTTTCGTGGTGAGGGAAAATCAAGTCCTGACCGCCGCTGTGAATATCTATGGATTTGCCAAGATATCTGTTTGCCATGGCGCTGCACTCTATGTGCCAGCCGGGTCTGCCAAGCCCCCATGGGCTCTCCCAGGCAGGCTCACCCTCTTTTTGTTTCTTCCAGAGAGCGAAATCAAGGGGGTCTTCCTTGTCCTCATTTATATCAATTCTGGCACCGCTCTCCAAATCCTCCAGAGGTTGATGAGAGAGCTTGCCGTATTCTTTAAACTTCTTTGTTCTGTAGTAAACATTTCCGTCTACATTATAGGCATAACCATTCTCTTCAAGGTTTGATACAATTTCTATTATAGCATCAATATTTTCTGTAGCTCTGGGATGGACAGTTGCCTCCCTTATACCAAGACCTTTGGAATCAGTAAAATACTCTCCGATATACTGGTCAGCAAGCTCTTTAACAGTAATGCCAAGCTCGTTTGCCTTGTTTATCATCTTGTCGTCAACATCTGTAAAGTTTTGAACAAACTTTACATCATAGCCCTTGTATTCAAGAAAACGGCGAAGGGTATCAAATATTATAAAGGGTCTTGCGTTGCCAATATGGAAGAAGTTATAAACTGTAGGTCCGCAGGAGTACATTTTTACCTCCCCCGGTACAATGGGAACAAACTTCTGTTTGCTGCGACTCAAAGTATTGTACAAATAAAGCTTATCATCAATCATTGTTTTCGTCCTCCAAACTTTTTTTGAGTTTATTTAATTCAGCTCTGATACTGCAAAGTTCCATAGAAATCGGGTCAGGAATGTGTATCTGGTCAAGGTCGGGGCTGGGTTTTATAGCAGATGCAGGAGCGACCCTCTTGTTACCCAACTTTACAATATGTGCAGGAACGCCTACGCAAGTGCTGTTGGGGGGAATTTCGCTGAGTACAACTGCGTTTGCGGCAATCTTACTGTTGTCACCCACAGTAAATGGCCCCAACACCTTTGCCCCGCTGCCGATGGTAACATTGTTGCCAATGGTTGGGTGACGCTTTCCCTTATCTTTACCTGTACCCCCAAGGGTAACCCCTTGATAAATAGTACAATAATCACCAACTATTGCCGTTTCACCAATTACAACGCCCATTCCGTGGTCAATGAAAACGCCCTTGCCGATTTGTGCCGAGGGATGAATTTCAATTCCCGTTTTGCGCCTTGTATGCTTGGAAATCCAATCCGCAATAAAGTGGTGCCCTTTCTTATCAAGAGAATGGGCAATTCGATAATTTATAATGGCACGAACCCCGGGATAAAGCCAGAAAACCTGTGCTCTCGACCTTGCCGCCGGGTCACGCTCAAACACAATATTTATTTCGTCTTTAATCATTTTGATAAAACCCATAAAAATTCTCCTTTAATTATTATAGTATATCCTATTTTTGCTATTTAGTAAAGACTTTCTTTAAATTTTTCAGGGGGTATTTTAATTTTTGTTCACAATTCCTATTTTTTTGTATTTTGCAGACTGATTTTTTTCTTTATTCTTATGTTTTTTCAAAAACAAAACTCTTGCGAATTTCCCCGTATTATGTTATACTGATTGTAATACATTTTTAAGTATTCTAATAATACAGAAAGGGTGACTTTTAATGAAGAAAATTATTGCTTTACTTTTATGTTTATTTATGCTTTTGTCCATGACAGCCTGTGGCAGGAAAAACAAAAGCAATGCTGATTTAAATGATATTCCCGCCGCAAGGGTGGAGGAGGAAGAGAATCAGCCAGATACAAGCGACAACGCTGAAGATGAGATTCCTGAATATGATTATGAAACGGAAAGAGAAGAGGTTGCAAACAATCTTCGTGATGCAAAGGAGCTTATTGAAAACGGCGACATTGAGGATGCAACTATGATTATAAAAGGTCTTCAAACCCGTACATTGACAGACGACGAAAAGGCACAGCTTAAAAAATTACAGGAAAAAATGATTACTGTATCTGACTGATACGAAGGAGATTATTATGAGAAAAAGCTTTAACGATAAGTGCTTAAATGCAGAAAAATTTAACAAATATACCATGGGAGAAGAAAAGGGAAAAACCGTAATTTACCCCATTCCTGATTCGGGCAAAACCTCCTACTGTCCCTTTGACAATCCCGCAGAGATAGTGCTGGACTATCTCTACATAGGCTATGTTACAGATAAGGGCTACGATGCAAAGGATACGGTATTTGAATTTGTAAAAAAATACGGTTTTCCTCTGCCATCTTCAAAAGCTCTTAATGTATATTCCTTTGCAGAGGATGCACAGATGCTTTATCTGCATTTTGCAGAGGCATCAAAAACTCCCTATCCGTCGGAGCCTGAATTTATTCTTGAAACAGACCCTGTTTCTGCCGTTGTAAAGGTTGATAATGGGACAAAGTATATCGAATGGCAAACAAAAAGTCTGTCTGCTTCAATTGAGCTTGCCTATACTCTTCTCCTTTGCGGAAAAGAGCGGACAATCGGGGTGTGCAAGCACTGCGGACTGCCCTTTTATACCAAAAACCCAAAGGCTGAATTTTGTTCGCCCCCTTGCAGAAATAAATATAATGTTTATAAATCAAGGGCAAAGAATAAGTAATTCCCTGTGGCTGGCAGATTTTTATGCGAGGGTTATTTGCACAGCACAAAAGAGTATTTAATAAAACATAAAAACTATTACATAAGAGGTATGATATGAAGAATTTCTATTTAAAGCCAAAACTGTTTTCAACTCTTAAGACATATACAAAGGAGCAGGCATTAAAGGATGTTATTGCCGGAATTATTGTTGCCATTATTGCTCTCCCCTTATCCATAGCTCTTGCTCTGGCATCGGGGGTTGAACCGGCGTGCGGTGTATATACGGCAATTGCTGCAGGCTTTGTTGTTTCCTTTCTGGGGGGAAGTCGGGTACAGATTGCGGGTCCTACTGCGGCTTTTGCAACAATTGTTGCAGGAATTGTTGCAGCCCATGGTATGGACGGGCTGTTTCTTGCTACAATTATGGCGGGAATTATGCTTATTTTAATGGGCATATTCAGGCTGGGTTCACTTATTAAATTTATACCCTACACCATTACCACAGGATTTACGGCAGGTATAGCAGTTACAATTTTGATAGGTCAGATAAAGGACTTTTTGGGACTTACCTACGCAGACGGTGTAAAGCCCATAGAAACCCTTGAAAAAATAGAGGCAAACATAGAAGCCTTTTCAACCTTTAGCTGGGAAGCGCTTTTGGTTGGTTTGGTCTGCCTCTCTATACTGATAATTTATCCGAAGTTTGAAAAACGCATTCCCCCGTCCCTTATCGCCGTTGTAGTAGGTGCGGCTTTGGTAAAATTGGTACCGGGACTTGACGATGGAGTGTATACTATAGGGGAGCTGTACAAAATCCCTGCAGGACTTCCCTCTGTGGATTTTTCAGGGATGAATTTCAGTCTTTCAAAAATGATGAGCGTTTTTCCCGATGCATTCACAATTGCAATTCTTGCGGCAATAGAGTCCCTTTTGTCCTGTGTTGTAGCAGACAGTATGGTTAATTCACGCCATAATTCAAATGCGGAGCTTGTAGCCCAGGGAATGGGAAACATTGCATCTGTTTTCTTTGGAGGAATTCCCGCAACAGGAGCAATTGCAAGAACTGCCGCAAACGCAAAAAACGGAGGAAGAACGCCAATTGCAGGTATGGTTCATGCGGTAACATTGTTGCTTGTCCTGCTGTTTTTGATGCCCTATGCAGGTCTTATCCCTATGCCGGCAATTGCGGCAATTCTGTTTATGGTTGCATATAATATGAGTGAATGGCGTAAGTTTGTATCTATTATAAAATCAGCACCAAAGAGTGATATAATTGTTTTGGTTGTAACCTTTGTGCTGACCGTTCTTTTCGACCTTGTAATTGCAATTGAGGTAGGAATGATACTCGCCGCAATGCTGTTTATGAAGCGTATGAGTGAAGAAACTGCTGTTGTTGGCTGGAAGTATGTTGACGAAGAAGATGACAGGGACAGTATAGATTTAAAGGTTGTGCCGAAAAATGTTCGTGTTTATGAAATAAGCGGACCTATGTTCTTTGGTGCAGCAGATAAAATTCTCGACATTACACTTAAGGATTTCACAAAATGCCTTGTGTTGAGAATGAGAGGGGTTCCCGCTATTGATGCAACCGCCATGAATTCTCTTGAAACACTTCGGCAAAAGTGCGATAAACGAGGCGTAGAGCTTGTATTTTCACATGTTAATCCGCAACCCCTTGAGGCTATGAAAAAAGCAGGCTTTTATGATGCTGTGGGTGCAGACCATTTCTGCCCTCATATTGATGAAGCCCTTTCTTTGGCATCAAAATTTTAAATTTATTAGTTTAGGGTGATTATTATAAAAACTAATTATTACAAACGGATTCGGGATTTGCGTGACGATCACGATTTAAGTCAAAGAGTCCTTGCAGAAAAGCTTGGTATGAAGCAGGCACAATATTCAAGATACGAGCTTGGATATCGGGATATTCCTACAGATATTCTAATTGCTCTTGCAGATTTATACAACACAAGCACCGACTATATTTTAGGTCGCACAGATGACCCGACTCCCCCCAGGCAAAAATAATTTTTCATTATACTAAAACCGAGGTGCAGAAAATGAAAATTAAAGAATATGATTATGAACCTATTGGGGCAAGGATTAAAAAGGCACGTATAAATAAAAAATATACGCAGGAATATCTTGCAGAACAGATAGATGTTACCGCACAGCATATAAGCGATATCGAGAGAGGTCTGCACGGCATATCCATCTCTGCACTTATGGCGATTTGCCGTGTGCTTGAAACAGATGCAGATTATATCTTGTTCGGTACGCTCTCCCGTGCGGAGACACCGCTTAACAAGCTTTTATCAAAAATGACCCCACAGCAGAGCATTGGAGCCGAAGAAATATTGGAAGCCTATGCCAAAGCATGCGGCATTAAATAAATCTCAACAAAAGAGGTGTGACCCTTGGAAACAAATACTCAAAGTAACAACATATCTCTTACCCCTGCAAGCCCTGTGCGGCTGGCACAGTGGGTTACTGAAAAAATGCTTTCACGCACAACTGTTACTCTCCAGGGAATGATGTACAACAACAATCTTCTGCCCGAGCAGGTGGAGAATCTGTACCTTGTTTATATGCAGGAACAAAATGCATATTCCCGTATAAGAAACATTGCAGAGCTTTACGGAGAGCCTGATTCGGTTTCTTCTCTTATGCTTGCTACATATAATCCCGAGCAATATCTCAATGCTCTTGTTCGGCATATTCTCAAGCTTACAGCGGGACACAGCATAGAAATTATTGTTAACTGTGACAGTACACTAAAGGGCACTGTTTTTGATTTGCGCCGCACAAATCTGATTTTATATAATCTGATATCGAATGCAATTATTCATAACAATTACAAGCAAAAGGTCATCACTGTCCGTGCTTTCAAACGGGATAAGGATTTTGTAATTTCTGTAAAGGATAACGGCAGGGGCATTTCTCCATCTGTACGTAAAACCATGTTTTCTGCTTATGAAAATAAGCCTGACCTGAAGACTTATTCTTCTGCAGACAACAGCTTCGAATTAAAGGGTCTTGGCTTATCTGTATGCAAAAAGGCGGCAACCGAAATGAATGGAAGTATTGCATATGTTCCCTCCCGCTTTGGGGGTGCCGAGTTTGAGCTTATAATTCCTCAAAATCAAAAAATAACCTTTTCTTGTGATACTTTGATTCCCGAAATTGATATATCCGAGGCAGAAATCTGTCTTGCGGGTGCAATTTTATTTTTAAAATCTCAAGCAGAATAGTTAGCTGAAAATTATATAAAACGGCGAGTGCCCCATAAGGGAAGCACTCGCCGTAATTTTTAATCATAAAGTCCTGCTCTGTCATTTACCACAAAAATCCGAAGCATTTCATCTGTCAGTCCAAGTCCGTTATCATCACCCTGAAGATACCCTTTGCTTACCAATTTTTCTATGGTTGGTCTTGCCCAGACAGGCATATTGTCATCAATAAAATTATATATCATTGGATTGCTCAATTCTGCAACCGTCTGGGCTATTGCCCTGATTTCATTTGCTTGAACCTCAAGCAAGGCTTTTATTTCTTCGTATTGACTCATTGTTAACCCCTCCTCATTTCCGGTTATTGCTCTGCAAATTGCTTCTGCAATCTGCTCTGTACCAACCTCTCTGTAAAGCTCTGCATCATCTCTGTTGTCCACAAAGCATACCTCCAGAAGAGCGGCAGGAGCAATTGTGTTTCTTATTACATAAAGCCCCGAGCCGTCCTTTATCCCACGGTTTCTAAAGCCCAACCCCTCAAGAGAAGTCAGAATTTTCCCTGCATCAGCCCTGTCCTCGCCATCATAGGTGTAAGCCTCGCTGCCTCTGCCGCCTCCTGCGTTGAAATGAATAGATAAAAACATATCAAGAGGTTGTGCGTTTGCAAGCTCGCAAATTTTTCTTAAATTCTCAAGAACCGAGTCAGCACGGTCATTGGTACAATCTATAACCTCTATCCCTCGCTCTCTTAATTTTTCTATCAGAGCATATCCTACAGCCCTGGTTTCATCACTTTCTGACAAAAAGCCTGTAGCGCCGCTTCCTACGGTGCCCGCCACAGTATGACCGCAATTTATTCCTATTCGCATTTCTTTCCCTCCTGTCTGAATTTTTTCATCTCGACGTCTGCCTTTATTGCAGCTGTTGTATAGCTGTTGTTTTTCCACCAAGCCACAAGACCGCATATAGTGGTAAATATGGCGCTTATCGTTTCGTACACCTGATTTTCTTCAAAAGGCAAAATCTCCTTTCCTGCCATTATCAGTAATTGATTTACAAGAGCAAGAAAAAGACAAGCCGTCCTCGCAAGTGTTCCTGCTGAAATTTTCATAAAATCTCCCTTTCTCTTTTGTTATGTAGTTATATTAAAATACTTATAATAGTTGCAATCGCCGCTGTTATTGCTCCATTGATTATCACATCATATCTTCGCCCGGGTCTGCCCTCTACAAGGCTTACCCTCTCTATCAGCTCGTTTAAATCACGCCTCATGTACCGCATCTCCACAAGAATTTCTGATATGCTCTTGTTGCTCTCTGCCATTTCGTCAAGTCTGTGATGGGCAGATTTAATGGATTGCTCCGCTGCTGTTACTCTTTCATAAATTTCCTGTTCATTCATAATATGCTTTTCCCCTTTGAAATGTTAATTTCGTCTGCTCTTATAATATATCCTGTGTTTTAGTGTCATATAGTGCCACACCCTTAAAAATGGCATAAAAAAAGCACCCTTTCGGGTGCTTTTAGAATTTGTTTTAATTATACATTGAACTTATCGTGAATAACCTGTACGGCATGCTCTGCATTTGCCACATTGATAAGAACAGATACCTTAATTTCTGATGTAGCAATCATGTGTATATTTATGTCTGCTGCAAAAAGTGCTTCAAACATCTTTGCTGCAACTCCCGGATTTGCAACCATTCCTGCGCCAACAATTGATACCTTGCTCAAATTGTCACGGCAGTTTACTTCGCTGTAGGAAAGTGTTCCCTTAAGGTCTTCGATTACAGCAAGTGTCTTTTCTCTGTTTGCCTTTGTTACTGTGAATGCAATATCCTTTGAGCCTTCTCTGCCAACAGACTGAAGAATCATATCAACATTTATACCTTCCTTTGCAAGAGCAGAGAAAATTTTAAACGCTATTCCCGGTGTATCTTCTACGCCTATAACAGCAATTCTTGCAACATCATTATCACGGGTTACGCCTCTTATTAACATTTTTTCCATATCAGTTACCTCCTTAACTACTGTTCCCTCAATCTTCTGGAAGCTTGATTTTACTTCAAGCTTAACATTGTATTTCTTCGCCATCTCAACCGAGCGATTGTGCAACACATTTGCACCAAGGCTTGCAAGCTCAAGCATTTCATCATAGGTGATTTCATGAAGCTTCTTTGCATCCGGCACAATTCTCGGGTCAGCGGTATAAACACCATCAACATCCGTATAAATCTCACACTTGTCTGCATGAAGAGCCGCTGCAAGAGCAACTGCTGAAGTATCGCTTCCGCCTCTTCCCAGGGTTGTAATGTCATCATACTTATTTATGCCCTGGAAGCCTGCAACAATAACAATATTTTTGCGGTCAAGCTCTGCCTTTAATCTTTCAGTATCAATTCTGTCAATTCTTGCATTGCCTGATGTAGCATTTGTTAAAAATCCTGCCTGCCATCCTGTAAGAGATACAACAGGATGATGAAGCTTTTCTATTGCCATTGCTAAAAGTGCAATAGAAATCTGCTCTCCGCTGGCAAGCAGCATATCCATCTCTCTCTTTGAGCCGTTAGGGTTAATCTCTACGGCCTTTTCGATTAAATCATCTGTCGTGTCACCCTGCGCCGACACAACAACCACAACCTGATTGCCGTTGCGGGCTGTTTCAACCACACGGTTTGCAACATTATTGACCTTTGCGGCATCAGCAACGGAGCTTCCGCCAAACTTTTGTACTATAAGTGCCACTTTCTATCCCTCCATATTCATAAAATATAACACTCTTATTTACAAACAACAGCGCCGACATTGTCGGCATCGAGCATGTGTAAACTCCATGCTCCCATTTTTCCTGTCAAAAAGCCTGAAAGCTTTTTTTCAAACGTTGTATTACTTTTTTCTATCATTGCGATAACAGTAGGTCCTGCACCGCTTATATATACCCCCAACGCCTTTTGCTCATACGCTTTAGCAAAAATATCGTCAATGTGAGGTATAAGTTTTTTTCTGAATCTCTGCTGCAGTCTGTCGCCTACAGCTGTGCGTATATTTTCGTATTTTCCTGTCATTATGCTTGAGATAAGCAAGGCGCATCTGCCTGTATTGAAAACTGCATCCCGAAGGGAAACACTTTTAGGCAAAACAGCCCTTGATTTCTTTGTCTGCAAAAAGAAATCAGGCACAAAAGCCGCAAACCGCAAATCGTCAGGCACATCTGTTTTTACATACTTAATACTGTTTCGGTCCCAGACATTTACAGTAAGTCCTCCAAGTATGGCAGGGGCAACATTATCAGGATGACCCTCTATTTCCGCCGCCATTTTCAAAAGCTCTTCCTTTGGCAAATTTGCACCGCTGATTTCGTTTGCTGCCATAAGACCGCCTACAATTCCTGCGCTGCTGCTACCAAGACCGCGAGTTACCATAATGTTATTTTCAAGCACAAGATGCAACCCCTTCGGTGTATAGGAAACCCTGTCAAACAACGTCTTCATTGACCGATATACAAGATTTCTTTCATCCCTGGGCAAAAACTCCGATGTTTTGTCGGTTATATCAATAGCAAGCCCGCCGTCGGTTTCCTCTGCACTTACATAATTGTACAGGGTAAGGGCAACGCCAAGACTGTCAAAGCCCGAGCCAATATTGGCACTCGTTGCGGGAACCTTGATTTTAACCATCAATCCATCACCAGCCTTATACAGCCCATGATATTATGTGTTGAAAGTTCTTTTGCCTTAAAGGCTTCAAATTCATCACCTGTCATTTCAGGAGTGAATATAGCAAATTCGTTTTCATATTTTTCGCCGTCAAGAGTTATCACATTAAAGCCCTCTTTAAAGAAAGCAGAATCTGCTGCATTACCCGAAAGACGAACATAGAATCTGAACCTCTTATCATCTATAGCCTTAAGGTACCCGGCTGTACCTTCTGACCAACCAAGAATAATGTGTTTATCCTTGTGCTTTACAATATCAATTACATCAGAAACAACCGCACTTGCTGTAGGAAGTGAGCCTGCGCCTCTGCCATAGAACATAACATCACCCAGGGCCTCCCCTTTAATAAGTATTCCATTGAACACATCATCTATTCCGGCAAGAGGATGTTCTTTTTTAAGAATCACAGGGCAAACCCCTGCATATACACCGTTATCTCCCCGGGATGCCATACCAACAAGCTTAATTACTCCCCCAAACTCTGCGGCATACGCCACGTCTTCAAGAGTAATTTTGGTGATTCCCTCTGTGCTTATATCCTCGCTGTTAACATATTTGCCAAAGGCGAGAGATGCAAGAATAGCTATTTTACGGCAGGTGTCAAAGCCCTCCACATCAGCGGTGGGGTCTTTTTCTGCATAGCCTTTTTCCTGGGCGCCTTTCAGGGCATCCTCGAAGCTTGCCCCCTCTTTTATCATCTGGGTCAGAATATAGTTGGTTGTACCATTCAATATTCCTATAACGTCTGTAAGCTCGTTGGCAATAAGGCTGGAATACAGAGGTCTTATAATCGGTATACCGCCCCCGACACTTGCCTCAAACAGATAGTTTACATTCATATCCTTTGCAATCTGCAAAAGCTCCGTTCCATGCTTCGCAACGAGTTCCTTATTAGAAGTAACAACATGCTTGCCGGATAAAAGAAGCTGTTTAGTAAATTCATAAGCCGGCTTTGTTCCGCCCATTACCTCTACTACAACCCCTATTTCTTTGTCATTTAAAATTTCGTTAAAATCCTTGGTAAAGCAATCAAACTTACTGTCAGGAAAGTCCCTTAAATCAAGAATTTTTACAATTTCTACCTCTTCTCCGCACCTCTTTTTCAGAGAATCGGGTGATGTGGAGATAATCTCACCAACACCGCTGCCTACAACGCCAAAACCCATTATTGCGATTTTCATTACTTATCATGTCCTTTCGTACTAAAACCGTTTTTTACGGCTCAAATATCAGTCCTGAAACTTGTTTATTACAAGTCCTGTCACAAGCTTCGGCCAGAAATAGGTGGATTTCTGCGGCATTTTTTCGTTTGCCAAAGCAATTTCCTTTATCTCTGAAATTTTTGTAGGATTGATTAAAAATGCACATTGATACAATCCGTCCTTAACTGCTTTTACAGCGTCTGCCGCCTCTCTCATATAAACGAGATTTTTCTGACTCTTCATATTTTCTTCATCAATACCAAGCTGTTTTTCAAGGATAAGCTTGTGTAACACGCTTACGTCAAGTTGCTTATATGCATCTGACATATCATGTATTACTTCATCCATATATTTTGTATCCTTGAGCTTTAACAAATAATAATAATTTCCGCCGGTATACAGAGCAAACAGTTTTTCATCAACTGTGTTTGCAAGTCTGTCTGTTATAATTGAGGCATAATCACCCTCTGTAAAATATATCTTTGATGCCGCAAACTCCTCTGTCAAAGAGCCGATAAGAGCAGTTTCGTCAAAGTTTTCTATATCCTTTACAAGTCTGTGAGTAGGAAATACAAACAAACCGCTGTTTGACATAGACACAAGCATCATAAGAATATAATCATAGTCTGCACTTCCCACAGGTGTACCCTCTGCCTGGTGTCTTTCCCGTCTGTAGTTGAGAGCGGTTTCGTATCTGTGATGACCGTCGGCTATGAATAACTGCTTATTTCCAAACAGCTCTGTTATCTTTTGTGTTATCTCTTCATCCTTTACAATCCAGATGTTCTGGGTTATTCCCTCGGACGACTCGAATGTAATGTCAGGAGCCTCATCGCTGCTCTCCTCAATCAGTCTTGCAATCGTCTCTTCCTCGTCAAGATATAAAGAGTATATGGGGCTTGTGTTCGCGCCTGTTGCTCTCATAAGATTAAGTCTGTCAGTTTTTGCCTTGGATATGGTAAATTCGTGAGGTAAAACAACCTTGTCGGCAAATTCCCGAAGCTCTACCAGGGATAAGATACCCTTCAGGGAGTGGCTTGCGTCTCCGTCCCCTAAAGAAAATAACTGTTCATACACATAAAAAGCCGGTTTGTCTTCCCGGATAAGAACCTGCTCCTCAATCCATTTTTGAAGCATGGCTCCCCCTCTTGTATAACGATTTTCTGTATCTGTGTCTGTATCATACTCCAAACCAAAATCCACACGGATTATGTTGTTGTCATTCTTATTAAAAAGCTTTATTTGCTCTTCTTTAGGAATAATGTCATACGGTGGCGCAGTAACATCGTCAAGATTTGAAAACATCCCGGTATTATAGCGCATTCCGCAAAAAGGAATTACTTTTGCCATTTCACTCTCTCCCTTATATATATTAAATAATCTGTTTAATCACAGCAAATTCACGATTTTGGATATAAAAAGACTATTATATTAGATGATACAACAAAATCCCTTTATAGTCAAGATATTTTTAAGTTTTTTGTTAATATTTGTTAGTATTTTTGCTGAATTTTTATATGTCATTTACGAATACTAATTCTGTAAACTAAAAATTATAAAAAGGAGATACTGCTGCTATGATTAAGTTTTCCACAGGGCTTTTTGCAGGTGCCGTAATAGGCATGGGAGTTGCCATGCTTGACCGCCGCACCCTAAAGCGGGCAAAAAAGATGGCAAAAATGGCTCTTCGTAATCTGTCCGGTTGTTCTATGTAAAAAAAGGTGCTTCCTTTTGGGAAGCACCTTGCTTTAGCACTCAAAAATTTTTCTTGCTTTCAAAAATAAAAGCAACAAGACCAGAACGGATATTATAAGCTCCGGTATCATATAGGTTGCCTGATACACAAGGGAATAAACCCATGGGTTCTGACCCTCGGGGGCATAAGACGCAAACAACACCGCTCCGCTTAAAAGAGAGCTTATAAATCTGCCGCCTACACCCACACAGGTTCCTGCAATGATTCCGCCAATTTTTTTAGGAAAAAGCCCTGCCAGGCCAAGCAATCCAAAAGCCAATACATAGTCAAGAAGTATTGACATGGGATGATAAACAACCCCTGCAATCGCCATGGACAAAAGGCCGTACACGGCTCCTGTAATAATCCCTGCGGCTGTACCGCAACGGAATGCAATAAGCAGAATAGGTATCATAGTCAAAGCAATGGACCCGCCCTGGGGCATTTCCCATACCTTGATAAAGCTGCATACAACCGCCAATGCTATTGCAACCGCAATTTCTGTTAATTTTCTCGTCTTTTTCATAAAAAGCACCCCTTTAAAAATATTTTAAATGAATATTACTGATACATCGGGTGCAAATTCAGTTGATATCTCTTTTGCAGGCAAAAATAAAAACATACCTACAAAATGCAGATATGCTTCCTCGCACTTCCTACGTTGGCATTACCCACATCAGGTTCCAGGGTCGAAATTCCCAATTTCCTCTCAGCCTGTTTACAAGCTCCCCTTTGCTATATTCATTTCCCGCAGTATATCACAGTTATCCCATCTTGTCAAGATATTTCTTGGAAAATTATAAGTAAAACTCTTGACAAACCCAAAATAATGTGGTACACTGTAACAGTTGTAAATACAGGGGTATAGTTCAGTTGGTAGAATAACGGTCTCCAAAGCCGTGTCCCTATGTTCGTATGGTAACTCAATAAAACTTAATATTTGCTTTTTAGGGGTATAGCTCAGTTGGTAGAGCATCGGTCTCCAAAACCGAGTGCCGTGGGTTCAAGTCCTACTGCCCCTGCCATACAAAGTGGCTCAAACACTGCGTTTGAGCCACTTCTTATTTTTTAATCATTAAAAATTTTT
>JAFSDQ010000024.1 GCA_017436135.1 Clostridia bacterium | reverse complement strand
ATATAATATATATAGAAAGGACGGAGAGATATGAAGGTTTTGCTTTTAAACGGAAGTCCAAGAGGGGAAAAATGTACATATACTGCTCTTAAGACTGTGGCAGAAGAATTAGAGAAAAACGATATTAAAACAGAAATCGTAAATATTGGGAAAAACCCCATTCAAGGATGTATTGGCTGCGGTGCCTGCGGAAAGACAGGCAAGGGCTGTGCCTTTGGAAGTGACGGTGTAAATGATTTTATAGAAAAGATGAAAGAAGCAGATGGCTTGGTTATTGGTTCTCCTGTACATTATGCATCGGCAAGCGGTGCAGTAACATCATTTATGGACAGGGTTTCTTATGCCGGGGGCAGCGCCATGGCGTTTAAGCCGGGTGCGGCTGTTGTAAGCTGCAGACGTGGCGGCGCATCTGTTGCCTTTGACCAGCTTAATAAGTATTTTTCTATACTTAATATGCCTGTTGTTTCCTCAAATTACTGGAATATGGTTCATGGAAGCACTCCCGAGGAGGTTCTTCAGGATGAAGAGGGAATACAGACAATGCGTATTCTTGGAAGAAATATGGCATGGCTTATAAAGGCCATTGATTTTGCCAGGAAAAACGGAATCGAACATTTACCTGCAGAGAAAAAAATTAAAACAAACTATATAAGATAAAAGAAAGGAAGAAAAGATTATGAAATATGTATGCACAGTATGCGGATTTATCTATGACGAGGAAATCGGCGACGAGGAAAGCGGAATAGAGCCTGGTACCTTATGGGAAGATGTACCCGAGGATTATGTTTGTCCTCTTTGCGGAGTCGGCAAGGAAGATTTTGAGGAAGAATAAAAAATAAGAACAATGCCCTTTGCTTTTTTGCAAAGGGTGTTTTTATAGAAAATTTTTCTAATTTTCTATGTGACAACGAAACCATCGTAGGGGAGGGGCTTGCCCCTCCCGAAAATGCATTTGTGAATTCCGTTAAAAAATTTTTCAAAATGATAAAAAATCTCTTTACAAAATTGGAAAAATATGGTATTATATGTTTGTCACATAAACCTTTAGTTATTATATTTATCCACGGGGTACTTATGCCCTTTTTAAATCACATTGAATTTGGTAAAAACGCGAATTCCACCGTGGTTTAAAAAGGACCCTTCGGCTATAGGTTTGTGTGACAACAACCGGGATTTGCGTTTTTCGGCGCACCAATCTCGGTTGGGGCGCTTTTTTAATTGGAATTTACGTAAACTCCTTTATTTCAAACGAAAGGAGAAAATTTAATATGGACTATAAGGAATTGTATTTTAATCTGTTTAATGCCATAACAGATGTAATTGAGATGCTCAAAGAAATACAAATTCAGGCAGAACAAAAGGTTATAGATAATGAAGATAAATAATTGTATTTTGCAAAAGCGTTGCTACACTGCCGCCGAGGCTTGGCAGGCGGAATTATGGGCTGTGGGCAATTATTCAAAGCAACGCTTTTGCAAAGAGAGCAATTCATCCACTCCGTCCTCAAAAATCTTTCTTGCGCAAACAACAAAAAACCCGCGTTTAAAACGCGGGCTTTTTAATTGTTGATTAAACTTATTTAAGTTCGATTGTTGCGCCAACTTCTTCGAGTTTAGCTTTCATTTCTTCAGCCTCTTCTTTTGCAACAGCTTCCTTAATTGTTTTAGGAGCACCGTCAACAACTGCCTTTGCTTCAGCAAGGCCAAGACCTGTGATTTCTCTTACAACCTTGATAACCTTAATCTTCTGGTCACCTGCAGAAGCGAGAACTACATCAAAGTCGCTCTTTTCTTCAGCAGCAGCAGCGCCTGCAGCAGCAGCGCCAGCAACCATAACGGGAGCAGCAGCAGATACGCCAAACTCCTCTTCGAGTGCCTTTACCAAATCATTTACTTCGAGTAATGTTAATTCTTTTATTTCGTCAAGAATCTTTGTTACATCAGCCATTTTATTTTCCTCCATTTTAATAAAATTTTTCTTTGTTTTAAAATTAGTTTTTAATAATCAGAAGAATTATTCTTCTGTTGCAGCTTCTTCTGCGGGTGCAGCTTCTTCTGCGGGTGCAGCTTCTTCTGCGGGTGCAGCTTCTTCTGCGGGTGCAGCCTCTTCTGCAGGTGCAGCTTCCTCTACGGGAGCAGCCTCTTCTGCAGCCTTTGCACCGGGAACAGCTTCTTCGTCAACAATAGCCTGCAATGTACGAGCCAAAGCAGAGATTGGTGACTGCAAGGAACCGAGCATCTTTGAAATAAGAACTTCCTTTGAAGGAATAGAAGCATAAGTCTTGATTTCATCAATAGAAACAACCTTTCCGTCAATGAAACCGCCCTTGATTTCAAGAGTTTCGTTTTCTTTTGCAAAATCTACTAAAACTTTAGCAGGTGCAATAACATCTGTTGCACTTGTTGCAATAGCTGTGGGTCCGTGAAGAACACTATCAAGCTCGGAAAGACCTAAATCATTTGCTGCAAAACGAACAAGATTGTTCTTTACAACAGTGTATTCAACGCCTGCTTCTCTTAACTTTACGCGGAGAGAAGTGTCCTGTTCAACAGTAAGACCTCTGTAGTCTGCGAGAACACCTGCCTGTGCATTTTGAAATCTTTCTTTGAGCTGTTCAACTATCGCCTTTTTGCTTTCTAATACTTTTTGACTTGGCAATGTTATATCCTCCTTTCTGCCTTTTAATTCCGCTATGGAAATTCATTGGCAGAGCCAGTGAAAATCCCCGAAAGCCTGCAGACATTCGGGGACTGATTGCAAAATAATTTACATATCTCCTCGGCAGGATTTATGGCATAGCCACCTGCTGTCTGCGGAACATTATATTTAGTTATTTTTTCTTTAAATTAAAATTTAGCCAATCTTGTTGGGGTTAATCTTGATACCGGGGCCCATTGTAGATGCAATGGTAACGGATCTTAAATACTGACCCTTTGCAGCAGCTGGCTTTGCTTTGATAATTGCATTCATCAAAGCGTCAAAGTTAGCAGAGAGCTTCTCGCCGCCAAAGGAAGCTTTTCCAATGGGACAGTGAATAATGTTGCTCTTGTCAAGACGATACTCAATTTTACCTGACTTGATATCAGCGATTGCTTTAGCAACATCAGGAGTAACAGTACCGGCCTTGGGGTTTGGCATAAGACCTTTAGGACCAAGGATTCTACCGATTCTACCAACAACACCCATCATATCAGGGGTTGCAACAACAACATCAAAATCAAACCAGTTCTCTGTCTGAATTTTCTGTGCAAGTTCTTCTGCACCAACGAAATCTGCGCCTGCAGCTTTAGCTTCATCAGCCTTGCCCTCACGCGCAAAAACCAAAACACGAACATCTTTACCAGTACCGTTAGGAAGTACAACAGCACCTCTAACCTGCTGGTCAGCGTGTCTTGAGTCAACACCGAGCTTAACGTGGAGTTCAACGGTTTCGTCAAACTTTGCGGTTGCTGTTTTGCAAACCAAATCCAAAGCTTCAGCGGTGTCGTATAACTTACCTTTTTCAAGAAGCTTTACGCTGTCTTGATACTTTTTACCTTTCTTCAATTTGAAATCCTCCTACTGTGGTTCTGCAGAACGAAAATACTCGCCCCTCCCACTATTTTAGAACCTGTTGATTATTCCTCAACAGTAACACCCATAGAACGGGCTGTACCTGCGATCATAGACATAGCAGCCTCAAGTGAAGCAGCGTTAAGATCGGGCATTTTCTGCTCTGCAATAGCCTGCAAATCAGCTTTGCTGAGCTGTGCAACCTTTGTCTTGTTGGGAACACCGCTACCGCTCTGAATCTTACAAGCTTTTTTAATAAGAACAGGAGCAGGGGGAGTCTTGGTGACAAAAGTAAAGGAACGGTCCTGATATACAGTAATTACAACCGGAATTATAAGACCTGCATCCTTTTGAGTTTTTTCATTAAACTGCTTTGTAAAATCCATAATGTTTACACCGTGCTGACCGAGAGCCGGACCAACAGGGGGAGCCGGAGTAGCTTTGCCGGCAGGGATTTGCAATTTAATGTAACCTGTGATTTTCTGTGCCATTTTGAATACACCTCCTCATTTCACAAACGTGGTATTATCGGGGAACCCCAAGTGGTTCTCCCTCCCACAGACCGCCATATAGACGGAATATATATACGGAATCGTCCGTGTGGGTAACAAAATAATTATACCAGAGCTTCTATCTGGTTGAACTCAAGCTCTACATCGGTATCTCTGCCGAACATAGAAACCTTGGAACGAATCTTCTTCTTGTCAAGCTGTATTTCGGTGATAACACCTACAAAGCCTTCAAGAGGACCATACTTAACTCTGATGTTGTCGCCAACCGCAAAATCAAGCTCGATAGTCTTGTGCTCAAGACCCATATTCTCCACCTCGGTATCGGTAAGAGGAACCGGCTTGGAACCGGGACCTACAAAGCCTGTAACCCCTCGGCAGTTTCTTACAATATACCAGCTTTCATCGGTCATAACCATCTTTATCATGACATAACCGGGGAAAATTTTGCGTTCAACAACTTTTTTCTGGTTGTCCTTCATTTCGACAACCTCTTCCATCGGGACACAGATTTCCTGAATAATATCAGACATATTTCTGTTCTCAACGGTTTTCAATATGTCGGCCATGACTTTGTTTTCATAGCCCGAATAGGTATGAGCAACATACCATTTTGCGTCTTTTGAAGCCATAATATTCGGGAAAAATCCCCTTCCCTCCTATGTTATCTGTTTTAATAGAATAATTTCATCAATGTCATAAAGAGCCAGTCAAGACCACAGATAACAAGACCAACAACACAAACATATATAATAACTGTAAGTGTGTTAAGTTTTACTTTTGCAAAAGTAGGCCATACTACCTTCTTCATTTCGGCTTTAACGTCTTTAAAATAATTTACCATTCTGGTAAAAATGTTAGGCTTTGCCTGATCCATAATTTCCACTCCTCAACCTTATTTGGTTTCTTTATGCAAGGTGTGCTTCTTGCAGAAACGGCAGTACTTGTTCATCTCAAGTCTGTCGGGGCAATTTTGCTTGTTCTTTGTTGTATCGTAATTTCTCTGCTTGCACTCTGTGCATGCCAATGTGATTTTTGTTTGCATTAAAATTCACCTCATTATCATCAATTTCAAAAGCAGGGCTTTTGTCAACACAAATAAAACCCCTTTTCAGAGGTACTTAATATAATATCACAAATTTATTTCAATGTCAAGAAGAAATTAAAAAAATTTCTCGAAATATGGGTATTTTCGGGGCATACACAAGATGTTGTATTTTTTTAATTTTCAGAGGCACAGACCTTGTAGGGGACGGCATAGCCTCCCTCTGTGAGGGAGGTGGCAAACCGGTAGGTTTGTCGGTGGGAGAGTGTAAATTATTTTGAAATCTCCTCCCGTCACGCTTTGCGTGCCACCCTCCTCAAAGAGGAGGGCTCATTTACGCCGTAGGGGAGGGGCAAGATCCCCCGCAACAAAAAGCAATTTGTGTGTAAACCCCATTGTAGGGAATGCATTTATGCATTCCGCCTCGGAACGGATAAATCATTGCGGAACGGATAAATCCGTTCCCTACGAAATTTTATGTAATAACACAAAATTGCAGGATTTGGCACAGCCTCCCTCTGTGAGGGAGGTGGCAAACCGATAGGTTTGTCGGTGGGAGTGTGTAAATTATTTTGCAAACTCCTCCCGTCACGCTTTGCGTGCCACCCTCCTCAAAGAGGAGGGCTTGTTTGTGCCGTAGGGGTTTTAAAGGGAGGCGTTTACCCCTGCTTGCCGTAGAATTTTTTCTCAAAGGAATACATAATATCATTTTTTGCCCGAAGAAAAATAAAAGATGCCATGGCACGGCTGTCGGCAGGACAAAGCCAATCTCTGTGATTTTCAAGGGAAGCGCTGTTTTTGCACAACAGAACGTCGTAGCCGTAAATTCCGTCAATACAGGAATCCGACACAAGAAATCTTGGGACGCCCTCGGGGGCTTCCCAGCTGGGGGCAACATTGCCGAAGTTTATGTAAAAAATATTCATGGACGAGGCAAGTTTGTCTGCCATAGAGGCGGAATATATTCTGCGGCCACGGGCAGAGAGAAGAGCCTCTGTTTTTTTATCTTCTCCGTCTGAATAAAAGGAGAGAGTTTTTGTGTAAAATTTTCTTCTGTGCCTGTCAAGCTCCATAAGAGCAGGACGGGAAGCTGTTATGCCAAGCTCCCTGTCCTTTGCGGTAAGGGAATCCTCGTGTATACGATATTCATAAATTGGCTTTTTATGCAAGGTATGCTTTATAGTCAAAAGACTGTTCATACGCATAAACCAGTCATAATCCTCCAGCAGAAACTTGTACCGGGAATATCCGCCAAGAATGGCTGCTGCCCCTGAACGGTACAGAAAGGCGGCACCGATTGTGTTGTTGGCGACAGTGTTAAGCCTGTGGGTGCTGTCGGGGAGAATTACATTTCCGCTAAAGGGGGGCTCTTCATACCAGCCCCGTCCCCGAAGAGGTTTGCCGTTTTCGTCAATCAGACGCATATTCCCGAAAACCATATCACAATCTCTGTCCCGTGACAGCTCTGCAGCGAGAATTTCAATGCATACAGGAAGCATTCTGTTGTCGGCGCTGGTCCAGGTAAGAAATTCCCCTGTTGCTACAGAAAAACCGTTGTTCAGGGCGGTGGGAAGCTTCAGATTTTTTTGGTGTATAACCTTTACTCTGTCGTCCTTTTTTATAAATTCGTCTGCAATTCTCCCCGAGGCATCCTCTGACCCGTCATCTACAATTATCAGCTCGATTTTTGTGTAGGTCTGGGAGAGAACAGACATAATTGCCTCTTCAAGATATTTTTCGCAGTTATAAACAGGCAGAACCACAGAAACAAGACCCCTGACCCTGTTTTGCCGAAGCTCGGCAGAGGAGAGGGGATATTTGCGAAGAATTTCTTTCTTCATATTTAAAAAAGCTTTGTCGCGGAAAGAAAATTTCAGGGGCATATAAAATCACCTTTTAAAATATGTATTGTAGAGCTCCAAAAAAGCGGAAAGCTCGCACTCTTTATAATAGGCGGCCAGCTCCTTATTGCTTTGTTGCAGTTTTTTCAGCTCTTTTTTAATTATATGTATTCTCTCTTCAATATATGAAGCTGTCCAGCCAACCTTGGAATATCCCTCAAGATAAAGGCGGTGGGTTGTAAGAATTCCCGCCCGAAGAGTTTGTTTTATGTGCTCTTTGGTAAACCTGTGAGGGGATACGCAATGAAGTACCCGAGCCTTTGGCTCCACAGCTATTTTCAGTCCATGATTTTTAGCGGCAAAGCAAAGGGCTGT
>JAFSDQ010000023.1 GCA_017436135.1 Clostridia bacterium | reverse complement strand
TAGTACATTCCGCCGCCACCGGCACCTGCCATAGCAGCAGCTGCAGCTGCATCAGCCGCAGGGTCAGGCTTATCAGCTACAAGACTCTCTGTTGTAAGAACCATTGCAGCAACACTTGACGCATTCTGAAGAGCAGAACGAGTAACCTTTGTGGGGTCAACAATACCGCCCTTGAGCATATCCATATACTGATTTGTAAGTGCATTATAACCAATGCCAACTTCGCTCTCTTTAATCTTGTTTACAATAAGGCTTCCTTCGATACCTGCATTATAAGCAATCTGACGAACAGGTTCTTCAAGGGCACGAAGAACGATGCAAGCACCTGTCTTTTCGTCACCCTCTGTTTCTGCAACAACCTTTTCAACAGCAGGAATTGCATTGATAAATGCTGTACCACCGCCTGCAACAATACCTTCCTCAACAGCTGCACGGGTAGCTGCAAGAGCATCTTCTATACGAAGCTTCTTTTCCTTCATTTCGATTTCTGTTGCCGCACCAACCTTGATTACTGCAACACCGCCTGCCAGCTTTGCAAGACGCTCAACAAGCTTCTCCTTGTCAAATTCTGAAGTTGTATTGTCAATTTGTGTTCTTATATTGCTTACACGACTTGCAATTTCTTCCTTGTCACCCATACCGTCAACGATAATGGTGTTCTCTTTCTGAACCTTTACCTGACGAGCACGACCGAGATGTTCAACAGTTGCATCCTTAAGCTCCATACCAACTTCCTCGGAAACAACCTGACCGCCTGTTAAAATTGCAATATCCTTGAGCATTTCCTTTCTTCTGTCACCAAAACCGGGAGCCTTTACACCAATACAGGTAAATGTTCCTCTGAGTTTGTTTACAATAAGAGTAGAAAGTGCTTCACCTTCAATATCTTCAGCTATAATAAGGAGCTTTTTGCCAGACTGAACAATCTGCTCAAGAAGGGGAAGAATTTCCTGAATATTGGTAATCTTTTTATCTGTAATAAGAATATATGCATCATCAATAACAGCTTCCATCTTGTCGGTATCTGTTACCATATAGGGGGTAATATAGCCTCTGTCAAACTGCATACCCTCAACAACCTCTGAATATGTTTCAGCAGTTTTTGATTCTTCAACAGTAATTACGCCATCACTTGTAACCTTCTCCATTGCATCTGCAATAAGAGCACCGATTGCCTCGTCAGCAGCAGAAACTGATGCAACTCTTGCAATATCCTCTTTACCGTCAACCTTTTTGCTGTTTGCAATAACCTGTGCAACAGCAGCCTCAACAGCTGCAGCCATACCACGCTTAACAATCATAGGATTTGCTCCTGCTGCAACATTCTTCATACCCTCACGGATAAGAGCCTGCGCAAGAAGTGTAGCAGTTGTTGTACCGTCACCTGCAATATCGTTTGTTTTTGTAGCAACCTCTTTTACAAGCTGTGCACCCATATTCTCAAAAGCATCGTCAAGCTCTACTTCCTTTGCGATGGTAACACCATCATTTGTAATAAGGGGAGCACCGAATTTCTTGTCAAGAACAACATTTCTGCCCTTGGGTCCAAGGGTAACCTTTACTGTATCTGCAAGCTGATTTACGCCCCTTTCAAGAGCACGTCTTGCTTCTTCTCCAAATAAAATCTGTTTAGCCATTATAATTTACCTCCAAAAAATAATTAGTCAATCTTTGCAAGAATATCGCCTTGCTTAAGGATAATATATTCCTCACCGTCAAGCTTAACTTCTGTTCCTGCATACTTACTCATAATAACCTTGTCGCCAACTGCAAGCTCCATAACAACTTCCTTGCCATCAACAACACCGCCGGGACCAACTGCAACAACCTCTGCAATTTGCGGTTTTTCCTTTGCAGTACCTGCAAGAATAATTCCACTCTTGGTTGTTTCCTCTGCCTCCAGCATTTTAATAACAACTCTGTCAGCCAATGGTTTGATGTTCATAAGATAATCCTCCTTATATAAATATGAAATAATAAAAACACAAATACACAGCCTCTACTGCAAGGCTTTTTTTGTTGTTATTAGCACTCTGCCTCTTCGAGTGCTAACGTTTGTTATAATACCTAATTTTGGGTTATAAATCAACTTTGATTATAGGCGATTACAGGCAGTTATTTCCAATTATACCACATTTTCATAGGATATATACCTGTTTCCTTAAATTCATAATTTTTCTCAATTATTATTATAATATTTTGTTTTTATGGTCTGTATGATACCAAGTGTTATCTTTAGCAAAAATCCCTTTAATTCCAATAAAAATCCAGCTTACCATATACACAGCGAAACCCGTCAGATTTATCATGATTTTAGAATTTATCTTCCTGTCTGCAAGAAGTGCTGAAAAATGTATAAAAATTGTTGCAAGAATATAAATCCACATAACAACAGCACCAATTACGCTGTTGGCTATACCCCCTACTTTAAATATGGTTCCAAAAAGTATAACCAGGAACGCAATGGGATTTAGAACATCACACCACAAAAGCAAAAGGGCATTTATTTTTCCCCTTTTCAAAAGCCGCCACGTAAACTCTCCCTGAACATCTCCCATTCCTCTCGCCCAGCGAGTTCTCTGTTTTATGGAATCATAAAGCTTTTCGGGCTTTTCGTCATACACAACCGCTCTTGGGGCATAATCCACCTTAATTCCGTTTTCAGCAAGCATACAGGTATATTCTTCATCCTCTGCTATGGTTTGAGTTGACCAGGGAACCTTTGTCAAAACCTCTCTTTTCATTGCAAAGCCTGTTCCTCCGATTCGACAACCCATTCCCAATCTTGCTCTGCCTGTCTGAACCGTACGATTAGTAATCCAGTACCACATAGAATGTCCCCCGGACACCCATGTCCGATTGGGATTCTTTGAATCTATATACCCCTGAACTACCTCTGCACCAAGGTTAAAGCGTTCATTTATTTCTCTGAAAAAATTCTTATCAACAAGGTTATCTGCGTCAAATACGACAATGCAGTCACCACGCAGACCATTTTCCTCACAATACAAAAATCCGTGGGAAAGTGCGGCTCCTTTGCAAGTAGACCTGTCCCTTTTAACTACAATCGCACCTGACTGCTCTGCAATTTTTGATGTATTATCGCTGCATTCATCATCCACCACAACTATTCTTATAAGCTCCCCCGGGTAATCTGCCCCTTTAATACTTTCTATCAAGCTACCGATTACCTTTTCCTCGTTATGTGCAGGAATTACTGCAATAAAGCTCCTCATCTTGCAATCAGGAGAAACTGTACCCCCGGGCATTAGCGAAAATAAAGCTGTCAGCAAAAAATATACTCCAATCAAGAACATGAGCAATATAAAAATATCAGTTATAATGCCCGCTGTATAAGAATACATTGCATCACCCTCTGTATTTTAATGTGATTCCCTTCCATCACATTATTTCAGCTTAAAAATAAATATCTTTATTTTATTTTTCCATAAGTGCGATATACAAGAAGAACAGACTGCTCAACAGTACAAAGGTCTTTGGGTGAGATTTCTGTATCACTTGTCCCCCGCATTATCCCGTTTGCCATAAGAGAAGCTACTGCTTCTATTGCATAATCTGATATTTCGTCAACATCAGTAAAGCCGTCAGCATTATTTCCCTCTTTAAGCTTGGTTTTCTTGGTTTCAGCCTGAATATAATCTATTGCACGCCACAGCATTGTAGCAAGCTGTTCTCTTGTCAGGCAATCATTGGGAGCAAACTTCTTATCCCCTACTCCGTTGATTATTCCAATCTTGTTTGCCTTTCTCACAGAAATATCTGTACAGTCGGTAAAGGTATTTTCAGGTGCTCCGTCAAGCTTTTCATTAAGAGTTTTTTCTATAAATTTAACTACCAGCTGTGCAAAATGCAATCTTGTAGCCACATCTCTCCACCCAGGCTGGTTTTCAAGTGCAGGGACAAGTCCTGCCTTTTCGGCTGCCTCTAACTCTGTCTTTGCCCAATCACTTGGCTCAACATAGGCTGCAAGCTCTTCATTGCTTGGCACATAACCATTTTTATAAATTGTAAGAATAGTCCAGCTTCCATTATCGTTCTTTTTTACAATTGCGCTGTAAAGGCCTGCGCAATCATTATCTGTGACGCTGTCACCATACATTCCCTGCAGATGCTTAAAGATTGCACAATATTTGTCTTTGCCAATACTATATAGCTTCTGGGGCTTTATAACATCCTCCATTACATATCCTGCTTGAGGATTCATCAAATAGAAATCATTTTTATAGAAAAAGCTCTTATAATCGTATAAATCCGGCAGCTCCTCCAATGCCCATTTATCATAATCAAGAGTTCTTCCAAACAGCTGTTTGGTAAGAGCGGTAAACTCGTCCTTTGAGAAAACAACATGTCCTCCCCAACCGCCTTCTCCCCCGAAATTACTAACCGGAAAATGACTGTTAAGGGTCATAAATTCTAATATATATATAAGTACATCTTCGGATACATAACGAAAATCAGTTGTATTTTTATCATTTTTAGAAACAATTACACTGCCGAGAAGATTTTCAAAAAGCTCTTTTTTATCATTGCCTGTCATAGAGTCGTACTCGTCCTTGTAATTTCTTGTCATATCAATTGAATCCGCAACCGCTCCAAGAGCAGAATTGCTTTCATTGAGCATATACAAATCCGTATATTTGCTGTTCATAGCATCACGCTCTCCGCTGAAATCAGCATAATAGAGGAATAATGCAGGATATTTTTTGTCATTAACCCAGCAATCATCAGGGTTAAGGACAGTATTATCCGAATAGAATTCTATCCAATGGGCGGTGTCAACCATTACCCATTGACCATTTTCAATGGTATATGTAGCATAGCTTTGCGCATCCTGTCTTAAAAATGAATAATATCTTAAAAACAGTTTGTTTGGGTATTGAGAGTTTCTTGCTATAGAATAATATGCGGAAGAATCATATTCATATATATACTCCATATCCCCCTCATATATCTTGTTTCCTCCCTGCCACACTTCATATACACCGTTTTTGCCTGACGCTTTATCCCAGATGAGCAATTCATCGTTGCCATCACCATCAAAATCAACCAAAAATGAATCTGCATAGGCTGTGTTCAATACTTCTATATATGCAGCCGCATCTTCGCTCCCTACTGCGGCAAATGCCGTAAAACAGCTGCATAGCATTGCCAGAATAACTATACCTGAGATCAACATCTTTTTCATAATTTTTCCTCCTGATATAAAATGTTTGCACAGATAATATTATAATACAATTCCCGCTTTTTGGCAAGGAAAATATGTAATAGACAAATCTCGACAGTTATGTTATAATCTTTGTAATAACGATTGAAAGGCAAGATTATTGTTATGAAACAAAAAACAGTATTTGTATGCTCCGAATGTGGAACGGAATCAGCAAAATGGAACGGAAAATGTCCCGGTTGCGGTGCCTGGAACACCATGAATGAAGAGCAAATTATACAGACCCCAAAATCCTCAAAGGCAGTAACTGCTTTTTCTGCCGGTTCAGAGCCTCCTAAAATTTTATCCGATATATCCATCGTGGAGGATGAAAGGATAGCCACGGGGCTTACAGAGCTTGACAGAGTTTTAGGGGGAGGGCTTGTAAAAGGCTCTCTGGTACTGATTGGCGGTGATCCCGGAATCGGAAAATCCACCATTCTTCTCCAGATATGTGAGCATTTAGGCAAAACTAAAAAAATACTATATGTTTCCGGTGAGGAATCACAGAGGCAGATTAAACTTCGGGCAAACAGATTGGGAGTCACCACCTCCAATCTTAAGCTTTTTACCGAAACAAATATGTCCATTATTTGTGATTGTATAATGCGGGAAAAACCCGATATTTTAATTGTGGACTCTGTGCAAACCATGTTTAATCCTGAATTCTCGCCTGCTCCGGGCAGTGTTACCCAAATCCGCGACACAGCGGCAACTCTTATGCGTATGGCAAAGGAACAGTCAATTGCTACTTTTTTAGTTGGGCATGTAACAAAGGAGGGTTCTATTGCCGGTCCGAAAATACTTGAACATATTGTAGACAGCGTCTTATATTTTGAGGGGGATCAGCACCGTGCATACCGCATAATTCGTGCAATAAAGAATCGTTTTGGTTCTACAAACGAAATCGGTGTCTTTGAAATGAGCGGAACAGGACTTTGTGAAATCCCAAACCCATCACAGGCAATGCTGTCAGGCAGACCAATCGGAGAGGCAGGCTCCTGTATAATATGCACTATGGAGGGTACACGCCCTGTTCTTGCAGAGGTTCAGGCACTTACCTCTCAAAGCAATTTTGGAAATCCCAGGCGAATGTCAACAGGAATTGATTTATCAAGGGTTTTAATAATGCTTGCCGTAATGGACAAACGAATAGGTCTGCACATTTCTTCCCATGATGTTTATGTAAATGTTGTAGGCGGTCTTAAAATGTTAGAGCCATCTATTGATATGGGAGTATTTCTGGCTATCGCCTCAAGCTTTAAAAGCAAGCCTATAGACAGTGGTATTGTGGCAATAGGTGAAATTGGCCTTGCGGGGGAGCTTCGGTCTTGCAGCTATATAGAAAGCAGAATTGCAGAGGCGGAAAAACTCGGCTTTACCCGTTGTCTTATTCCTGCCTCAAACATGGATAAATTAAGAAAATTTGACAAGATACAGATAAGCCCTTACAACAATATACGAGAGGTTTTAACGGATATATTCTAAATTTGAGGATAAGATATTATGAATACTAAAGAACATATTTTTACCTCCGCTGTAATTGCAGCGGCAGGTAGCGGAACAAGAATGAGAACTACTACCTCCAAGCTCCTGATAAAGCTTGGCAAAAGGCCTGTACTCGCAATGGCTCTTGCCGCTTTCGACAGAGCCTCCGAGATTGATGAAATTGTAGTTGTAACCCGTGAAAAAGATATAAACAAGGTCAAAAGAATGGCTTCGATATTTGGAATAAAAAAGCTTACTGCAGTTGTAGGCGGCGGTGACACAAGGCAAAAATCAATATACAATGCACTCAATGCCGTAAAGGGTGAGCTTGTTTTAATTCATGATGGCGCAAGACCCTTTGTCACGCAAAAACAAATAAATGAGGTTGCCGAAGCACTTTACGAAAACGATGCAGCCGCTCTCGGTATACCTGTAACCGATACAATCAAATCTGTTGACGGTGATTATATTACGGGTACCATTGACCGCTCTACACTTGTTTCTATACAAACCCCCCAGGGATTTAAAACCGAAATTATTAAAAAAGCACACGAGAACGCAAAAGACAAAGGCTTATCCGCAACTGATGATTGCGCCCTGTGCGAAGAAATGGGAGTTAAAGTAAAGGTTGTAGTCGGGTCGCCTGCGAATATAAAGTTGACAACGCCTGAAGATTTGATGTTTGCCGAAGGAATACTTAAAGCTAAAGGAGAGAAATAATTTATGCGTGTAGGACTTGGATATGATGTTCATAAGCTGACAGAAAACCGTGACCTTATTTTAGGCGGAGTGAAAATCTCATACGAGCTTGGATTGCTGGGTCATTCCGACGCTGATGTTCTTGTCCATGCAATAATGGACTCTCTGTTGGGTGCTGCAGCCCTTGGTGATATCGGGTACCATTTCCCTGATACCGACGAAAAATGGCGGGGCGCTGACAGCATTGAACTTTTAAAAGCTGTTGGCAGACTACTTGGCGAAAGCGGATATTCAATCTGCAATATAGATTCAATCGTAATTGCACAAAAGCCAAAGCTTGCACCTTATATAGAACAGATGCGTCAGAATATTGCAGACGCCCTTAATTTGTCGGTTGACAAAGTCAGCGTAAAGGCAACAACCACAGAAAAGCTTGGCTTTTGCGGAAGAGGCGAAGGCATTGCCGCAGAATCCGTCTGCTGTATAGAAATGTAAATCAAAAAGCCCCATAAGGGCTTCTTCACATAACAACTATTGGAAGAAGTCTTTATGGGGCTTTTGTTATCTTATTTTATTTTATAACCTCAAACTGTTGTTCAGGGGTCAAATCAACAACCTTGCAGTCGTTTGCATACGTGCATTCAGGCAAAACAATTATAGCGGTAAGCTCGTCTTTATTTGCAGGAAGAGGCGCAAGATGCCAAATCGCCGCATTCATTTTAACTACCGTATTCTTGGGCACAATAAACGCCTTTACACAGTCAGGTACAGGTGTGCCCCCTGAAGCCGGTGCGCAATGAAGTATCATATCATCAGTAATGGGCACTATTACTTCCCATGTTGTTGTATGATATTCCTGCTGGGTAATAACCATCTTTTCAGGCTTTTTTACAACAATAGGTGAAAAAGCAATTCTTGTGTTGCTGTCTATTGTAACCCTGTCAGGATAGAATTTATGAATTTCTCCGCAAAGAGCGTATCCATCCGGAGAATCCATCTTGTAAAACTGTCCAAATGGCGCGAAGCCCTCAATTGTAATAGGTTCTGCTTTAATTGTTCTCATAATTTTATCTCCTTTTATAGTTTTTCATACATATCTGCAAGGTGTCTTACAGAGTTTTTAAGTGCCAAAACACCCTCAAAAATATTTTCCGTTTCGCATTTAGCTATGTACCCGTTAGGCTCCAATGTAAAGTATCCGCTATAGTCAATTTTCTTCAAGGTTTTAACAATTGCTGAAAAATTCACATTAAGACATCCCGGTATCTGGTGATTATCATTTAGTCTGTCAACGTCATGGATATGAAGAGCCTGAATATGATTTTTAAGAGTTTCTATCATAGAAACAGCACTTGTATCAAGCCCCAAAAGCTCTGCGTGACCAATATCCAGACAAGCAACAAAATAATCATCATTTACAGCCTCTATATGTGCAAGAAAGTCTGTGTGGTGAGAGCAAGCCGCAGGAGCCGGATGTTCCCATTCATAATTCCAGTTCCACATATTTTCAGTTGCAATTTTTACACCGCATTCTTTTGCAAAAGGCAAAAGCTCTAAATACATTTCTGCATTTTCTATGGCAGACTTGTTGTTATCGGGATGGATAACGCAAATTTCCCCTCCCGCCTCTGCGGTACATTCAATTGCCCGCTTGAGAGAATCCCTTATCTCGGGTATAGATACAGGAAATGCCGCATGGGACTGGTTACACACAATACCGTTATCCTCTGCTATACCTTTTATTTTTCTTGCAAACTTAAGATAATCAGGTTTTGCAAGGGGCGAATCATTTTCCGCTACACATTTGTTTTTGTAATCATACTTTACCATGTCTGTCAGTGAAAAATCAAAGGCATCAAACCCTGCTTTTGCAATAAGCTCCACAGCTTTTTCTATACCTACATGCTGGCTAATAGAGCCCGTTTCGGTTGATATTTTCATAATTTTGCCACCTTTTGATGAATAAATTTTATATCCCTCGCCTTGCAAAGATGACAAGCCAAAATACACCGAAATTACGCAGTTTTTGGCGCGGTTCGGATATCTCCTGTCACCCTTACTTTATCGAAATAATATCATACATAGCTATTATTGTCAATGTTTTTCCGCTGCTTTTGCCATAATTTAACACAAAAGAAACAAAGGGCGAAACAATGTCACAACCAGACATTGTCTCGCCCAAAGATTTACATCTTATTTATTTTTAAAATATTCTTCAAGGTTCTCCATAAAGGGAGCATTAACGTTTGTTCTCCAATACTCGTTTATCTCATCAAGAGATGCCTCTGTAAAGCCGTCACGCTCTCCTGTTTCAACCATTGCATTGAACAATGCTTCAAATTCTTCATCATTTTTTGCAGTAAGAACCTTTGTAAGTGCATTTTCAAAGTCTGTTCTTGCATCCCAACCCTTTGATGCAGCTTCTACCTCTGCGGTAAACTTCCAGATATCAGGTCCAATACCATTTACTGTTTCCATCGGCTCGATATGTCCTGTGTTATAGAAGTTCTGTATGTTGCGGATGTTGGGAACAAATTCATACTGATATACAGGCTGCCATTTGTTTGCACCTGTGGGATATCCCGGCCACTGCTTGTTATTAAGACCATACTTGAGCTGCGCATCATTTGCAACACCTCTTACGGCGTTATCCTCTACCTCCTTGTTGGTAAAGCGTCTGCCATTCTCGGTGTCTTCAAACAAGCCTGCACTTCTGGGTCCCCACTCAACCATTTTCTGACCTACATCTGTAAGCATAAAGTCAAGGGCACGAAGAATTTGAGGAAGATCCTCTTCTTTTACCTTGTTCTTTACAAACGCATATCTGTAGCCGCCTGTAACACTGTTAACCAAAGGAACAAATTTTTCAGTATTCAAAGGAATGTTAATGATTACAGGTCTGTACTTATAGCCAACTGCATTTGCGTTGAGGGTATTGATATCAGGCTTTGTTCCGCCGTAGAGTACAGCATAAAGACCGCTTGCACAGTTTTGCTCATAGGTTGCTCTGCTGTCTATGAGAGAATCCTGTGCAATAACATCCTCCTGGATAAGCTCTGTAAGCTCTTTTACAGCCTCCTTGAAGAAGGGCTTGTTGTACATATACTCTACTCTCTCGGTTTCTGCATCAAGATATGTGAAATAGTTGTTTCCTGCTGCACTTACAGAGTATCCGTTTAAACTACCCGCAAGATTGTAAAGGAAGTCCCAGTTATCAGAGCCTGCAAAAGCATAAGTCGCATATACCTCTCTGTTACCGGATTTTATACCCTTCGCCTTTATATCACGAAGGAACTGATAGAATTCTTCTTTTGAAGAAAAGCTTCCGTTAAGGATTTCCTCGGGTGTAAACTTACCGCCGTTATTGTTAAACATTTCTTCAAGCTCATCCATTGTATATGCTTCAGGCTTGAACATCTTGAGAATATCATCCCTTATGTAAACAATAGAAGAATTTGCTTTGGGTGGATTTGTACGTGCAAGAAGCTCTGAATCCATATCAGGATAAGCGTAGGTGATAGGAGCAGAGAGGTCTACCTCATAGAGTCTGCCGTTGTAGTAGTTACTCTTCATAAAGTCGCCTTTTTCCAAAAGAGCATTTACGTTGGGCATATACTTTGGTATAAGGTCTGTCAAATCATAAAGCATATCCTCTTCGATAAGACGTGCAAGAGCGTTACCCTGGCATCCGTTGAGAACATCAGGCCAGTCGTTTGATGCAATAATTTTTGCAAGTCTTGCATCCTGAAGCTCACCATTGTTATCATAGGATTTATCAGAGAACTTTACGCCTGTTACTCTCTGCCACTCGGGCGATACAACGTCGTTCTCGGATATCTTATCACGCTTTATGGAATAAGATCCTGCGCCATACCACATAACGAGATCAAGCTGTTTTCCTGTCCAGTCAGGCATATCAGATGAATCCTCGTACTTTTCTGCCTCTAAATTTACTTTGTAATCTACATCACCGAGGTCAGCATAGTCTGTCTTTGAACCTGCGTTTCCGCCACCGCAACCAACTAAAGCAGTTGCCATAACAATCATCGCAAGCACAAGTGCCAATATTTTTTTCATAAAAATACCTCCTAAAAATTTTATATTTTTTTATTATTATACCATACTAATTTCCAACTTGTATATCAAAATTATACTTAAAAGAATTTCACCTGTTGCTGTACTTCCGCACTAAAGAGTAATCTTTTTATACTTCCTTCCAAACATCGGCGATAAGGTTGTCGGGTAATCCTTGCTGTGTGAAAGAGCTTTTGTATACTTCTTGCCGTCTGCCTCGATTTCCAATTCATAGTCACCGTAGAAGCCCTTGAATCTTATCACCCCATCTTCGTCAGTTACAAGCTCCTCACGGGTTTGCCATTCCTTGTTGATTAACTCATCAAGCACGTAATATGCAGGCTTTTTGCTCATATCACTTCTCAACAAACCGCCAAAGTATTTGTCACTCTTCTCTGCTCCTTCATTCTCAAAGCCGTCTACTAAATTCCAGTAAATTATCTGCTCTACCTTGGAATGGCTGAACCACATTGAATAAAGATATTTCAAAAGCTCTGCCTGAATTTCTTCATCCTCCGCATCTGAAGAGAGGGCAGGAACCATAACTCCCGTCAACTGAATAGGAAGACCAAAATCTGTATACTTATCGAGAGTGTTGAAAATATGTACAGGATCCAAAGTCTTTCGGTAATCCTCTTCTTCCTGGGGCCACCAGCCAACGAACATGTGAAAACGCATAGATTTGATAAATTCTTCTCTTGCATCAAGCAAGAGCCTGTATTCCATGCCGATTGCATCAATATTCTTACCCTTTCTCAAAAGCATTCCCAGCTTCATATAATACGGGTCACGGGCTGTGTGCAACCCGTCATACCATATATGGGTAAGCTCGTTCATTGCGATATGATTTGGCGACATCAGCCTTGAGGTTTCATCAAGACAATAATCTACATAATCGTTGTGGTTATAGAATTCTGCATTTTTATCACAGCCGAAAATTCCCCGCAGAGCCTCTACTGTACGGATTTTCGAGGAATATTTCTTCCCAAGCTCCTCTAATCTTTTGGTGTATGCTTTCTTTGACTCCTCGATGCTCTTTTCTTTCAGCCAGAGGGGCAAGTGATCCTGGGACGCCAGAGCCTGAAGTCTTGATTCTATGCCGTTTTTCTCACAAAAATCAAGACACTTATCAAATTCTGTATAGTCCGCCTTTCCCTCTTCTTTTTCAATGTCATCCCAGTTAAGGGGAATTGTTGCGCCGTTAAAAAGCTCTTTAAAGCTGTCCTCATAGCCCTTATCTGTGCTATAATCTCCCATTCTTGCACCAAACATAAATTCGTGCTTTTTCAAAACAACAGAAACCTTTGCGTTCTTCACAGGCTCTCCTGCTTCATTTTTTAGCAATACGTTGCAATAGCCTTTTCTGTTAACATCTATTCCTGCATTAACCCTGTCGGTTATATAGTCATTATTCTGACGAAATAAATCAAGAACTTGCTTCTTGTTTTTCATATTCTTATCCTCCCTTACCTATAAGCTGATTTTAAACGAAGAATCTCCGTTTTTCACGAAATTTATTTTGTGTGTTGACACCTTGCCGTCAACCTCTATGTTTACATCATATTCCCCGTAGAAGCCCTTAAAAGTTCCTCTGCCACCTTCATCTGTAAACATATCCTCTTCCGTGTGCCACTCCTTATTGATAAGGTCATAAAGAGTCTGTCCCGCTGCCTTATAGCTTAAATCATACCTCAAAAGTCCGCCATGGTACTGATTCTCTCCGCTTGTCATATCACCGCGATCGCCTGCGGCATAACCGTCTATAAAGTTCCAATATACTATCTGCTCCATATTCGGATGCGAGAACCAGATAGAATATAAATACTTTAAGATTTCCCCCTGAATTTCTTCATCCTCGGGGTCCTCTGTGTAAGCAGGAATGGTAATCTCTGTCATTTGGAGAGGCAAACCGAATTCCCCGTATTTATCCATAAATCTATACAAAAACTCGGGGTCATAAGTTTTTCTTGTATAATCATACTCGTCCTCGCGGAGGAAGAACATGTGGAATTGTGTGCCTATTGCATCTATTCTTACTCCCTTTGATAAAAGGTCCTCTATCTGCATATAGTAGCGATCACGATTGGTTCCACTGCCATACTGCCATGTGTGAGAATGCTCGTTTATAGCAATCTGATTGTTTGGCATAAACTTTTCTGTTTCTCTGAAGCACCACTCAACATAGTCATCCTCTTTATAGAACCTGGTCATTTCCAAATCCCAATACATCTCGTTGGTAACTTCCATCGTAGGAATTTTATCTGCATATCTCTCTGCAATCTCCGCAATTCTGCGGCTCAATTCCTTCTTTATTTCATAAGTCCCTTTGCCATGAAGCCAGCCGGGAAAAGGAGTCTGATATGCAAGTGCATGCTCTCTGGGCTCAATCCCGCTTGCTTCACAATACTCAATACAGTGGTCAATAGGAGGCCGTCTGTACATTTCGGAGCAGCCTCTTTCAAAGCGCAGCTCGCCTTTATTGGGTTCTATGGATGACCAATAGAAAGGCAAGGTAGCTATATTGAATATATCTTTGAAAAATTCTCTGTATTTTTTGCTCTTTTCTTCGGTTTCAAACTGGTCAAGAGCAAAAAGGTTTGCACCAAATTTAAATTCGTGCTTTGTGTGGCAAACCGAAACCTTTGCATTTTTTACAGGATTTCCCTCTTTATCTGTAACCTCAATAGTACAATTGCCCTTTCTGTACTGCTCTATACCTGATTTAACTTGTTCGTTTATATAATGCTCCTGCTTTCTGAAAAGCTCAAGCACATCCTTTCTTGGTCTCATTCTTCTCGCTCCTCTTTATATTAAATTTCTGTTTTTATAGTGCAGATTGTGTATCGTTGGGGTCACCGTTGATTGCAAGGTCATACTCTTGTGACCAGTCAAGACCTCTGTACTCTGCCGCTCTGTCATCTGTTTCGATAAATTCCATCAATAAATCAAGCATTTCCTTTGTCCAGGTGTTCTTGTCTATCTGGGCTGTGGTAAACTTGTTCAGGGTAATCATTTCAAAACCAAACAAATCCTTTACCTGTGTTTTTGCCGCACCCCCAACTACCTCTTCTACAAGGTGGGAGGGAATAAACAGTACTCCGCCGCCTGCGCCGAAAACAACATCACCGGGAAGACATATTGCATTACCGATTCTGGTTGGAGTGTTGTAGCCTGTCATTATAAAATCACGGATAGGTGTAGGGTCAATGCCTCTGTAATAAACTTGGGTATCCTCTACCTTTTTCATCTGCTCTGTATCTCTGATACCGCCCCAGACTACTGCTCCGCCATTTTCGTTCTTTGTCTTATTTTTAAGACCTGTTGTAAGGTTTCCCCCAAGGAATGTCCCCTTGTATATCTTGTCATACATATCAATTACAGGAACATCATATTCCATAAGGTTGTCTATAACCCATTGGTTGTAAGTACCTGTTCTGCCCTCGGAGCGGCCTACATCCTTTACAACCTCGTCAAGATCAGGTCTGTAGGGGCAATATGTAGCGGTAACTGCACGTCCGATAAGCTTTCTTCCGTCATCATGAAGAGTATGAAGTCTGCCCTCAAACTGGCTCTCATAACCCTTTACAAAAATGGGCTTCCATACCTCTTCCAGGGTAAGGGTTTTAAGTGCTTTTAAGTATTTTTCGTCAACCTTGGGTCTTCCATCGGGAAGTCTTTCACCTTTCCATTGGGGGGTAAGCTTAATAATTTCTTCTTTTACGTTAAAGTTCATTTTTATATCTCCTTTGTTCTTTAAATAGTTCGTCTATTACATCAGCTGAAAATTATTTCTCTGTCCGCCTCTTTAGGATTCCCATGAAGCATCTCTTTTTCAGCTTCTTTATAACACCATACTTTCTTATATTACAGATGCATACCGCCGTCTGCAATGATTTCGCTTCCGGTTATATATCTTCCCTCTTCGCTGCAAAGAAGAAGTATTGCGCCATTCATATCCTTTGGACTTCCTACATATCCGGCAGGGATTGATGCCTCCACCTTTTCCCTGAAGCTTTCATCTGAAAGTGCCGCATCATTTCTTGGTGTTTCTATTGCCCCGGGTGCAATGTTATTTATGGTGACGCCATAGGGTGCCATAAAAGGTGCAAAATTCTGTACCATTTTCATCTGTGCCGCCTTTGTCATTCCATAAATGGAAAGCTCCGGATGATTATTATACTGGTTTGTACTGCCAAGAGTCACTATTCTTCCCCAACCTGCATTCTGCATATAGTCGTAGTATTTTTGAATTATGAAGTAACTGCTTTTAAGATTGCAGTTTATGTGATAATCAAACTCTTCCTCTGTAAAGGTATTCCAGGGTTTTTTCTTCTGAATTGATGCATTGAGCACAAGAATATCAACACCGCCTGTCTGTGCATAAAGCACCTCCGCTGCATCAGACTTTGAAATATCTGCTGTCGCAATCTTGTCTGTGCCCACATATTTTGCGGCATCCTGAAGCTTTTCTGTCATACGGGAACCATGCACAAAAACCTCTGCCCCGGCATCTTTCAGCACCTTTGCAAGCTCCTTTCCTATCCCCTGGGAGGAACCTGTTACAAGTGCAGTTTTCCCTGTTAAATCAAACATTTATCTTTCACCTCATATTCTTTATTGAACTCCATTATAAATCTTTGAGGAACATCAAACTTCATAGGGTCCTCGCTGTTACTTTCGAACATATCATAATGGTTTGGTACCGCTATGGCGGGGCATATCTTTTTAGTCAGGGTAATTGCCTCCTCCACATTCATATTACCAAGCTTGCCGTTGATACATATAAACATATAGTCACATTCTATACCCTCAAGTTTTTCGTTGTAATATGTATCTCCCGAAAAATACAGTTTTTCTCCCTCATACTCTATAACAACCCCAATGGCTGTTACTGTATGGTCGGCAAACACTGCTTTCAGCTTAAAGTTCCCTGCTTGAATTTCCGTTCCTTCATCAAAAGAAACAAAATTTTTAACTCCTAAATCCAGAAGCGCCTCTCTGCAATCAGAGGGTGCAAAAAATTTTACGGTTTCCTTTTTCATTTTTGGAATAGCTTCAATATCAATATGGTCAAGATGATTATGAGTACAAATAACAATATCTGCATCCAATTCCTCGGGCATAACAGGTACAGGCCGAATTCTCGGTCTGCCTGCAACCTTGTTTACTATGTCCGACAAATATGGGTCTATACATATTTTTGTCTTGCCGTCATCCAATATATATCCGCTTTGTCCAAGCCATTTTATACGCACAATTTCACATCCTTTGCATAGGGTGACAGAAGTTATTCGAACCACGATTTTCAATGGTCAATTTTCGCTTCTGCCTCGTTAAAATACTCGGTAATCCACAATTATTCCAATTATACCTTTACTTTATCACAAGCCCCACCTTTTTTCAACAAGTATATTATTTTTTTTGCAACCTATTTTACGATTATTGCAAAAAAACACCTGAAGCAAAAATGCTTCAGGTGTATGAAAACCAAAATGTTTCTATTTAATCAAATCAAGACCTCTTATAAATACAGTTGCAGCCTCTGCACGGGTTGCTGTATTCTGGGGCATAAATGTTCCATCGGGATAGCCCTGCATTAAGCCTACAGCGCAAGCCCAGTCTATTGCCGATACTGCATACTCTGTAATATCCTCTCCATCTGTAAAGGAAAGTGTATTTGCACCCTCGGCAACCAAAACATCCTTGCCTGTCTTTTCTGCATATCTGAACAAAATAGTTGCCATCTGTTCACGGGTTATGGGACTGTCAGGTGAAAATTCTGCCTCTGTCATACCATTTACAATTCCATTTTCGGATGCCCATGCAATTGCATTTGCATAATATGTTTCAGCCGCAACATCTGTAAATACAGCATTTGCCGCAGTTTCAGGTTCTCCTGCTATTCTGTAAAGAATGGTTGTAAACATTCCTCTTGTAACCTTTTCATTAGGAGCAAAAATTCCATCGCCCATTCCGTTCATCAGGCCAAGCTCAAACGCCTGATTTACTGCATCGAAGAACCAGTCAGCTTCGGTTACATCTGTAAAGGTTGCAGCAGCTTCTTCTTCAGCCCATTTTGCATAAAGAGTAAATGATGAATAAACAGGCTCGCTGAAATCATACTTGCTGTTAAACGCGGCATCGGTATACCAACCCTCAAATTCACGGTCGCCATTAGTGGGAGCTGCAGGCTCTGTAATCACATCGCCTTTTGCAACAGTTTCGCTTTTAACTGCTGTTCCGCCCATAGAGTCATACTTAACTGTGTATGTTACAAATAACCCGTCACCTGACGAAGAACCGCCTATACCGCCTACAGAGCCGCTTGCTATCTTTGTAAAGCTTGCTGTTGCAGTAAGAACTCCATCTACAGCCAAATCCCAGATTTCAGGGGTAAGTGTAATTTTATCGTTATACAAATCGCCGTTTGACTCAAATCTCCAGCCATTAAATTTATTGCTCTTTTTATAAGCATCGGGAAGAACTATTTCTCCCTCTAAATCGTCAACTTCAAGGTCGGTAATGTCCGCTATTGTTTCTCCGCCTCTTGTTTTTGCAGCTTTTCCTTCGTTATCCTCAAATTTTATTGTGACACTTCTTGCAGCTTCAACAGTGAACACCGAAAAACCATGGGGGTTTGTAAAGGTAATAACACCATTTTCAAGTTTTGCGGGATAATAATAAATACCATCATCCTCCTTTGTATGCTTAATCATAATTTCATAGGGCAACTTTGCTGCAAGGTCTTCACCAACAGGAATGCTGATCACAACCTCATCTTCTATTTCCTGGCTTCCCACAACAACTGCATTTTGATTATCACCGCTCAATTCTATATCGCTGTGTTTGTCAGCCGTTGAAGCAATAACCTGTACAAAAACCTCAATATCAAAGGTTATAGAGGTGTACTTTTCTTCATCGTCCTCAACTTCTGTTTCTGCATCCACAACCTTGATTTCCACAGAGGGCTGAACAAAAAATTTAACATCCTCTTCTGTTAAACTTACCTCTAATATATTTTCCAATTCTGCTTTTGCTGTTTCTGCGTTTAAATTAGCAGTTTCAGCAACTTCCTTAACTATATCTGTTATACCATCAACCGTGGGGGCATAATCCGCTCCTGCAATCGCATCTACCACTTCTTGCGGAGCATCTCCACCTGTTGTTATTTCAGGCTTGATGGGAGCAACAGTTAACCCAGCGTTAGCAGGATTTTGAATTTCTACAACTTCAAATTTATAATTCTCTTCGTCTATAGAACTTACAACACGTCCCTTTGCAATATAATCCGACGGAGCGTATGTGAATTTTCCCCCTGTAACAGAAATATTATCCACTGAATTATATGAAAATACCTCTGTCATTGCACCGCCTGTAACTGTAACAGTTTCCGCACCTGTGCCACCGTTTGCAGAGCCTCCGCCTACAGCTACATATCCATTTATTGTTCCATCAGTAATTTCAATATTTACGCCTTCATAGCTGTCCCCAAAGGAATATGAATATATTCCAAGATAATAGGTTTCATCTGAAGATGTAAGAGTTCCGCCTTTTACTGTAAGATTGGCTGTCTTCTCTTCGTCATTGCTTCCGGGGAGTTGTATCCAGACTGCACGGACACCCGTAACCTCTCCGTCATTGATTTCCACATTGTAGCCTGCATTTGTCCATACCGCCTGACGGATTGCAACGTTGTTCTCACAAATAACCTTTCCTCCGTTTACAGTAACAGATACAGGTTTCTGACTCCAGGCTGAATCAATGGCATAGCAAGCACCGCCTTTTTCTGTTGTGTTTTCTATAGTACCGCTGTCAACAACAAGAGTACCTGCATTTGTTATTGTATTATTTGCATAACCGGGAATGGCAACCTTGTCAGGCTGAAGTGCCTTACTTGTAATTTTGCCCTTTTTGTCCTCTGATAAATCCTTTATTGTCAAAGAACCTTTGTTGGTAATAACCGCAGAAGCCTTTGCTTCAGAGCTTACTCCTGAAAGAACCTTACCATTAAGGTCAAGAGTAATTACATCATCTTCGGCTATTGTAATCATTTCTGTCAATTCGATATCATCAATAAGCTTAATAACAGCATTAGCTTCAGCTTCCTCAACAGCCATTGCCAATGTTTCATACTCTGTATCACCAATTGCTGCAACATTGGTCTTTTCCTCAACTATTTCTTGATCTTCAACTATGACTTCCTCTGCGAATGAAGCAACAGTAATCATACTGAACATCATAGTTAAAATTAACAAGCTTGCAAAAAATCTTTTCATCGTGTTTCCTCCGTTAAATGTATTTTAGAACGCTGGTTCTCCCTGCATTATATCATAAAATTATTAAAAAACTTTGTTTTTTACAAAAATGTAATAATAATATTTAATATTTAACAAAAAATATAATAATTTTCTCCTATTTTTATGCAAGCAATCAAAAACCGTCAAAAAAGGTCGATGTTGACAAGAAAGCATTGTCTACATCGACCTAAAATGACAGTTTTTATACTTTTTCAATTTCTTTTATGTATATATGCCTTTTATACAGCTTATAGCCGCACCATACCACGGCAACAGCCACACAAAAACCTATCAACACATAAAATACAGCTATCCATTGAAAATGCTCTGCAATGAAGCCCAGCCCATAGGAGCTTATAGTGCTTCCAAGATAACAAAATCCGTTTAATATTCCCGCATACAGCCCTGAATTTACCTTTCCCCGCATAAACATAGGGAATATACTTGTTATAAGACTGTTCAAACTTGCCGCAAAAAAGCTTACAACTATAAGCCCTGCCAGCATCAGCACAACAAGCTTTAACTCAAGACTTCCGATTATCATGCCTATAAAGAAGCACATCATCGCAAATATTACAAAGCAATGGGTTACATAATCGGGAATCTTATTATGACAAGTCAGGGCAAACATATTGCCGAAAATTGCCACTATAGGCAAAAACAAAGTCAGTAATATTGACAGGGAATCCGACAACCCATACTCTTCCTTTAATATGGAGGGAACCCAAGTATTCAAGCCGTCCTTTACAAGATTTACCCCTATTGCACAAAAGCACAGTACATATATGGAAACATAAAGAAGTTTTTTCTGGGTCTTTTTTTGTGTTGTATCTTGGGGTTTGTCCTCTTCGGTGTCCACAGACATATCCTCTTCTTTTTTTCCTTGCTTTGCCATAGAAACAAAAGGCTTATACAATACTAACCAAAGAACAGCAATTATTCCGTTCACAAAAGCAGGAGTGTAAAACGCCAGCTTAAAATTGTCAAACAGGGCATAGAGAGAGCTCAAAGCGTAAATGACAAGAGTTCCTGTGGCTACGGTTGTTCCCATAACTATACTTGATTTTCCTAAATCCCTCTGGGGCAATGTTTCTGTAAGCAATCTGATAAGGTTAGGCCAAAGCATGGACATTACAAAGCCGTTTATCATCCACAGCCATTTTATAACTGCAAAATCAGTGGATATTGCTATTATTAAATTTATAAGAGATGATATTGTAAGGCTGGTAAAAAGCACCCATTTAATATTATACTTTTTGCACAACATTCCGTTTACTACCTGGCCTATTCCATAGGCAAAGAAGAAAAAGGTTGGTACCGCCCCCGCTCCGGTTTTGGTTACTCCGTAAAAATCTATTATTTGAGTAATGTTTGCCGAATAATTTACTTTTCCAAGATAAGACCCTGAATATAAAAGCCAGCATAAAAATATCAACGGCCACGCCAGATTATTCTTGTTTTGTTTTGCATATATACTCATTTTTGTTGTCATCTCCCGTAAAAATCTTTATGTCATTTTCTCTGTAGAGCTTTTTAAGTCCCACAGACAATAAATCATCTGTAATATAGTAATATTCGGTTCTCATATCATCTATCTTAAGCAGAGCCTTTGTCTCAAACTTACTGCTGTCAGCTAAAATATATACCTGGTCTGCCATGCCCAGCATTTGCTTTTGCATTTGATACAGCTCATGTCCGTAGTCGCATATTCCAAATTCAATAGACACAGCCGACGGAAAGATAAAGGCTTTCTGCACATGAACTTTTCGCAACGCCTCTAATGCAAGCTCCCCGTAGAACGCATTTTCTTCCTTTAAAAAATGCCCGCCGCATAAAATTACTTCAAAATCTTTGTGATTACATAAAATATTAAAAACATCAAGAGAATGAGTGACTATTGTCAGGGACGAAAACTGCTCTTTAAGAATATGTGCAAAAGAAATAGCCGTACTTCCTTCATCAACAGCGATAATATCCCCATCCTCTATAAAGCCGGCAGCGTTTACCGACAAGGTCTTCTTTTCCCGGGAAAACTCCTTGTTTCGCTCCTTAAGAGACGAAAATGGCTTCATCTTTAAAACTCCGACAGCTCCCCCGTGAACCCTTTTAAGAAGCCCTTTCTCCTCCATTGTCAAAAGGTCTCTCCGAATGGTTTCAACAGAAACGCCAAATTCATTCACAAGATTTGCTGTAGTTACTGCACCGTATTCCTCAATAAGTTCATATATTTTATCTTGTCGGTTTTCTGCAAACAAATTCAATTCACCCCAATCATATACACACAATACCACACATTTCCACATTTGTCAAACCTTTTTTTATACAACAAAAAACCTGTACCGTAGGGTACAGGTTTTGTTTGCATTAGTCAGATGTATAAGGGAGAAGTGCAATCTGTCTTGCTCTCTTAATTGCAACTGTAAGCTGACGCTGATGCTTTGCACAGCAACCGCTGATTCTTCTGGGAAGAATCTTTGCACGCTCTGTTACATATCTTCTGAGCTTTGCAACATCCTTATAATCTATATGTTCAACCTTATCAACGCAGAAAGCACATGCCTTTTTCTTTGCACGTCTAACGCGAGGTCTGTCCATCTTCTTTTCTTCAGCCATTCTTATCAACTCCTTTAAATTCTATTAAAAGGGGAGATCGTCGTCGGTTTCAAGCAAAGGCGAAAAATCATCCTCTGCCAAATCCTGTGGCATCTGGGGTGCAGCAACGGGAGCGGAATATTCTCCGCCTGCAGCTCTCGGTGTTGAAGCTCCGCCATCCTGGGCGCGCTTGCTCTCGCCAAAGCTTACCTCGCTTGCAACAACCTCTGTCACATAATTTTTCTTACCATCCTGACCTTCCCAGCTTCTGGTCGAAATACGACCAATTACAATAATCATTTTGCCTTGCTGGAAATAATTGCTTACAAATTCAGCAGTCTTATTCCATGCAACACAGTTAATGAAATCTGTCTGTCTGTTCTCGCCGTATCCATTGTCAATCGCAATAGAAAAGCTGCAGACAGGTGTGCCTGTCCCCGTATGACGGAGTTCAGGGTCCCGTGTGAGTCTACCCATCAAAATTACTTTGTTAATCATGGATTACGCCTCCTCACTTCTGATAACGATGTTACGGATAATACCATCAGTAATACCATAAACACGCTCCAGCTCAGCCGGAAAATCAGGGCTTGACTTAAAGTTTACCAAAACATAGTAGCCTTCTGTCAAATCGTTGATTGCATAAGCAAGTCTGCGTTTACCCCATTCGTCAACGCTTTCAATCTCGCCGTTTTTCTCAATCAATGACTTAAACTTCTCAACCAAGGCTGTAATTTCTTCTTCAGTTTTGGTAGCATCAATAACGAAAATAGTTTCGTACTTATTGATATGTTCTGCCATCTCTTGTCACCTCCTTCTGGACTTTGACCCTCGGCAATTACCGAGAGTAAGGATTGTTATATACAAATAACTCATATATTATATTACAAAAAAATCAATCTGTCAAGAATATTTTTCTATTTTTCATCATACCTATCTTATAAATAAACAAAAGGAGAAATAAAATATGAAAAAAACATTTATACTATTTTTATCGTTGGTTTTAATTGCTTTCTTTCTTCCCTACGGCATATCGGAAATTCTTTCACGCACCCGGGGACAAGCCGTAGCTGACCCGTCTTTTCTGGAGTGTGATGCAATAACCTCCGGGAGCTTTGACGACTCCTTTAAAATAACAGTGTACAATACCTCTTCAAACTGTACAGAAGAGTTTCTTTTCGAAGATTACCTTGTGGGTGTTCTTGGGGGAGAAATGCCCCCCACCTATCATCCTGAAGCGCTTAAGGCACAGGCTGTAGCCGCAAGAAGCTTTATTTTAAGCAAGGTTGCAGATTATATGCAAAACGGAGCATCAGACGAGCATCATGGTGCTATGATATGTACAGATTATAAGCACTGCAAGGCATGGGAGAGTATAGAAGAACAAAGAAAAAAATGGGACCCTCGGTTTTCTGACCTGTATGAAGAAAAAATAAGGCAGTCCGTAGAACAGACAAAGGGAGAATATATGACCTACGGCAACAAGGTAGTAAAGGCATATTTTTATGCTATCAGCAGCGGAAAAACTGAAAATGTAGAAGAGGTATGGGAAACCTCTCTCCCTTATTTGAGATCCGTAAACAGCTATGAGGATATTTCTTCTGATGGCTTTAACTCCGAAACCAGCTATCCAAAAGATTTATTTGTTCAAAAATTAAAGACTAAATACTCTGATATTGAAATAGAAAACCCCTCAACAATGGTAGGAAAAACAGAACACACCCAAGGCGGAAGTGTTGCCACCATAGAAATTGGAGGAAAGCAATTCAAGGGAAGTGAAATTCGTGATATTTTTCAGCTTCGCAGTGCCAACTTTGAAATTATTACACAGGGAGATAAGATTACCTTTAAAGTAAAAGGCTACGGCCATGGGGTGGGAATGAGCCAAAACGGTGCCAATGCTCTCGCAAACAAAGGAAAGGACTATATAGATATATTAAAGCATTACTACACAGGAATTTCCATATCAAATCTTTATTGATACATATTTTTGTCTTTATGGGTTAAAATATCCCTAAAGGAGCTGATAAATATGATAAACAATGACACAATAGAGCTTTTAAAGGAATGCAATGCAGGTATCAAAATGGGTGTTTCCTCTATCGAGGATGTGTATGACAAAATAGAGAGCAACGACTTTAAAGCTCTTCTTGACAACAACAAAAAGGAGCATCAAAAGCTGGGCAGCGAAACCCATGAGCTTTTGAACGAATACCACGACAGCGGCAAGGAGCCAAACCCAATGGCAAAGGGTATGTCATGGATAAAAACAAATGTAATGATTGCAATGAACGAAAGCGATAATACCATAGCAGACCTTCTCACTGACGGCTGCAATATGGGAGTAAAATCTCTTAACAGATATTTAAACAAATATGAGGCCGCAGAAGAAAAGGCAAAAAATATTGCAAAGCGGCTTATCCGTCTTGAAGACGATCTTGCCAAAGATATCAGAGCATATTTATAAAAACCAAAAAGGCAGAAACCAACCAAAGTTTCTGCCTTTTTTAATCGGCTTTACCAAAGTCTTTATTTGTAATGTTATCTTAATATACTATTTATTCAGCATTTCGTCTATAAAGAAGTATTCATACCCATTTTCATACAGAGTCTTTGCGGCAGCCAGCACCTTTGCTGAATAGTCGCTTTGGTAATTGAGATAATCAGGATAGAAATACTGCTCATGGGTGGCATAGCCTATGAATTCCTTACCTATGTTCTTTTGTATTCCGTTTACCACATAGTCCTCATCACAAAGATTAAGTGTGGGGGCGTTTGTAAACTCTCTAAAATACATATCTGTTTCTTCGTCATAAATTGCCCCAATGGAGAATCTGTATTTTTCTGCCTCTTCCTCTGTTAAATGATTATATCCGCAAATAGAATTAGCAATAGCCTTGTTAAGTCCGCCCCTGTTATAAAGCATTGTTTCGGGCTTTCTGTTATGAAGAAGTCTGAAAGAATGACCGTAGGGAAGTGAATCAGGGTCACCCGTATACTCAGTCTTTTCTCCGCTGGAACAAGCCAAAAGCCTTATTCCGCCATCACGCAGAGCCTTTACCCCCTCTTTGCTTACAGGTAACCAATGAGAACAACAGCCGTAAGTAAAGCTGTTCTCTCCTGCAAAGCGAAATACCTCTTTTTTAGTCTTGTCCAAATTTATTTTTACGGTTTCATAGTCAGCATTAATGTATGGATAATCAGGGAATTCCTGCTTTGCGTGAAATCCGAATTTCAGCCAATCTGAAGCCTCTTCCCACTCTGCCTTGTATGCATCTGTCATCTCATCAAGACTGAATTCGTCCTCGCCATAGAAAAAGTCTGTGCGATAAAACAGGTTGAGCTGAACCTTCATCCCATACTTGTCATGCGCCTCCTTCATGAGCTTTAAAAACGGATTGTCAAATAAAGATGCAGGCCTTTGTCTTGTTAAATCACGAAATACCCATATTGTGTCGTCAATAAAGAAATAGCATTTTTTGTTCATTTTTTTACTTATAATTAAAACCATTTCAAAAGGTTTTAATTATTTCTCCTTTCATAAATATTAAATTATAAAACCATTCTATCAGCTTTTACGCAATTTTCAATAACTAAAACAAATATATATGGACAAAACAACGATTATTTGATATACTCTGTTGTATGGAGGCGATTTTATGTTAACATATATTTTAAATCTTTCCCATATTCCAACCGTAGGCTTTGCACTGCATTTTTATACCGAAAAGGATTATTCAGTGGAATACGGCACAGATAAAGCCCTTGAAATAGTTTATGTAAAAAGCGGATGTATAAAAGGAACTCTCTATGATTGTGAATTTGATATAAGTGAAGGCTCTTTTCTTGTGTTTTTCCGCGACCTGCCCCTTCGTTTGCGTTTAGATGGCGGAGCCTCCTACTCCCATTGCTGTATTCAGCTTTGCGGAAATTTTACCTATGAATTGTATGACGAAAACTCTGCTTCAAATATCTCGTCAGGTCTGACGCTTCCTCTTATAACACCCTCCTGTCACGAAACAGAAAAACTAAAAAAGGAGCTTTTTTCTGCCGTTTCCGACATTGGTATTTCAAGGGAGATAAACGGACTTTCTGCAGCAATTAAGGGACTTAATATATTACAAAAATTAAGTGCAATTCATCAAAAAAAGCTTCGAGCCACCCAAAGCCCGATTTACATTTTAGAATATCAGATTAAAAAAATTATTGAAGAAAATATCTACAAAAAGCAGACTGTCGAGGATATTGCGGTTTCACTTAATAAAACACCAAATTACATCAATCATATTTTTAAGCAAAGCTGCGGAATAACAATACGACAATATATAAACTCCGAAAAAATTCGATTGCTTTGCGAAATGATACAGTATCATGGGGTATCATTTAAGGTCGCCTGCAGTAATATAGGTATAGACGATGTTTATTACGGCTATCGGCTATTCAAAAAGCACACAGGGGTTACCCCCACCCAATATCTGGCGGGCAATTCAAGGATAAAATAGAAAACGCTCCGCGTTAGCGGAGCGTTTTGCTTACTCTTCTATTCTGCGAAGGTTTATTCTGCCCTTCTTCTCATCTATTTCTATAATTTCTACAGTTACTGTATCACCGATGTTTACAACATCTGTTACCTTTTCCACTCTATTTTTAGAAAGCTTTGAAATATGAATCAAGCCATCCTTACCGGGAAGAATATTTACGAATGCACCAAAATCAAGAACAGAAACAACCTCGCCCTGATAAATTTCACCAACTTCGGGCTCTTTAACAATCATTTCCACCATCTTCTGTGCCTTTTCACCCATTTCGGAATCTACAGCCGCAATGCGAACAACCGCATAATCACGCTCTTCCTTAACTTCAATCTTGGTGTTTGTTTCTGCCTGAATGGCTTTGATAGTTTCGCCGCCCTTACCGATAACCTCACCGATTTTATCAACAGGAATGTTGATTGCAATCATCTTGGGTGCGTAAGGCGACAATTCCTCTCTGGGCTCGGCAATAGCTTTAAGCATAACCTCGTCTAAAATATAGTATCTTGCATTTTTGGTCTGCTCAAGTGCTGTCTTTATAATCTCGGGAGTAAGTCCGTCAACCTTAAGGTCCATCTGAATTGCAGTAATACCCTTCTTTGTACCTGCAACCTTAAAGTCCATATCACCAAAGAAGTCCTCTACGCCCTGGATATCAACCATTGTAAGGAAGTTGTCATCATTCTCGGGGTCGGTAATCAAGCCTACAGATATACCTGCAACAGGAGCCTTAATGGGTACACCCGCATCCATAAGTGCAAGGGTACTGCCGCAGATACTGCCCTGTGAGGTAGAACCGTTGGAGCTTAATACCTCTGATACAAGACGTATAGCATAAGGGAATTCCTCCTCGGAGGGAAGAACAGGAACAAGAGCACGCTCTGCTAATGCACCGTGGCCGATTTCACGACGTCCGGGGCCTCTTGAGGGTCTTGTTTCACCAACACTGTATGACGGGAAGTTGTAATGATGGATATATCTTCTGTATTCCTCATTATCAAGTCCGTCTATAATCTGTGCATCACCGATTGTACCAAGTGTTGCAACAGTCAAAACCTGTGTTTGTCCACGGCTGAACAATCCGCTTCCGTGTGTTCTCGGAAGAAGTCCAACCTCTGCTGAAAGAGGACGGATTTCCAAAATTCCTCTGCCGTCTACACGCTTCTTATCATACATGAGCCAGTTTCTTACAACTGTCTTCTGTAATTTGTAGAGAGCCTCATCAATCTGTGCCTGATATTCTTCTTTGGGGTATTTTTCTTCAAAATGAGTATAAACATCCTCATAAACCACAAGAAGTCTTGCATCACGGATAGTCTTGTCATCTGTATCCATCGCCTGTTTAACCATATCTTCTGCATATCCTCTGATGTCGGCAAAAAGCTCTTCGTTTACAACAATATGCTCATAATCAAACTTTGGCTTTCCGATTTCATCCTGAATTTGCTGAATAAACTTACAAAGCTTCTTTATTTCTTCGTGAGCAAACATAATTGCATCAAACATTTTATCTTCAGGAACTTCGTTTGCACCAGCTTCAATCATAACAACCTTCTTAAGGCTGCCTGCAACAGTGAGGTTAAGGTCGCTAACCTCTCTTTGTGCTTCTGTAGGATTGATAACAAACTCACCGTCAACCAAACCAACATAAACAGCGGCAACAGGTCCGTTAAAGGGAATATCAGATACAGCCACTGCAACGGATGAACCAATCATTGCACAAAATTCCGGTGCATTATCCTGTTCAACAGATAAAACTGTTGATACGATAGATACGTCATTTCTCAAGTCTTTGGGGAAGAGGGGACGCATTGGTCTGTCAATAACTCTTGATGTGAGTATTGCATTTTCAGATGGTCTGCCCTCACGGCGGGTAAAGCCACCGGGAATTTTACCTACTGCATACATCTTCTCTTCGTAATCAATACTGAGAGGGAAGAAATCTATTCCATCTCTTGGCTTGTCCGATGCAGTTGCTGCAGAAACAACAACTGTATCACCATAGCGAACAATAACAGAACCATTTGCAAGTCCTGCAACCTTACCGAATTCAAGGGACAGGGTTCTGCCCGCAACTTCAGTTTCATAAATCTTATTCATAGTTTTTCTCCTTTTAGATTTGCCGCAGGAAGCCTGTATTAGCACTTAAAAACAGGCACCCTGTAAGATGTGTGTTTTTAACTGCTAAAATCAAACCACCGATGCGGCATATATTTTAAATTTAATTTTTTGTAAATAATGCCAAAAGGGCAGTCTGTCCGACTGCCCTGATGCTTTTAATGTCTGAGACCTAACTTCTCAACAACGGCACGGTATCTGTTGATATCGTTCTTTTCGAGATAGTTAAGGAAACTACGTCTAACACCAACCATCTTAAGAAGACCACGTCTTGAGTGATGGTCCTTCTTGTGAGTCTTAAGGTGTTCGTTCAAATGGTCAATTCTGTATGAAAGAAGAGCAATCTGAACTTCAGGAGAACCTGTATCTCCTTCATGCATAGCAAATTTTTCAATAATTCCCTGCTTGATGTCCTTATCCATTGTATTTTCACCTCCATAATTTTATAACCCCCATATAACCCGGAATAGGGCGGTGAATCTTCAGCCCCAATTCTGCGTCATAGGTTGCCAAACGTTATAGTATCACATTCTTCTCTTTTTGTCAAGCAAAATTTTGCAAATCAAAATCCTTTTTTACAATAATATATGTTTGTTTTTCCTTATGGCAGTTTTGTTTACTCATTTTATGAATAAATTTCTCTCTCTTCCGCTATTTCATCTTTTTTAGACGGCGCATAACCAAAATATGATATGTAGTTACGGAAAAAGGTCCCATAATCGTTAAATCCGCAGGATAGATAAATTTTGCTTGGCCGCTCTCCCATTTTTATAAGCCCCTGGGCTGCAGAGATGCGTTTTATGTTTATAAATCTTTTTGGGCTTATGTTCACATGCTCCATAAAAAGATGGTGCAGGTGACTTTTTGTTATGCCTATCTTGCGGCAAATATCATCAATGGTTATGGGCTCGGTATAATGCTCGTTAATGTATTCCATGGCTTCTCTTATAAGAGGATGCGTAGTTGCGGCACTGCTTTGTATATTCTCTTTGGGGATAAGAAATATATTAAATATAATTTCTTCAATTATATTCGTAGCAATAAAGTTTAAATCGTCCCCCTCAAAATTATCATAGTAATAATCAAGCTTTTTAAATAAATCACATATAGTATCGTTATCTGTACAGTTAATAACAAACAAATCCTCGGGTAATTTATGAAAAATTCCGTTTGCAATAACATTTTCATTGAATAAAATATTGTATCTTTCGTATACCTCATTCTCGTCAATACGGATTTTATGCGGCACATTTGCTCTGAATATAACAAGGCTGTTTTTTTGCATTTTATACACTTTTTCTTCGCAAACTGCGGATATATTACCTTTTTTTAAAAATATAATTTCGCATATATCGTGAGTATGAAAATCAAAGTTAAGTGACGCAGGATTATCAATTGCGGCATATTTGCAGATAACATTATCGTCACTGCAAATAGATTTCCATTTACGCATAGAAACACCTCCAATAAATGTAGTATACATCTTTTCCACACTTTTTGCAATACAAAAAAGCATTTTTTAGTATTTACATTTCAAAAAAAATGATTTATCATTTAAGCAAGTTAAGATAGGGAGGTTATCTTATGGAAAAATTAAATGTTGCGATAATTGGTCAGGGTCGAAGCGGCAGAGATATTCACGGTGCTTTTTTAAAGTCGGAAAACAACACACTGTTTAATGTAAAAGCAGTCGTTGAGATTGACCCGGAGAGAAGAGCTTTGGCTCTTGAAGAGTATCCCGGATGTGAAGTTTTTGAAAGCTACACAGAGCTCTATGGCAGAGATGATATAGATATGGTGGTAAATGCCACAATGTCAATGGACCACTTTGCCATAACAAAGGATTTGCTCTCAAACAGATTTAATGTAATAACAGAAAAACCTTTTGCAAGAAATCGCTATGAATGTGATACCCTTATAAAAATTGCAAACGAAAACAATGTTAAGCTTGGAGCTTTCCATCAATCCTTATTTGCTCCGTTTTTTGTTGGAACAAAGAAGATTATAGAAGAGGGCAAGCTTGGTGATATTAAGCAAATCGACATTACATATAATGGTTTTAACAGAAGATGGGACTGGCAGACTGCACAGGTTATGCTGGCAGGAAGCGTTTACAATACAGGCCCTCACCCCATCGGATATGCTTTGTCACTTCTTGATTGGGACCCCGATTTTAAGGTGGTATTTTCAAAGCTTGACACAGTTCTGACAAGCGGCGATGCAGAGGACTATGCAAAGATTATAATAACTGCACCGGGTAAGCCTGTCGTTGATATAGAAATTAGCTCAAATGATGCGTACCCCACAGGTTCGATTATCAAGTTATTGGGGTCAAAGGGTACTTATAAGTGTGCCACCGGCAGCTATGATATGAAGTATATTGTAGACGGAGAAAATCCCGAGCAAAAGCTTATATTAGAGCCTATGAAGAAAGAAAACGGACTCCCCGCATACTGCTCCGAGAAGCTTATAACCCATGAAGAGAGCGGAGAATATAAAGGCTCGGCTTTTGACATTGGCACAAAATGTTTCTATGAAATGATGTATAATGCGATAACAAAGGGCGAAGAGATGGCAGTAAAGCCTGAATATGCCGCAATGGTAATAAGTGTTATTGAACAAGTTCACGCAGAAAATCCGTTGCCTGTTAAATTTTAGGAGGGACTATAATGTATAAGATAGCAATACTTGGATGTGAAAATTCTCACGCAAATGAGTTTTTGAAGTATATAATAGAAGATAAAGTATACACAGATATCGAGGTTGTTGGTGTTTACAGCGATGATATTGAGGCTGCAAACAAGCTGAACGCAAGGTTTGGAGTAAAGGTTGCTGAAAGCTATGATGAATTTGTAGGGAACGTAGACGGAATTGTAATTACCGCCCGCAATGGTGCCAACCACTATAAATATGCAAAGCCGTATATCCCTTACGGAATTCCTATGTTTATAGACAAACCTATAACCAATACTGAAGAGGATGCCATTCAATTAAAGAAAGATTTGATGGAGCACAATGTACGGGTAAGCGGTGGTTCTGTGCTTAAATATCCCCAGCTTATACAGGACCTTAAAAAAGTTGTCCGGGAAGAAACCTACGGGGAAGTTTACGGCGGCTTTTTAAGAGCACCTGTTAATATGGTGAATGAATACGGAAATTTCTATTTTTACTCACAGCATCTTGTGCAGATGATGACGGAAATTTTCGGATACTTCCCTCATTATGTACAGGCATTCAGAAAGGGCAAGGTTATAACATGTGTTGTAAGATATGAGAAGTACGATGTAACCTTGACTTATGTTGATGGAATTACCACCTACTTTGCAGGAGTTAACACTCTGGAAAAGGCATGCATTGACAAATTCGGTTTTGATGGTTGCTTCCAGCAGGAATTTGCTTCTTTCTACAATGTTTTAACAGGCGGTGCGCAGGAGCAAACCTATGATGAATTTATAGCCCCTGTGTTTATTATGAACGCTATAGAGCGTTCCCTGAACAGCGGTCAGTTAGAGCTTGTCAACAGAGGATAGTATAAATAACGCAAAAGGTGATGAAATATATGGAGATGTCAGTGCTCAATGATATATTAAAGCAAAGAGGTGTCCCATCTCTTCTTTCAAAAGAAGAGATGATGGATATAATGTTTCGTGAGGAGTATGGCTATATGCCGCCAAAGCCCGAAAAGGTGTCTTGGGAAAAAGAAAAGATTTTCGGCAACTTCTGTGCAGGCAAGGCGACACTTGACAAGGTGAACATCACAAGCGAATTTGGGGGAAAGAAATTTACTTTTCCCGTATATGTGGCAATGCCTACAGCAGAGGGGAAATTCCCTTTCTTTGTTCATATAGCTTTCCGCGATGATGTCCCGGACAGATATATGCCCACAGAAGAACTTATTGACAACGGTTTTGCGGTACTTACATTCTGCTACAAGGATGTAACCTCTGATGACGGCGATTTCACAGATGGTCTTGCAGGGGTTTTGTATGAAGATGGAAAGCGTAGCGAAACCGATGCGGGAAAGATTGCAATGTGGGCTTGGGCTTCCCACAGAGTTATGGACTACGCAGAGAGTGTAGATTGTCTTGATAAGAGCGTGTCTGTTGTTTGCGGTCAATCACGTCTTGGTAAGACTGCACTTCTTGCAGGCGCAACTGATGAACGTTTTGTGTTCACACACTCCAATGACTCGGGCTGTTCAGGCGCTGCAATCACAAAGGGCAAGGGCGGAGAGCATGTAATACATGTCTACGGATACAATCCGTTCTGGTACTGCAAAAATTACGCCAAATATGTGCATAACGAAGACTTGATGCAATTTGACCAGCACTATCTTGTGGCATCCATTGCCCCGAGATATGTAAGCATTGCAAGTGCGGAAACAGACGAAGGCTCGTGTCCTGAATCTGAAATGCTGACTTGCGTGGCAGCAAGTCCCATGTGGGAAAGGTTTGGCAAAGAGGGATTTGTGTGCGATGACAGACTTCCAATGGTTAATGACGTATATCACAAAGGAAGTATAGGATATATTTTGCGCAAAGGTACACACTATTTCGGCAGAGAGGACTGGCAAAGACTTATTGAGTTTATAAATTTGCACAAAGCAGATACCCCTGTGTCAAAATAAAAGGAGAGTAAATATGGATATTACAAATATAGCTTTTGCGGGATTTCGGCATAACCATATTTTTGGACTTTATAACACCGCAACAGAAAACAAAGAGGTTAACATTCTTGGCTGCTTTGAAAATAACGAAGAGGCAAGACAATTTGCGGCAGATACATATAATATAGATTTTAATTATAATTCTTACCGGGAGCTTTTAGATGATGCTGCTGTAGATATAGTTGCCATAGGAGATTATTACGGCATCAGAGGCAAAATGGTGATAGAGGCACTAAAGGCGGGAAAGCACGTAATTTGCGACAAGCCTATATGCACAGATATTGCCCAGCTTGATGAAATAGAAAAGCTTGTCAAAGAAACAGGGTTGCAGGTATGCTGTATGCTTGACTTGCGTTATATGCCGCAGATACCAAAGGTTTGCGAACTTATCAGCAGCGGAGAAATCGGTGAGATTATCAATGCATCCTTTACGGGTCAGCACTGCCTTGATTATGGCAATCGTCCCGGATGGTATTTCGAAGAAGGAAAGCATGGGGGAACAATCAATGATATTGCAATTCATGGCGTAGATATTGTAAGATTTATAACAGGCAAGAACCTTACAAAAGTAAATTTTGCAAAAACCTGGAATGCATTCGCCAAGGAAGAGCCTGAATTTAAAGATTGCGGTCAGTTTATGGCAGAAATGGAAAATATGTCACTTATGGCAGATGTGTCCTATGCTGCACCTAAATTCAGAGGAATTATGCCAACCTATTGGGATTTTTACTTCTGGGGTACAAAGGGTATGATAAAATTCAACCTTAAGTCAAGTACAATTCATATCTTTAAAACAGATGAAGAGATAATAGAATGCGCACCATCTAAAACCCAATACTTACAAGATTTTCTCCTTGAAATTAAGGGTGAGAAAACCATTATGAATACTCTTGGTATATTAGAGAGTCAACGGCAAGTGCTTATGATTCAAAGGGCTGCAGAGTAATAGTTAAAGGCGATAAGGGAGATTTAATATGATTACAAAAATAAAAAACGGAAGACTGATTTTAAAAAATGGAATAGATGACCGTAAAAATCTGTATATAGAGGATAATCGTATAATTGATGCCACCGAGTGTGAAATTCCCTTTGACTGCGAAATAGATGCAAAAGGCGGATATGTGTCACCGGGATTTATTGACATTCATGTTCATGGAGGAGATGGATACGAATTTGTAGACGGTACCTTTGATGCCTTGAAGAATGCGGCAAACATTCACGCAGTTCATGGAACAACCACAATCTATCCAACTATTTCGGCATTTGATTACCACAAGACAGTTACGGCACTTGAATCTGTTTCAAAATACAAGGACCGGGATGAAATACTGCCGAATATTTACGGCGTACATTTAGAGGGACCGTATTTCTCCCCGAAACAAAGCGGAGCACAAGACCCCTCATTTATACGCACCCCTGACGAGAGGGAGTACAATAAGCTCTATGATAATTACGGAGATATTATTAAGCGTTGGAGTTATGCCCCTGAACTTGCAGGAAGCGACAAATTTTTGAGTTTTTTGAATGAAAAAAATATTGTTGCGGCGGCAGGACATACCGATGCAGAGTTTGAGCATATAAAAGCGGCTTATGAGAACGGTATGAAGCTTATTACTCATCTTTACTCATCCACTTCAACCATCACCAGAAAGAGCGGTTTCCGCATTTTAGGCGTTATAGAAACGGCATTTCTTTATGATGATATTGATGTAGAAACAATAGCAGACGGATGCCATCTCCCACCGGAGCTCCTTTCGATGATATATAAGATTAAGGGCGAAGACCATATGTGTCTTATTACCGATGCAATCAGACATGGCGGTATGAAGAACATAGAGAACGAAATCTGTCAGAACGGCAATATGCCATACATAATAGAAGACGGGGTCGCAAAGCTGGTAGACCGCAGTGCTTTTGCGGGAAGTATCGCAACAGCTGATGTCCTTGTGCGGACTTGCACAGCGAGGGCGGGGATTTCTCTTGAATCTGCAGTTAAAATGATTACAGAAGTTCCGGCGCGCATAATGGGACTTGAAACAAAAGGTAAGCTATGCGCGGGATATGATGCCGATATAGTAATATTTGATGATGACATAAATATAAAACGCGTACTTGTTGGCGGCAAAGAAATCGCCACAGCGGATTGATAAACACATATCTTAAAAGTAAATTACGAAAAAAGGTCGCAACATTAGTTGCGACCTTTCTTTATCAAAAATTCTTTTACTCTGCTTTAGCTTCAGCAATAATCTTGTCAACTATGTTAGACGGTGCTTCCTGATAACGCTCGAAATCAAATTCAAAATCGCCTCTCGCTTGAGTCATACTGCGCAAATCAGATGAATAGCTGTGCATCTCTGCCATAGGTATTTCGCCTTCGATAACTGTTATTCCGTGGCCAGCCGGGGTCATACCAAGCATCTGTCCGCGGCGCTTGTTGATATCACCGATTATATCTCCTGTGTAGCTATCGGGAACGGTAACCTTTAAGTGACCGATAGGCTCAAGTATAACAGGGGAAGCCTGTGTCATACCTGCCTTGTAAGCAAGGTTTGCAGCAATCTTAAACGCCATTTCTGACGAGTCAACATCGTGGTAAGAACCATCAACCAAAGTAGCCTTGAGTCCAACCATAGGATATCCCGCAAGGACGCCCTGTTGCATTGACTCCTGCAAGCCTTTTTCAACAGCGGGGAAGTAGCCCTTTGGAACGCTTCCGCCGAATATCTTTTCTTCAAACACAAGTCCTTCGCTTTCTGTAGGTTCAAACTCAATCCATACATGTCCGTACTGACCATGTCCGCCGGATTGCTTTTTATGTTTACCTTCAACCTTAACAGCCTTACGAATAGCCTCACGATATGGTACCTTTGGTTCCTCAAAGGAAATTTCTACACCAAACTTATTCTTAAGTTTGCTTACAATTATTTCTATGTGCTGGTCACCAAGCCCTTTAAGTATCTGCTGACGGGTTTCTTTATTGTTCTCAAGGCGGAAGGTGTTATCCTCCTCCATCAGCTTCTGCAGACCCTGTGCAATCTTATCCTCTTCGCCCTTGTTCTTGGGAACAACCGCAAGAGACATATTCGGCTTTGCAAAATCAATGCCATCAAGCATAATCGGATGATTAAGTCCGCTCAATGTATCTCCTGTTGCCGTCTTTGTAAGCTTTGCAACTGCACCGATGTCGCCGGCATTGAGTCTTTCAACCTCTACCTGTTTTTTGCCCTGTACGGCATAAATCTTACCAATCTTTTCGTTGGTGTCCTTGCCTAAATTGAAAACAGTTGTATCAGGGGTCATTACACCTGAATATACCTTAAAGTAAGAAAGCTTTCCAACATACGGGTCGGCAATTGTCTTAAACACCAATGCAGACATAGGATCGCTTACATCCACCTTAAGTCTTGAATCCGTTCCATCCTGCTTTTTCGCAATAACAAAATTGTCGTCGCTGTTGGGTGCAGGGAAGTAAGCGTTGATAGCATTCATAAGAGAAGGAATACCGTTGTTATGGTAAGCACTGCCGCACAGAATAGGCACGATATCACCTTCTGCAACGCCCTTTCTCAATGCGCCATACATCTCAGGAAGTGTGAATTCTTCCCCTGCAAAATATTTTTCCATAAGTTCTTCAGAGGTTTCGGCAACCGCCTCGCAAATCATATCTCTCATTTCAGCAAGCTCATCCAGAAGTTCAGGGGGAGTTTCCCCTGTTACAGTCATATTGCCCTCGAAAATTCTTGCCTCTTTTTCAACAACGTTAACAAAGCCGACAATCTTGTCACCCTCACGGATAGGAAGCTGGAAAGGCGCAATTTTCTTTCCGTATTTATCCTTAAGCTGTTGAAGAACAGCATGGAAATTAACTCTCTCATCATCAACCTTGTTTATGAACATAAGCCTGGGGAGCTTCCTTGCTTCGCAATAGTCCCATGCCTTTTCAGCACCCACGGTCAAGCCCGACTTTCCGCTGATTACAATTACTGCTGCGTCTGCTACGCGGACAGCCTCCTGAACCTCACCGACAAAATCAAAATATCCCGGTGTGTCAATTATATTAAACTTATTACCATTCCATTCACAATTCGCCAGTGCTGTACTGATTGAGAACTGACGCTTGATTTCTTCAGGGTCAAAGTCCATTGCTGTATTTCCGTCTGCAATACGACCCAAACGGTCTATATTACCCGAGGTATATAGCATTGCCTCTACCAGCGAGGTTTTACCTGAATTTCCGTGTCCGAGTAAACAAAAGTTTTTAATGTTAGATGTGTCATATATTTTCAACTGACAGCCCTCCTAAAAAGTAAATTTATACAACTATTGTAACTCATTCTTTTCAAAAAATCAACCTAAAACTTCACAATTTTGAAACAAGTTTTTAGTCAATTTGCACAATATTTTCATTTATACAATACTATCCTCATTTACTATATGAAGTAAAATTCAAAAAATTACTTAAAACAGCCATATTTTTCGTAACCAAAAATAAGATTTTTAAATATGATAATAATGACCGTAGCTTGCACGGTCCGGCGTAGTATAAATGCAAGCAGAAAGGTTGAAGTTATATGAGTGAAAAATACAACAGAGCTCCCCGCAGCGGCTCGGGCACTCAAATCTGTTGCAAAATTACAGATAATTCTGCTTCTAAAGAAGCAGAAGCAGCTCTAACTGATGCAGCAGAAGAGGTTTTTCAGACCAGGCAACGCAGATGCTCTGATTTTTCAGAGCCTGTTTGTATAAACACAAGTCAAATCTATGACTCCTGCAGGGACAGAGATTGCATCACGGACGGAAAGGTTTATCTTACATCAGAAGGTCAGGCACTTCTTGATAATGCCATAAACGTAAAGCTCAAAAGAGCTGAAATAATCTGGGTTTACACCAATGTTGAACCGCTCTCATTCAACAAAGGTTATTTCTCGGTTGATTTAAAGTTCTTTATTCGCACTACCCTTGAAATATTTACAGGAATATGTAATCCCGCGGTAGTTTACGGTCTTACAACCTTTGATAAAAAAGTAATCCTTTTTGGTTCAGAGGGCAGCTCCAAAATCTTTAAATCCGACTTTAATTGCGGAAGCTGCGACCCCTCAACTCTCTGGCAGAACACCTGCCTGCCCACAGTTGTTGTAGAAACTGTAGAACCTGTTGCCCTCAATGCAAAAATCGTGGACAGCGGTTGCTGCTGTTGCTGTTGTGACAATTGTGAGGACACAGTTACAGACAACCCCATCATCGGTGGCGCCGAATGCGGTCTCTTCCCCGAGGCAATCTGCAATTGCTTTGACTGCGATTTGGTTATTGACGATTGCGGCAGACAAATTCTTGTTTCATACGGTCTTTTCTCTATTATCAGACTGGAAAGGGATACCCAGCTTTTGATAGATGCCGTTGACTTCTGTATTCCTACCCAGGAATGTCCATCGGCTACAGAAAACAGCCCCTGTGATTTGTTCAACGATATCAGATTCCCCATTGATGAATTTTTCCCACCGCAAAAGTCCCCTGAAGAACGTTCAGGCTGTCATAATAAAAATAACGGCTGCTGCGGCTGCGGAAATTAACGAAAACCCCCGTTTCAATTGAAACGGGGGTTTATTCTTACAATATTGTCATTTTTTTAATTCTGATATCCTCTACAGGGGTTCCGCCCTCGGGCCCTCTGCGCTCTGTCTTCAAAAAGTCATCTACGGTTTCCATTCCCTCAATTACTTTTCCAAAGCCTGCATACTGTCCGTCAAGAAATGTGCAGTCACCATAGCAGATAAAAAACTGACTGCTTGCGGAATCAGGATTCATTGAGCGAGCCATAGAAACAACTCCTCTTGTGTGCGAAAGTGTATTCTGCGCAAATCCGTTTTGAGCAAATTCGCCTTTGATATTCTTTCCGCTTCCACCCATTCCTGTTCCTGTGGGGTCACCGCCCTGTGCCATAAAATCGTCTATAACACGATGGAAAACAACCCCATCGTAGAAACCCTCTTTTACAAGGGACTCAAAATTTGCCGCAGTTTCGGGAGCAAACTCGGGGAGAAGCTCTATTACAAACTCTCCGCCCTTTTCCATTTCTACTTTAACCTTTGTATTAGCCATTAGCCTGTCCTCCTACCATTGAATTCAATTCCATATTTGCATTATATGCAGCCGTTACCATATCGGCAATGGGCAATTCTTTGAGTATTGCCTCATTCTTTTCTATCTCTGCATCCTCTTTAAGGAAATTCTTAAACTCATAAAGTCCCGTCACACGCTTGATAATGTGATATCCGTAATCGCTCTTTACAACATCGCTTATCTGGTCGTAATCCAAAGCAAAGGCAGCATTTTCAAATTCAGGAACCATTTCTCCCTTACCGATGCTGTAGCCTGCCGGCTGCTGACCCGGGTCCTCATTGAATTCTTCCATAAGTGCCTGAAAATCCTCACCGTCTTTAGCTCTCTTTAACACATCATTTATAACCGCTTCGGGATTTTCGTGCTTCTCGCTGTCATTTAAAATAAGAATGTGCTGTACGCTTACATGGTCGTTGTCTGCGTAACTTTGAAACATTTTTTCGTCTTCTATAAACTTACTCTTGTCCCCATTAAACTCTGTTTCAAATTTTGAGGCGCCAACCATAAGCTTTGACATCTTTTTATATCCGTCTGCAGTCATAATTCCCATTGCGGCAAGGCTCTTTTTAAACATATCCTCGCTGTTTTCTGCAACAAACTGTTCCATCGTGCTGTCAATCTGTTCTGTATCTTCTTCGGTTACGCCCATTCCGTTTTCCTCTGCATAAAGAGAAAGCAAAACATAGTTGACAGCCTCGCTTACGGCACGGTCAACAACTGTTTCTTTCAGGGTTTTTCCGTTTTCTGTTTTTGCTTCCCAGTCTACAAGAGAAAAATCTCCGCCAAATTCGCTGTTATTTCTGTAAGTTTCTATTGTAGCCGCCTGAATTACAAAAAAGCCAAATTCATCAAGAGTTATATCCACTCCGTTTACTGTAGCAACTACTGCTGCAGGGTCATTTACATCCACATTTCCTGTTACTGCTTCCTCTGTTTTTGTTCCGCAGGCTGACAATGCCATAACACACAGCATCAATGCCATAAGCCCTGCAAAAATTCTTTTTTTCTTCATTTTCTGCGCTCCTTATATTTTAATTTTAATATTATTCTTTTTTGTCCTGCTTAAGCTGACATTTGAGCTCCTCAATACTGTCAAACCTTTTTATGTCACGAATAAACTTTATAAAATCAATCTCTATTGTTTTTCCGTAAAGGTCACCAAAGATTCCCTCTATATGGGTTTCTATAAGCTCTGCATCCTTTTCCACAGTAGGTTTTCCACCCACATTTGTTATAGATGGATATACTTTTCCGTCAATACGGGTTCGGGTTTTATACACTCCATACCCGGGAATAACCCCTCCCTTTGGCAATTCTATATTGGCAGTGGGGAAGCCCATTTTGGTTCCGATATGGTTACCCCTTTTTACAACACCTTTAATGCTCAAGGGTCTGCCCATCATTTCTTCCGCAAGAGAAACATCGCCATTGGAAATTTTTTCCCTTATAATGCTGCTTGAAACCTTTTCGCCCCTTAACTTTACTTCAGGCACAACGCAAACCTGTGTATCATAATCTGCACACAGCATTTGAAGAGTATTTACATCCCCTTCGCCGTTTTTGCCGAATCTGTAATTATATCCTACCGCCACAAGCCCCGCTCCGAACTTATCTGCAATATATTCTTTTACAAAGGCCGCAGCCTCAATATCCATATACTCTGTGTCAAACTCTCTGGCGACAACAATATCCACACCAAGACTTTTGATAATCTCAAATCTCTTTTCAAGAGAGTTTATGTTTTTGCTCTCCGTTTTGGAAACAACCTCTCTCGGGTCATTTGCAAACATATATACAAGGGACTTTGTATTGTTCTGCCGTGCATAATCCACAACCCTCTTTATTATCTCTGTATGACCTATATGTATTGCATCAAACTGTCCTAAAGCGACTGCAGATTTTTGTAGCTTCAGCTTTGAAAATAACACATTCTCTTCATCAATGCTTTTTATATGTATCTGCATTTTTGCCGCCTGCCTTTCTATATAGTCTGATAAAAGGTTTTTAAGATTTTAAGCACTCCGTTTTCCCCTTGGGATATAGTGAGGAAATTATCCTTTTCGTCATAAACTCTATATATTTCTCCCTCTGTTATCCCCTGGGTCGAAACTCTTACTCCGTTGCACATAAGGGCAGCTTTTCTGCCTGATATAATCAGCTTGGGATATTCTTCAAACACCTTGTCAACCTCTGTAAAAAAACTCAAATCTCCGCTTTTAAACATTTTTTCTATCTCATCTGTTGTGTAGGCATCCTCTATGGAAAATCTTCCCGACCTTGTCCGCTCCAGAGCAGACATGTGTGCAAAGCATCCCAAATATCTGCCTATGTCATCACAAAGAGTCCTTATATATGTACCCTTTGAGCAATCCACCTTTACAGAAAATTTGTTGTTCTCAAGGTCAAGCTTTAATATCTCAATGCTGTCTATTCTCACAAGACGGGGCTTTCTCTCTATCTCTTTTCCCTCCCGGGCAAGCTCGTAGAGCTTTTTCCCGTCAACCTTGATTGCAGAATACATGGGAGGTATCTGTTCTATTTCACCTGTAAATTCTGCCACAGCTTTCTCTATATCCTCTTGGCTTACATTTACCTCTGCCTTTTCCGTAATCTTTCCTGAAGCATCAAGAGTATCTGTTGCAAAGCCCAGGGTTATCTCTGCCACATATTGTTTATCCTTTGCAGTCAGCATATCTGCTACCTTGGTGGCTCTGCCTACACATATAGGCAATACTCCCGAAGCATCAGGGTCAAGAGTTCCCGTATGCCCTATTTTCTTTATAGACAAAATCTTTCTCAACCTGTAAACCACATCATGAGATGTCATTCCAAGCTCTTTCTTTACATTTACAACACCATTCATATTATCTCCGTTATTTAGAGTCTTTTCTCAATTTCCGAAAGCAAGGCATTCAGGTTATCGTCAAAATTATCCCTTGACACAGAATATCCTGCCGCACGAATGTGTCCGCCGCCTCCAAAGCCGGCTGCAATTTCCGCCACGTCAACACGCTTTACAGAACGAAGACTAACCTTGTAGCCCTCTTCAGACCGTGGTCTGATATACACTCCAACCTCTACTCCCAAAATTCTGCTGGGCAGACTTACCAGGGCAGATGCCTCCGCCTCGCTTACTCCGCTTTTAGCAAAATCCTCTTCCTCCAAAGCAAGAATTGCCACCCGATTTTCAAGATAGAATTTTATTTTTGCCGCCGCCTTTGACCGCAAGGCAAGAAATTCCTTTGAAACAGTATCAAAAAGCACTTTTGACACATTTGCAAAGTCAATTCCCAAATCTATCAACTCCGCCGCAACACGGTGGGTATCTCCTGTCACAGAAGAGAATTTAAAGTTTCCTGTATCGGTAGCTATACCAATATAAAGATTTGTTGCCGCCATCACAGACAGGGCAACCCCCATCTCCTTATAAAGGGCATACATCAGCTCACAGGTGGATGAAATATCCCCCACAACTGTTTCCTTTGCAAACTCAACATGGGTTATGTGGTGATCTATCGCCACAGTATTGGAGTGGTTTTCAAAAAGCTCTGTCCATTCTCCCATTCTGTCTTTGGAAGCACAATCAAGAGCAACCAGCAAATCATATTCCATTGAGCCTTCTGCCACCTCTGCCGCTCCCTGAATAACTTCAAAAAGACAGGGCTCTGCTTCTCCGCAGTAAAATACGTCTGCCACCTTGCCCATATCCTCTAAAACAAGTTTAAGAGAATGTGTGCTTCCCAAGGCATCCCCGTCGGGATTTACATGGGTGAAAATCCCGACGCGCTTTGCTTTATTTAGTTTTTCAATTACCTTTTCAAACATAGCCATTGCCTCTTTTAAAGCTCTTTGAGGATTTCGTTTATATGAGCACCGTATTCAATAGAGTTATCGGAAACAAAGGTAAATTCAGGGGTGTTTCTCAAATTCAATCTATGCCCGATTTCTCTGCGGATAAATCCGCTTGCACTTTTAAGGGCTGCAAGAGCATTGTTTTTTACCTCTTCGTTTCCCATAATGCTTATATGTGCCTTTGCAAACTTTAAATCCTTTGTTACATTTACCGCAACGACAGTAACCATCACAGGAAGCCTTGGGTCCTTAAGCTCACGGATAACTGCGCTCAACTCCCTTTTTACCTCCTCTGAAACTCTGTCTGTTCTACTGTAATTTGCCATTTTTCTCCTCTCGGTTTTAAACCTCTACCTGCTCCATAACATACGCTTCGATAACATCGCCCTCTTTAATGTCGTTGTATTTATCAATGCTGACACCGCACTCGTAGCCAGATGCAACTTCCTTTACATCATCCTTAAAGCGCTTCAGAGAACCAAGCTCGCCCTCGTGAATAACTATACCATCACGAACAACACGAACAAGACTGTTACGAAGAATTTTACCGTCAGTAACATAAGCACCGCCAATTGTACCTACACCTGATACCTTAAAGGTTGTTCTGATTTCAACATGACCTATAACTGCTTCACGGAATGTAGGCTCAAGCATACCCTTGAGAGCCTTTTCTATATCCTCGATTGCATCATAAATTACTCTATAGAGTCTTACGTCAACTTCTGAATTTTCTGCCGCAATAGTTGCCCCGGGGGTCGGACGAACATTAAATCCAACTATAATTGCATTTGACGCACTTGCAAGCATAATATCTGATTCTGTTACTGCACCAACTGCGCCGTGAATTACATTTACTCTTACCTCTTCGTTGGAAATACGAACAAGGGATTGAGTAACCGCCTCAACACTTCCCTGTACGTCCGCCTTAACAATAATATTAAGGTCCTTCATCTTTCCGGCTTCAATATGCTCAAAGAGGTTATCAAGAGAAATTGTGCTTGCCTTTTGTTGCTTGCTCTGTTTCTCCTTAAACTTTCTTGCTTCAACAACCTCACGGGCTTTACGCTCGTCATTTACTGCATAGAACACATCCCCGCCCTCGGGTACCTCGGAAAGACCAAGTATTTCTACAGGAATAGACGGACCTGCCTTTTTAACTGCCTTACCCTTATCATCATTCATTGCACGAACATGACCTACAGCTGTTCCTGCCACAACAATATCGCCAACCTTCAAAGTACCGTTCTGTACAAGGACTGTTGCAACAGGACCTCTGCCCTTATCCAGCTTTGACTCAATAACAGTACCCTTTGCAGCTCTGTCAGGATTTGCTTTCAGCTCTCTCATTTCGGCAACAAGAAGAACCATATCAAGAAGTCCGTCAATGTTAGTATTCTGCTTTGCAGAAACCTCAACACAAATGGTATCTCCGCCCCATTCTTCGGGCACGAGGTTGTGTTCTGTAAGCTCCTGCTTAACTCTGTCGGGATTTGCCCCTTCCTTATCTATTTTGTTTATAGCAACAATAATAGAAACCTCTGCCGCTCTTGCGTGGTTTATAGCCTCTACTGTCTGTGGCATAATACCATCGTCTGCCGCAACAACCAATATAGCAATATCTGTAACCATAGCTCCTCTGGCACGCATTGCCGTAAACGCTTCGTGTCCAGGTGTGTCAAGGAAAGTTATCTTCTTATCCCCGACCCTTACTCTGTGAGCACCAATATGTTGGGTAATTCCGCCAAACTCACCTTCTGTTACATTGGTATTTCTTATGGCGTCAAGAAGTGATGTTTTACCATGGTCAACATGTCCCATTACTACAACAACAGGTGAACGGGGCTTGAGCATTTCAGGTGCATCCTCCACATCATTGAAAAGCTTATCCTCTTCCGTAAGAATGATTTCCTTTTCAAAGGTACCCCCAAGCTCTTCCACTATAAGGGAGGCTGTATCAAAATCAATTGTTTCGTTTACAGATGCCATAATGCCCAAAAGCATAAGCTTCTTGATTATTTCTGTTGCAGGGCGTTTCATTCTCTCTGCAAGGTCGCCAACAGTAATTTCGTCGGGAATAAGAACATGAACAGTTTCTATCTTTTCTTTCTTCTCCTTGCGTTTAATCATATCCTCGGGAGCAGGCTTCTGCTTTGTTCCCATCTGTTTGTTCTTTTTCTTCTGATTGATTTTTTCCTTTTTGTTCTCCGAGCCTTTTACATTGTCAGGGATAAGCTTTTCGATTTCCTCGTCGTCAATACGCTCTAAATCAACTGTATTTACACGAGTATCTACCGTCCTTACCTTTCTGCCAACCTCAACCTGTGGTTCGGCTTCAACGGAAGCTTCCTTTGCTTCAACCTCTTTCGGAGCTTCTTCAACCTTTGGCTCTTCCTTTTTCTTCTCAAAAATCGAAAAATCACTTACCTGGTTCTTCTGGGTATAGTATTCGAAAATAACGTCAAGTTCATACTCTGAAAGTGCGCTCATGTGATTTTTGTCAGAAACCTTATAGTCGTGAAGCACCTTTACGATTTCTTTGCTTGGAAAACCAAATGCCTTTGATAATTCGTATGCTCTGATTTTTTCCATATATATCAATCCTTTCTTTAATTATCTGCGTTATCAAACATTTCTAAAAGTCTTTTGGAAAAACCATCCTCCGTAACCGCCATAACAACTGCAAATTCTCTGCCAACCGTTCTGCCCAGAGCTCTTCTGTCAACAGTTCTGATTACAGGAATATTCCGATAGCTTCCCATATCCGAAAACTTTTTCTGTGTGTTCCCTGATGCGTCTGTTGATAAGATAATCAGGCTTGCCTTTCCTCCCCGCACAGCATCCTCTGCTCTGCCTTCTCCTATGGCAAGCTTCCCCGCCTTCATAGACAGAGAAAGCAATCCAAGAAATTTATTCATTTTTGCCTACCTCTCTCTGTTTTGCAAGTGAATCATATATCTCTTTATCAACCTTTCCCGAAAACGCCCGTTCTATTACATGCCGTCTCTCTGCTTTTTCTATGCAATCGCCATCTTTACATATATACATTCCACGGCCCTGAAGCTTTCCTGTTTTATCTATCAGGACTTCGCCATCCTGTGTTTTTGTAATACGAATAAGCTGACTTTTTTCCTTGCGTTCTCTGCATACAGCACACATTCTTTGAGGAAGCATTAGTCCTCATCCTCCTCGGGAACTACAATGTTCTGACTTTTGTATCCGCCGCCTGCTGCCTTGGCTGATATATCAATCTTCCAGCCTGTAAGACGTGCTGCAAGACGAACATTCTGACCCTCTTTACCAATAGCAAGGGAAAGCTGGTCCTCGGGTACAACTACGCTGCACATCTTTTTATCCTCGTCAACATCTATAGACAATACTTCTGCAGGACTGAGTGCATTTGCCACATATTCTGCAGGATTCTCGCTATACTTAATTATGTCGATTTTTTCACCGCGAAGCTCACGGATTACCTCTTGTACTCTCATTCCTTTAGGACCGATGCATGTGCCTACAGGGTCAACATTTTCGTTTGTTGAATGTACAGCAATTTTACTTCTGGAGCCCGCCTCACGGGAGAGAGCCTTTACCTCTATTATACCCTGACTGATTTCAGGAACCTCAAGCTCAAAAAGTCTGCGAACAAGGCCGGGGTGGGAACGGGATACTACAAGATGCACACCTTTTACTGAATCCGCAACCTCCACAACAAATACCTTATAACGCTCCCCAACCCTATAATTATCAGCACGAACCTGCTCGTTTGGCATAAGTACAGACTCTGTATTCTCAATTTCAAGCATTACGTTTCTCTTCTCAATTCTGCGTACAACACCTGTTGCTATGTCATTTTCGCGGTCAGAATATTCGTTTACCATTTTCTCACGCTCGGCTTCATGAATTCTCTGAAGAACAACCTGACGGGCTGTCTGGGCTGCAATTCTGCCAAAGGATGCAGGGGTAACTTCTTTTTCAACTATATCCCCCAGACCATATTTTTCATCAATTCTTTTTGCCTCGTCAATATGGATTTGGGTTTCTCGGTCTTCCACCTCTTCCACAACTGTCTTGCGTGCGATAATTCTTATTGCACCTGACTCCTCATCAAATACAACGCCAATATCCTGCACTGCGCCAAAATGCTTCTTATAAGCAGAAATCAGTGCGCTCTCCAGAGCTTCAAGCACTACGTCACGGCTTATACCTTTTTCCTCCTCAATCATTTCAAGTGATGCAAAAAATTCCGAACTCATTTTTCAATTCATCCTTTCTTATATATGATAATTTAATTATAATACAATTATGTTCTTTTCTGCTAAAAATCAAAATGAAGCCTTACAGATGTGGTTTCCTTTTGATTTATTTGAACCTCTTCTCCCTCTGCTTCCACAGTAATTACGCCATCATCAAAGGCAAGAAGAGTTACAGTCAGTTGCTTGCTGCCCTTTATAGCTTTATAAAGGCCAACGTCAATTTTCTCACCGATATATCTGTCAAAATGTTCTTTTGTTTTAAGCTTTCTCTCTATTCCCGGGGAGGAAACCTCCAGATAATAGTTTTGAGAAATAATATCCGCCTCATCAAGCTTATCGCTGACAGCACGGCTTATTGCCTCACAGGTGTCAAGGTCAATCCCTCCGTCCTTATCAACATAGATACGAAGAAAGTATAAGCCACCTTCTTTTACAAATTCCGCATCATATACAAAAGCATTGTTTTCCTCTGCAATGGGTTTTGTAATTTCAATAGCAGAAAGCTCTGTTTTTGAATACGCCATAATAATCTCCATTCCGCCGCTCTGCTTCGGCAAAAATAGTAATGCATAATCTCTTATCCGCAGAGCAAGGAATGATAAGAGATTATTTCGTCCGTGTGCATTTCCGAGTATTTAGGGTGATTTCTGTCACCCTGACCTCCAAATAAAATCAAAAGAGCGAGGAACTTCCTCACTCTCTGCCAACATCTTATTCAAGTTTACGCTGTAAGTATAACACAAATTCCCCTTGTTGTCAAGGGGAATTTATGCTTTAATACAAAATAATAACTGTTTGTGTAGGGTCATCCCAGGATACATTGCATCCAAACGCCTCTCCCACTGCTCTTGCAGGTACCAGGGTTCGGCTTTCCATAAGCTGTGCCGGAACATCCAGAATTTTCTCTGCTCCATTTACATACATTTTTTCGTTGTTAATCTGCAGTATAACCATGATTTCTCCTTTTGTTGCCTTTACTGTTTGAGTGGGTTCATCCCACTCTACCTCTGCTCCGAGGGCCTCAAAGATTTTGCGCACAGGCACCAAGGTTCTTCCGTTTTGAATAACAGGCTGTGTATCAAAGTCTATATAATTTCCGTTTACCGTAACTCTGATTCCTGTATTCTCCGGTTCTGCATTAAACCTTATTACATTTCCTCTTTTATAAAACTTATAGCTCTTCGAAGAACCTGACGAGGATATACTTACAGTATGCTCTCCCTCACCCAGACCTGTTATGTCAAGATTACAGATGTAGGGTATTTGATTCGAGGAATGATACCAAGTGCCGTCTATCTCATAATTTACTGTAATATTATCCTGGTTTGCAAAATATGCCAGGGTATAAAGGGGAACAATTCCGTTTTCTGCCGTCAGCTGTTCATACCCGCTTGCAGGTTTGAAAACAAATTCGGGAGCTGCTCCGTATTCGGTTATATACGCACCGCTGTTTTTTGCTTCATTGAAAATTTCTGCCCCATAGGGATAGTCTGATATATCAAACCTCTCCCCTTCGTTTGCTCTGTGGGTATTAAAATAATTTACCATTTTTATTTGAGGGTACTTCATCACAAGATAATACATCATATTGCGGAGCCTGGGGCTTGCCCAGAACTGCAAATCCTCACCAAACTTATTGTTTGTAGGAACGCCCCCCTCACTTATCATAAGGGGCTTGTTGATATTGTTTTTCTCCATAAACTCGATTATGGGCTTGACACGGTTTGTTGCATAGGCATAATCCCCTGTCATAAAATAAACCATATCCTTATACTGGGTATTTTGATTTCCCTGGAAATATTTTATAGAATAACAGCTGACCCCTATCCAGTCAACATACTCATCCCCCGGATAAAAGTATTCAAATGGTCTGTCAAGTGCCCCCATATCATTTGGGGACCACACAACAGCAAAGTTGGGATATTGATGAATCATATCTGCCACAGTCCTGAAAACCTCAATATATTTATTAGGATCGTTTCCAAGGGCAGAAACATTCATTTCGTTAGCAAATCTGATAAACATGGGCTTATTATAAGAATTCAGGGTGTCAAGGACTTTTCTTACCTGGTCATAATTTACATTATAAATATCGTCAATGGTCCACCCAACCATTGTAGCTGCGTTTCCATTGCGTATTATCTCGTTTGCCGGATAATAAAGGTCATCCTGCCACATATCCTGCACATAGGTAAGATACCCGCTCACAGGGGCAAATTGTTCCGAGTTTTCGGCTATAATACCTATATATGCTCCGCTTTTCGGTTCAAGCCTTGCGCCGTAATATGGGGCAGACTCAACAGAGCCTTCCACATATAGTTCAAAATCCGTTTCCTTTACCATACTCTCCTTTTGACGGAGCAGTGCCCCCCAGTCAGGCTCAGGAAAGTTAAAGGCACTGACATTCACCGAAACAAGAATGCTTATAACACAAAAAAATGCACATAATTTTTTCATAATTTCTCCTCCATTTATGTTTTAAAAAACAGCAAATTTTCTCTTCCTGGAAAATTTGCTGTTTCATCTGCCGTATATTTAAACATTTTTAGTAAGCTTTTCAAGCTCCTTTTGAAAGGTTTCTATATCCTTGAACTTTTTGTACACAGATGCAAAGCGCACATAAGCAACCTCGTCAACTTCACGCAGTCTGTCCATAACCATTTCCCCGATTTTTGCGGTGGAAACCTCACGTTCAAGAGAATTATGCAAAGTTGCCTCTATATCATCGAGAATTTTGTCAACCGTATCCACAGATACAGGTCTGCTTGCACAGGCATTCATAATACCTCTTTGAAGCTTTTCTCTGTCATAGGGCTGTCTTGAGGAATCCTTTTTTATAACGATAATAGGAACACTTTCTATTTTTTCGTATGTTGTAAATCTTTTTCCGCAATTTAAACATTCGCGGCGGCGTCTGATTGCCAAACCATCCTCTGTAGAACGAGAATCAACAACCTTACTCTCCAGATGTCCGCAAAAATAACAACGCATTATACCAACTCCTTTTCAGGACACTTAATATCCTTAACCTTATATTAGTATAACCAAAAGTTTTTACCCTGTCAACGCAACTAAAAAAATGTCACAAAAAAGCAATTTTATCGTCATAAAATCGTAACTTGAAATGGGCTGTCTATAATATTTCGTTTTTAAATATTTCCACAAGATGCTTGCAAACTGTTTTGTGTCCCTCTCTGTCAGGATGAATAGGCTCCGCACTTATCCATCCTGTAGAGTCAATGTAGAATATATCATCATCCATAGCCTTGTTATGATTCTCTACACACTCTTGTATCTCCTTTGCAAGACAACCCGAAAATGGTGTCAGCGCAATTATTCTGGAATTTTTATTCCTGTTTCTTACTATCTTCAAAAAGTTCGTATATTCTGCCTTAAAAACTTCCTTTGTTGCCAGTCGGTCATTTGTTCCGTGGTTTATTACTATATAGTCCGCCCCTATACTCTCCATAGGGTTTCCGTCACTATAGCAGGGATAAGACTCTGCCACCTTTGGCACATCTCCGCCCCCGCTCTTTGTTGTGCCAAGACAACCATAGCCCATTATATATGGTCTGAAGTTAAGTGCCTCCGCAGTGAGCCATGCATAGCCTGCTGTAGAATCATCACAAAAAGACATAGAGCTTGGATTTCCATAATAGGATTCATTTTCTACATCAATTGATATTCCCTCTGTAATAGAATCACCGATAAATTCAATCTTTTTTCTTTTGTCCTCCTCAAGCTCACTAAAACCATCGGCTTCTATTCCAAGAAAAATGCAGGCAGAAGCAATCGGTGTATACCAGCGATTTTGCCTCTCGTCGGAGCTTTTCATTATTACCTTTACATGATGCGTGCCCTCTTCTCCGCTTATCCTAACATACTCATCAACGGGAAGGGCAATCTTTGCACCATTATCAACAGAAATATAAATATGGGGTGACGGCTTTTGTATAAGCCTTGTATCAAAAGCAATTACCGCCATACTGCCCACATAAGAAAATTCAAAGTAGTTTCCGTTTGCAGAGCTTACGGCTGACTCCTCATCTACATTCCACCGACCTGTATATCTTATATATTTATCATTAGGTTTTATTATCATTTTTTACACCTCATTTTAAAAAATCATTTAATGAATTGAGTTTTATTTGCAAACTCATTATATCATTTTTCTAAAAAAAAGCAACATAAAATCGTAAATTTCTTATACTCCTCCCATAAGAAACAATATCCCGTTACACAAGCTTTTTCACACAAAGCTCCACATAGCATAACATAAACTATGGAGGTGTAAAATGTTTTACAAAAAACAATCATTCAATCGCCTTAAGCTAAAATTTGGCAGACATAAAAAAAGAAGCTTTACATATAATAAATTTATTTTTTCAATATACACTCTAATATTCATTTTTTTAATCACTGTTGCTCTGTATTCAGGGGGGAAAAGACTCTCATCCCTTTCTCTCAAATTGGGCGAGGATAAGATTGAAAACGACATTCTTGCCGCCTGCAGCCAAATATCGTCGCAGCTTTTGTCAAAGCATAACCTGTCCTACGAGGATATTGTTGTTATTGACAAGGACGAAAACGGAGTTATAAATTCCATTCAGACAAACTTTTCTAAAATCAACATATTGAAAAATGAATTAGAGGTTATGCTTTGCGACTTTTTAAACTCTCACAGCAGAGTCACTTGCGGAGTCCCTTTGGGTTCCGTTTTTTCTGATGATATTTTATCCGCTACAGGCCCTGATATTCCCATAACAATAATCACAGCCTCCGACGTAGACATCGAAATAGCTGACGAATTCACAGACGGGGGTGTCAACCAAACAAAACATTCCCTTGTGCTTCGTGTTATGGTTGATGCAAAGCTTCATACTTTTACAGACACAAAGGCAACCGTCATATCCTCCAATATTCCAATAACAGAAACAATAATTATTGGGGAAGTTCCAAATTATATTTTATAATACTTGTCATTTTTAAATTTTATGATATACTATAGTTATACAAATAAACAGGAGTGTAGCTATATGAATAAAGAACAAATTTCTGCCCGTATCAAGGAGCTTTCAAAGCTTCTCAATGAATACGGATATCAATATTATGTTCTTGACAATCCAACCGTCAGCGACTTTGAATATGATGCTCTTATGAGAGAGCTGATTATTCTCGAGGAAGAAAATCCTGAATTCAAATCTCCCGATTCTCCTACACAACGAGTAGGCGGAGAAGTGTCCGAGGGCTTTTCAGAGGTTGAGCATACAGTTCAGATGCAAAGTCTTGCCGACGTTTTTTCAAAGGAAGAGCTTTATGAATTTGACGAGAGAGTCAGAGCTTCTCTTGAAACAGATTCCGTAGAATATGTAACCGAAATGAAAATTGACGGACTTTCTGTTTCTCTTGAATACGAAAACGGCTCCTTTGTCCGTGGTTCTACAAGAGGCAACGGCTTTGTAGGGGAGGATATAACACAAAATCTTCGCACCATTCCCACCATTCCCCTTAAGCTGACAGAAGCTGTTCCTTATCTTGAAGTCAGGGGCGAGGTATTTATGCCTCAAAAAAGCTTTGTTCGTCTGAATGAACAAAGAGAGGCATTGGGAGAACCATTGTTTGCCAACCCGAGAAATGCCGCCGCCGGCTCTCTGCGGCAGCTTGACAGCAAAATTGTATCCCAGCGAAAACTGGATATATTTATATTCAATGTACAGCGTGCAGAGGGTATTGAGTTTACAAATCATCGTGATTCCATAGACTATCTTGCAAAGCTTGGCTTTAAGGTTATCCCGGGAAACCGCACCTACAAGGGAATTGAAGAGGCATATAATGAAATTTTGCGAATTGGCGAGGACAGAGGAAACCTTACCTTTGACATTGATGGTGCCGTTGTCAAGGTAAACTCCTTTGCTCAAAGAGATATTTTAGGCTCTACAAGCAAGACCCCAAAATGGGCTGCTGCATATAAATTCCCTGCAGAACAAAAAGAAACAAAGCTTTTAGACATTGCTCTTCAGGTAGGCAGAACTGGGGTTGTAACCCCAAATGCCGTTCTGGAGCCTGTCCGCATTGCAGGCTCTACAGTCAGCCGTGCTACTCTTCACAATATTGACAACATCAGGGCAAAGGATGTAAGAATCGGCGACACAGTTATTATTCAAAAAGCAGGGGATATTATCCCCGAGGTTGTAGAAACAGTAGTATCAAAAAGAAGCGGTGACGAGAAGGAATTCTTTATGCCAAGCACCTGTCCCGCCTGTGACGGGGAGCTTGTCCGCAAGGAAGGTGAAGCTGCTGTCAGATGCGTAAATCCAAACTGTCCCGCACAACAGCTTCGCATTATAATTCATTTTGTTTCAAAGGGTGCGATGGATATTGACGGAATGGGTTCTGCCATTGTGGAACAGCTTTTAGACAACGGCTTAATCAAGGATTGTGCCGACATATATTCTCTTAAATACGAGGATGTTATTCATCTTGAGGGTTTTGCAGACAAATCTGCCCGAAACCTTATCTCTGCCATAGAAAATTCAAAAGAGCTTGGACTCGACAGGGTACTCTTCGGACTTGGAATAAGAATGATAGGTTCAAGAGCCGCTCAAATCCTTGCAGATAAATTCGGCAATCTTGATGCCCTCATGTCCGCCACAGAAGAGGAACTTTCTCAAATCCCCGAAATTGGCGAAAAAATGGCGGCAAGTCTTTCATCTTATTTCAGAGAAGGAAAATCACAGGATATTATAAACCGCCTAAAGTCAGCCGGGTTGCGTCTTGATTATACCAAGGTCAAAGAAAGTGATGCTTTAGAGGGAAAAACTTTAGTTTTGACAGGCACGCTTCCCACCCTCAAGCGTGACGAAGCAAAGGCTCTTATTGAGGCTCACGGAGGAAAGGTCAGCGGAAGTGTTTCCAAAAAAACTGATTTTGTTGTAGCAGGTGAAGAGGCAGGAAGCAAGCTGGACAAAGCAAACACATTGGGAATCCCAGTTATTTCGGAAGAAGAGCTTTTAAAAATTCTTTTAGAATAATTTTGCTTTGTATATTTCCCAAGCTTTTGGATATTATAACTATGTACCCAAAAGCTTGGGAATTTTTTATACGGAGGTTACTATCTATGGATAAAACAGCTAATCCCGGAATCAATTGCAGTGTCCAGCAGTGCGCATACCACACTACTGACAATAAATGCACAGCAAGCAAAATTGAAGTAGGTTCATCCAAAACATGTTGCAGTTCTTGCGATACTGAATGTGTTACATTTAAACCTGCTCAATAACAACCTGAAAGCTGTTGGCAACCGCCAACAGCTTTTTTCTTATAAAAATATTTTACAAAATCTGTAAATGACTCTTGCAACCTTAAATCTTTTAATGTATAATATAACTTGTATTATTTTGTAGAAAGGATAGGGTCTTGCAAAAATGTCTGGAAAGGTTGGATTTGATAACGAAAAATATCTGCAAATGCAGTCAGAACATATAGGAGAAAGAATTGCTCAATTCGGAGGTAAGCTTTATCTTGAATTTGGCGGTAAGCTTTTTGACGATTTTCATGCCTCCCGTGTTTTGCCCGGTTTTCAGCCTGACAGCAAGCTTCGTATGCTTCTTCAGCTTAAGGACAGAGTGGAAATTGTTATTGTTATAAATTCTGCCGATATTGAAAAGAACAAGCTCCGTGGCGACTTGGGAATTACCTATGACCTTGATGTTATCAGACTTATTGATTGTTTCCGTACCATTGATTTGTATGTAGGAAGCGTTGTTCTGACTCAATACAAAGACCAGCCCATTGCAGAAGCCTTTCAAAAACGCTTGGAAAGCCTTGGCGTCAAGGTTTACAGACACTATTCTATAGAGGGATACCCCTCTGATATTTCAAAAATTGTAAGTGACGAGGGTTATGGCAAGAACGATTATATCGAAACCACCCGCGAGCTTGTTGTGGTTACTGCTCCCGGTCCCGGAAGCGGTAAAATGGCAACCTGTCTTTCACAGCTTTATCACGAAAACAAACGGGGTATGCAGGCAGGATATGCGAAGTTTGAAACCTTCCCTATATGGAATCTCCCTCTTCAGCATCCTGTCAACCTGGCTTATGAGGCGGCTACCGCTGACTTAAATGATGTAAATATGATTGACCCGTTCCATTTAGAGGCTTATGGAGAAACTACCGTAAACTATAACCGTGATGTTGAAATCTTTCCTGTTGTTACAGCGATGCTTGAAAAAATCCTCGGCAAATGTCCTTACAATTCTCCAACAGATATGGGTGTAAATATGGTTGGCAACTGTATCACCGATGACGAGGTTACCCGTAACGCATCAAAACAGGAAATTCTTCGCCGCTATTACACCGCCCTTTGTGACCAGAAGAAAGGACTTATCGGGGAAGATATTGTTTTAAAGTTAGAGCTTTTAATGAAAAAAGCAGGGATTACCATTGAGGACAGAGCGGTTATCAGACCTGCTCTTGAAAGAGCGGAGCTCACCTCGTCCCCTGCCGCCGCAATGGAGCTTCCCGACGGCACAATCGTTACGGGAAAAACAACAGATTTGCTTGGTGCCTCCTCTGCACTTCTTTTAAACGCTTTAAAGAAGCTTGCAGATATAGAAGACGAGATACACCTTATCTCTCCTGTGATTATTGGACCAATTCAGCATCTTAAGGTTGACCATT
>JAFSDQ010000022.1 GCA_017436135.1 Clostridia bacterium | reverse complement strand
TAATCAACACTAAAATCACATACAGGACGGAACCTAAGTCTAGCGCGTCTGCCAATTCCGCCACTGGCGCAGATATTAAATTTTAGTTGTTAGCATTTACACGAGCCGTACTTCGTTAGCAAACCTTCAGGGACTTGAACCCCCACGATAAGATCACTAGATCCTAAGTCTAGCGCGTCTGCCAATTCCGCCACGCCCGCATATTAAGTTTTCACCTCTTAATTTTTACACGGTGGAGGTACACCGAGGAGGAGCATATCGCTTAATCCTCATATATGAAAACGGCAAAAACCGTAATCAACAATAAAATCACATACGGAACGGAGTCTAGTCATCATAAAATTCATTTTCGTATCCGCAATTTGGACAAATATAATAACCGTATTCGTTATCATCGTCTTCCCATGGAGCAACATATTCAGCTCCACTTAAACTACAACCACATTCAGCACATTCAGTTGGCATAATAAAGCCTCCTTAACAGTATATTCGATAAAATCACATACAGGACGGAACCTAAGTCTAGCGCGTCTGCCAATTCCGCCACATCCGCATATTTATAATAATGCAAAATGCATAGTGCATAATGCAGAATTATTTACTTGAATTTGAAGTTTTGCAGATAGCGATTAAAATGCTTATCAACTCGTTAATATCTGTATTTATGCTATCATATTGCGATTTGTTTAAGTAGTCAGTCTTATATAATAATTTTAGCCAATAATTCGTTTCGTTTGCTTCTTTTAAAGCGATACTCATTTTTGAAATAAAATCAGCTTTGCTTTGTGCTCGTTCCGCTTCCGAAACATTTGCGCCGATACTTGTACCACTGCGAAGTAGTTGCTTTGACAAAATATATTCTTTTTGCTCATTATTCAAATACTTATTTAAATTCACAATACGGACTGCAAAATCAAAACTTTTATCAACGATTATATTTTCGCTCACAATCAAACCTCATCTCATTTTGCATTCTGCATTTTGAATTTTGCATTTAGGTTTCACACAAGGTGTGGAACCTAAGTCTAGCGCGTCTGCCAATTCCGCCACGCCCGCAAGTTTTTGTTCTGCCAAAACATTGTTTTGTGCATCACTTACAATTATGCATTTTACCACAATTCCTTTTCCTTGTCAAGAAAAAACACACCTTTATTCGCAAAACATTGGGGTAGAAAGATATCTCTCCCCTGTATCAGGAAGAAGTGCAACAATAACCTTTCCCTTATTTTCAATTCTTTTTGCAAGCTCTGCTGCTCCGTACACTGCTGCTCCCGAGGATATTCCCACAAGAATTCCTTCCTCTCTTGCAAGCATTCTCCCATACTTGTACGCATCCTCACTTGTAACAGTTATAATCTCGTCTATAACCTCTGTATCAAGGATATCCGGCACAAAATTTGCCCCTATTCCCTGTATTCCATGAGGACCTGCTATACCTTTTGAAATAAGTGGAGAATCCTCCGGCTCTATACCCACAATTTTAATATCAGGATTTTTTTCCTTTAAAAACTTCCCTACACCGGAAATTGTGCCTCCTGTGCCGATTCCGGCTACAAAAATATCAATTTTCCCATCTGTATCCTCCCATATTTCAGGTCCTGTTGTCCTGTAATGAGCTATAGGGTTCATTTCATTTACAAATTGTCCCGGGATAATACTTCCGTCTATTTTTCTTTTAAGCGCTTCTGCCTCTTCTATTGCACCTTTCATTCCTTTTGCGCCTTCTGTCAACACAATTTGAGCACCGTATGCCTTTAAAAGATTCTGCCGCTCTATGCTCATAGAATCAGGCATGGTAAGAATAACCCTGTATCCCTTTGCTGCAGCAACCGCCGCAAGCCCTATTCCGGTATTGCCGCTTGTGGGTTCAATTATTACAGAGCCTTTTTTCAATATTCCCCTTTTTTCTGCATCCTCAATCATTGATGCTGCAACCCTGTCCTTTGCACTTCCCGCAGGGTTAAAACATTCAAGCTTTGCAAGTATTGCAGCCTTTGCCGAAACATTGTTCTCGACTTTTTTAAGCTCTATAATTGGCGTCTTTCCTATTAAATCTGTCACGTTTTTATATATATTCAAATTAAACCCTCCAAATTATTCAGGCGATAGCAGTGCTATCGCCTAACGCTTGTCATAAAGAAATATTTATCTTATATTTATGCTTTCCAAGAACTATATAATCTCCGCTCTTTATCTCTTCTTTATCAATAACCTCACCATTTATAATGGTCCCATTCGTAGACTCCAGGTCTTTAACAAGAACTGCTCCGTCTTCGTATGTAAAAATACAATGGCAACCGGATACCGCATTATCCGCTATTATTATATCGTTAGTCCCTCTTCTTCCAACAGTTGCCTCTCGTGAGAATTCTGCAATTTTTACATCCGAGTTATTTACTCCTGTAAGAGTTATACGAACTTTCGCTTTTTCTTCTTCAACTTCCTCTTCTTCAACTTCTTCTGCCTCTTCCTGTACTTTCTCCGGAATGGAAGCGGGAACAGGTTCTTCGGCGATTATCTCTGCAGGCTCTTCTGGCATTTCCTCTACAGGCTCTTCTGCCTGTACAGCTTCCTCTTCAGGCTCTGCGAGAACCTCCTCTTCTGGCTCCTCAAGCTCTTCCTCCATTGAATATTCTTCTTCAACTTCAGCCTTATTTTTACCGCCCGAGTACATTGAAAGGAGAATCAATAGCATACCTATTAAAAATACGCCTATTCCCATAAATATTACATAATCTACCGCATCAACCTGACTTATCATAATTTCCTGATTTTCTGTATTAGGTGTTGCATATCCAATTTTTGTAAATAAACACAAAAGTATAGTCAATATCCTGTATACACTCTTTTTCATTTCAAACTGCCTTCCTGTCCGCATAATCCCCTGTAGTCGTGCGCGGACACCACAACCCTTTTTATTATATTTTTATGGTTATCGCACCTATGCCGTCTTTAAATCTTGAATATTTCTTAAAATGCATATTTTTATCTACAATTTTAACCATCTTATCTAACCATTCCTGGGCACTTGAAGATTTCTTCAAGGATTTTTCAATCTGAAGCTCATGGATGTTACTCCAAAATCCGTCTGTGCAAATAAGAAAACTGTCTCCCTTGCGGATAACCTCCGGTTGAGAAAGTCCCGGAGTTGCATCGTATCCATCCCCCAACATGTGGGTTAAATCGTATCTTGTTTTCTGTCTGCGTATTTTGGGATATCTTATCTCCCCTGCCTCATAAAGGGCATAAGCGCCACTATGATCGGGGGTAATTTCATAGAGCAAATTATCACGAAGCCAATACACTCTACAGTCGCCAATATTGCCCCATACCGCAATCTGTCCATCTGTCAGCATAAATGCCATACAGGCATTAAGGGGATTTTCATCCTCCCGCAATGCCTTGTCCGCATCCGCAAAAAATTCTACAATAGACTCCTTTGTAATTCCACTGGATTTTTGAAAATCCTCTGCTACAGTTTTCACTGCAAGCTCTGCCGCCCATGGCGTTTCGTGTCCGTCTGCTACAGCAAAAAAACTGCAGTCCCCGTCTTCGGTAACTGTAATAAAGTCGCTGTTATATTCTTTTTCGCCCTGCCTTGTAATCATTGCAAACTCCAAGCAGACATACCACCCTTCAAAGCTTCATATACATACCGTTAAATTTTATCATATATACAGAAAAAAGTCAAATATAAATATTTTACAGGATATCGAGGTTAGACTTTGTAATTTTTTTAATATTTACAGACCTTATTTTTTCCCGAAGAGAGAGTATATGAGGGGGCGAAACAGAGAATTCATCAACTCCCATGGCTAAAAGCTGTTCTGTCATATCAAGATTTGCAGCAAGCTCACCGCATACTCCGCACCATATTCCCTCTTTGTGGGCATTTTCTACCGTCTTGTGTATCATTCTCATCAACGCCTTATGGCGGGGATTATAGTATGCCTCAACTTGTGGATTTTGTCTGTCTATCGCCAGGCTGTACTGTGTTAAATCATTTGTTCCTATGCTGAAAAAATCCACCTCTTTTGCAAGGTCGTCGCTTATCATCACTGCAGCGGGAGTTTCTATCATTATACCAAACTCTGTCTTTTCATCAAATTCTATTTTGTTGTATTTAAGCTCGGCTTTTACCTCTTCAATGATTTTCTTGGTTTCCAATACCTCCTCAAGGGATATAACCATAGGTATCATTATTCCCAATTTCCCAAAAGCAGATGCACGAAATAACGCCTTGAGCTGGGTTTTAAAAATCTCCCTGCGGGTCAGGCATATTCTTATTGCCCTGTAGCCAAGTGCAGGATTTTCCTCTATATCCAGTCCAAAATAATCTATCTGCTTATCCGCGCCTATATCCATGGTTCTGATTATAACCCTTTTGTCTCCCATTTTCTTCAGCACGGATTTATACGCATTAAATTGTTCCTCTTCAGTGGGAAAATTTTTGCATTTCAGGTATAAAAATTCACTCCTGAAAAGCCCTATGCCTCCCCCGTCATTATCCAATACCTCATCCACGTCTGTCGGTGTACCAATATTTGCATATACCATAATTTCCCGTCCGTCTTCTGTGATATTTTTCATTCCTTTCAACTGACGAAGCCGTTCTCTTTTCAGCTTTTCTTTTCGGCATCTCTCCTTTGCATCCTCTAAAAATTCAAGAGGTGGATTTACATACAAATAGCCCCCTACACCATCTGCTACAGCCGTCATTCCGTCATATTCCTCTGACAAATCATTCCCCAATGCAATAATTGCAGGAAGGTTCATAGTCCCCGCTATAATCGCAGTATGAGATTGGGCGGTTCCGCCTTTGGTAGCAAAGGCTACCACCTTATTTTTGTCAAGTCTTACGGTTTCGCTGGGGGTAAGGTCATCTGCACAAAGAATAATTTTTTCTTTGTCCAAACCTATTCTGTCATCCTCTTCTATGCCCCCTGACAGCAATCTTATTATTCTGTCCGAAACATCCATTACATCTGCAGCTCTGCCCCTCATATACTCACTGTCCATAGATAAAAACGCCTGGGAAAACTTCTTTGAGGTTTCCTCTACCGCATATTCCGAAATCCACTTTTCTTTAGTAATCATTTCCTCGATTTCGGTAACATATTCCTTATCAAAAAGCATCATTTGATGTATTTCAAATATTTCTGCCGCATCTTCTCTGCCATTTGCTTTTGCTTCGGCAATCATTGTGTTTAGCTCCAATACAGCCTTTTCCACGGCCTGCCTGTATCTGTCAAGCTCCTGTCTTTCATTTTCGCTGTGCTTTGCCTCTATCTCTATCTCATTCTTCTTCAGGAACATTATTTTTCCAATTGCAATTCCGCCTGATACGGCTTTTCCTTTTATTTTAATCATTTTTTCCCCTCCGTTTTTCAGCCATAAAAATATTTTCCGCATTTATGCAAAAAATATAAGTTCCTAATAAAATTATGTTGATAAAAACCTATAAATATGCTATAATTTTTTGAAATAATGCTACTTTATTTTAAACTTGAAGTAATGACGAAAGCTTGTACGAATGTGATAACTTATTTCAGGTTAAACGGGGACTATTATGAAAAAACTTGCAATCGGTATTTTGGCTCACGTGGATTCCGGCAAAACAACCCTTTCAGAGGGGCTTTTGTATTCATTTGGAATGACAAAAAAATTGGGCAGAGTTGACCACAAAGACGCCTACCTTGACACAAACAAAATAGAACGCGACCGGGGAATTACTATCTTCTCAAAGCAGGCAATTATCTCTTCCGGGTCAGCAGAATTTACTTTGCTTGATACTCCCGGTCACATTGACTTTTCTGCAGAGATGGAACGCACTCTGCAGGTCCTCGACTATGCAATTTTGGTAATCAGCGGAACCGACGGAGTGCAGAGCCACACAGAAACCCTGTGGCGACTTCTTTGCCACCACTCTATTCCTACCTTTATCTTTGTAAACAAAATGGACCTGGCAGAGGATAAGCAAGATGAGCTTATGGCGGAGCTTTCAGCCCGTTTGAGTGATAATTGTGTTGATTTCAGCAATTATCAGAATAATCCCAATTTTTCGGAAACCGTCGCTATGTGCGACGAACTACTAATGGAGGAATATTTACGGGGAAAGCCTCTTTCAAAGGATTCCTTGAGGGATGCTATTTTAAATCGAAATATTTTTCCCTGTTGTTTTGGGTCTGCCTTGAAGCTGGATGGTATTGACGATTTTTCAGCTCTGCTTGATGAATACACAAAGGAAAAACCTCACCACTCCGACTTTGGTGCAAAGGTGTTTAAAATATCCGAAGACGATAAGGGCAACCGCCTTACCCACCTTAAAATAACAGGAGGCACTCTTAAGGTAAAGGAGCTTATCGGGACTGACGCCCCCGAAAAAGTAAACGAAATCCGCATATATTCGGGAGAGAAGTATACTCCCGTATCCCATGCAGACACAGGCACTGTTTGTGCAATAACAGGACCGGTGAAAACCTATCCCGGTATGGGACTTGGCAGAGAAGAAAATTCCGAGGCACTTTCTCTTGAACCTATTTTTACCTACTCTGTAATATTGCCCAAGGGAGTCGATCTGCATACAGCAATTTCTAACTTAAAACAGCTTGGGGAGGAAGAAACACAGCTTCATATTATGTGGAACGAACAGCTAAAGGAAATTCAGGTACAGATTATGGGAGAGGTTCAGTTAGAAGTGCTGAAGAGCATTATAGCAGAGCGTTTTAAAATGGCCGTAGAATTTGAAAAGGGAAGCATAATATATAAAGAAACCATAGCAGAAAAAGTGGAGGGCGTAGGGCATTTTGAGCCTCTTCGTCACTATGCAGAGGTTCATCTTCTTCTTGAACCCATTGAGCGGGGAAGCGGACTTAAATTCAGCACAAAATGCAATGAAGATGAGCTTGACCGAAACTGGCAACGATTGATTATGACTCATCTTGAAGAAAAAACCCATTTGGGGGTCCTTACAGGCTCGCCCATAACAGACATGAAGATTACCCTGGTTGCAGGTAAGGCTCACATTAAGCATACAGAGGGCGGAGATTTCCGTCAAGCCACATATCGGGCAATCCGTCAGGGATTGATGCAGGCGAAGAATGTTCTGCTTGAGCCTTGGTTTAAGTTTTCCATTGAACTTCCCACAGACTGTGTAGGAAGAGCGATGACAGATATCAGCCAGATGAGCGGTGAAATCTCGCCTCCTGAAACCATTGGAGAAATCTCTTACATTAAAGGAACTGCTCCTGCGGCAAAAATGAGGGACTATCAAAAAAATCTTACCTCTTATACTCGGGGAAGAGGCCGCATTTCCTGCTCTCTTTCAGGATACGAGCCTTGCTCTGACACAGAACAGGTAATAGATACAATTGGCTATGACCCTGAAGCAGACCCGGACAACACACCCGATTCCGTTTTTTGCTCTCACGGGTCAGGCTTTATTGTAAAATGGGATCAGGTAGCAGATTATATGCATCTTCCTGCCTATGATTTAAGTGAGCCTGAAGTCAAAATGCCACGGCAAGCTGTGGAAAATCATTCAAACCACAGCTTGGCAAGCGACGAAGAGCTTCTTAAAATATTTGAACAGACTTATGGCAAGGTTGTTCATAGAAATTTCAACGCAATGCAGCCCCGAAAGACAGCTGAATATAAATATAAAACCCCCAAGCCAAAGCCAAAACGAGGGGATTATATGCTGATTGACGGCTACAACATAATTTTTGCCTGGAAAGACTTGAAGGACGCCGCCGACATTGACCTTGAATATGCAAGGAACAAGCTTCTTACCCGAGTCAGCGCATACAGGGCAATGAGAAACGTTGAGGTTATTCTTGTCTTTGATGCTTACAAGGTAAAAGGCAACCCGGGCAGCGTTGAAAAAATTCATAATGTAAATGTGGTGTATACTAAAGAAGCTGAAACCGCCGACTCTTATATAGAAAAAACAACACACGAGCTTGGCAAAAACCATAATGTCCGTGTTGCCACCTCGGACTATATGGAACAGCTGATTATTCTCGGTAACGGTGCTTTTCGAATTTCTGCCGACGAATTCCGTCTTGAGGTAGAAGCAGCGGAAAATGAAATACGAGAGCTTATAAACGAAAACAGAGGATAGGTCTTACCTATCCTCTGTTTTATTTTTGTTTTCTTACTATTGTATATTCATCACCGGGGCGGTAATATGGGCATTCTCGTATTTGTCCGCCCATAAATTTATACATCTCGTCCTCGTCAAGCTGAACGGAACAAGTGTAATATTCACCCTCTTCGTCATAGTAATAATTCATACAATCTTCGCAATTTATCATATTTTATCCCTGCTTTTTCTCGTGGGCTCTCTTTGCGGCAGTTAATGTGTTTTTCATGAGCATTGCAATTGTCATAGGTCCAACACCGCCGGGTACAGGGGTGATTGCTCCTGCAACTGGTTCTACTGAATCAAAGTCCACATCACCGCAAAGCTTGCCGTTTTCATCTCTGTCCATTCCTACATCAATTACAACCGCTCCCTCTTTTACCATATCCCCTGTCACAAATTTAGGAATACCTACAGCCGCAACAAGAATATCTGCACGACGGGTTGCCGCCTTTAAATCCTTTGTTCTGGAATGACAGGTTGTAACTGTGCCGTTTTCGTGAAGAAGAAGCATAGACATTGGCTTTCCTACAATATTACTTCTTCCTATGACAACACATTCCTTGCCCTCTACCTCTACTCCGCTTTCGTGGATAAGCTCCATTATTCCTGCAGGAGTACAAGGCACAAAATCAAAATCCCCTATCATAATTCTGCCTACATTGGTGGGATGAAAAGCATCCACATCCTTTTGGGGAAGAATATTGTTAATTATGGTTTTATCGTCAAGATGCTTGGGGAGTGGAAGCTGAACCAATACACCGTGTATTTTATCATCATTATTCAGCTTATTTATAAGAGAGAGAAGCTCTTCCTCTGTTGTTTCCTGGGGCAGGGCATACTTTTCTGAATACATTGAAAGCTCCGCACAAGCCTTTTCCTTATTTGCCACATATACTTTAGAGGCAGAATCATCGCCCACGATTACTACGGCGAGCCCCGGCTGTGTTCCTGCCTTTGTCAGTGCTTCTACCTCTTTTTTCAGCTCCTCTTTTACTCTTGCTGATACTGTCTTTCCGCTTAAAATCTTTGCCATCTTTAAATTCTCCTTTTCTTTTATCTTTTATCAGACATCTTTCTCCATTTCCTATTAAATCAAGGCGTTTCGCCTCTTTTAAGGCTTTGTAGACAAGATTGTAATTCTCGGGGCGTCTGTACTGCAAAAGAGCCCTTTGCATCTGTTTTTCCTCGTATGTTTTAGGTACGTACACACTCTCCATTGTTCGTGGGTCTATCCCCGTATGGTACATACAGGTAGACAAGCTCCCCGGGGTTGGATAAAAATCCTGAACCTGTTCCGGATTTAGTTTATTATCCCGAAGATACTCCGCCAGAGAAATCGCATCCTTCAGCCGGCTTCCCGGATGGGAGGACATGAGATATGGCACAAGAAATTGTTTTTTCCCAAGCTCCTCATTTATCCTTTTATATTTGTCGCTGAACTTTTTATACACCTCTGCCGAGGGTTTTCCCATATACTTAAGCACATTATCGGAAATATGCTCGGGGGCAACCTTAAGCTGTCCGCTGATATGGTGCTTGCACAGTTCTCTGAAAAACTCATCATCCTTGTCATATATAAGGTAATCATATCTTATGCCCGAGCGTACAAAAACTCTTTTGACACCCTTGATTTTCCGAAGCTTTCTCAAAAGCTCCACATATTCTCTGTGTGAAACCTGAAGATTTTTGCAAGGGCTTGGAAACAAGCATTGCCTATCCTTACACACCCCATATTTCATCTGTTTTTCACAGGACGGAGCACGAAAGTTTGCGGTAGGACCTCCCACATCATGAATATATCCCTTAAAATCAGGCAGCTTTGTTAAAAGCTCCGCCTCCCGCAGAATTGACTGGTGACTTCTGGCAGATATTGTTCTGCCTTGATGAAAGGTGAGGGCACAAAAGCTGCAGGCACCAAAGCAGCCCCTGGATGAGGTTATAGAAAACTTAACCTCTTCTATAGCAGGAACACCGCCTTGTTTTTCGTATACCGGATGATATGTTCGCATATATGGCAGCTCATAAATCCTGTCAAGCTCCTCTGTTGTAAGGGGATATGCAGGGGGATTTTGTACTATATATTTATCTCTGTCAAGCTGTATTACCGCTCTCCCTCTGTATGCATCCTGTTCTCTATACTGCATAGCCGTCGCCTTTGCATATTCCCGCTTATCATTGGAAACCTTATTGTATTCCTCAACAACAACTCCATCAGGCGGAAGATTTTCAGCCAAATCTTCCTTGTACACAGTCCCTCTTACATTTTTAATGTCCCGGACATCTACTCCCATAGATAAAAGTTCTGCTATTTCTTCCGTCTGATGCTCCCCCATACCATAAATCAAAAGGTCTGCACCGCTGTCTATCAATATGCTTCGTCTTACCTTGTCTGTCCAGTAATCATAATGAGCAAATCGCCGCAAGCTTGCTTCAATTCCCCCGATTATAACAGGGATTTCCTTGCCGTAAGCCTCTCTTATTCTATTACAATACACAATTGTTGCTCTGTCCGGTCTATGCCCTGTTTCACCACCGGGAGAGTATAAATCTTCGTTTCTCCGCTTCTTCGCCGCTGTATAGTGATTTACCATAGAATCAATATTTCCGCCACTTACAAAAAATGCATATTTAGGCTTTCCAAACTCTGTAAAGGCATCAAAGCTGTGCCAATCGGGCTGGGCAAGTATGCCCACGGTATAGCCAAGACTCTCAAGCAATCTGGGAATTAAGGCATTGGCAAAGCTGGGGTGGTCTGTATAAGCATCACCCGTAACAAAGACAAAGTCAAGCTGTTCTATCCCCCGACTTTGCATATCGTATTTACTTATCGGTAAAAATTTTTCTCTGTTATCCATAGCTTATATGATACAACATTTCAAGGAAAAAATCAAGAGATATAGATATATATACTTGATTTTTACCCCTGCTTTGGATACAATATATCATATAGAATATCTTGGAGGGCAAAAGATGAAAAATAAGATAAATTACAAAGGTGCAGTATTTTTTGACATAGACGGAACATTAGTTGACGAGAGATTAGAAATTTATGTCCCCACAAAGGCAACAAAGGAAGCTATTGCAAAACTTAAGGAAAACGGCTATCTTACAGGGATTGCAACAGGACGCTCAAAGGGGTATATGTCTGATTTAGGGATTGATTTTGACTGCATCATTACAAGCAATGGTGCCGCAATTGAGGTAAATGGCAAAAAACTTATAAATGAATGTATTCCCCACAATGAGCTTATACCTCTTATTGATTTTCTTGACAAAAATAATATTGCCTATGACGTAGAAACCTTTGACCGTTGTTACTTTGGCAGAGCAAGAAGAGAATTGCTTGAAAAATTTTTAGATATTTTTAATGTTGACACTTCCGCATTTCTCCCCTTTGAGAGTCTAGACGGACTTGAGGTAAACAAGATTGTCTTTGCCTTTGATGAAGAAAGCCAATACAAAAAGCTTGTTGAAGCCTTTAACGGAAAATTCAAGGTCAATCTGCATCACGGATATAATTCAGGGGATGTAAGCCGCGCGGGCATCACTAAAGCTTCAGGAATAAAAAATGTAATCAAACATTTTGGCATTGATATAAAAAACACTTACGCTTTCGGAGATGACGAAAACGATTTGGATATGCTGACAACTGTTGGCTGCGGAGTTGCAATGACGCCTCACTCCCCTCTTCTTGACGGAGTTGTAAAAAAATATACCCGAAGTGTTGGAGAAGAAGGCGTAGCTGTGGCTCTTTCAGAGCTTGGACTTATATAAAAACACAAAACAGACAATCCAAACGGACCGTCGGGGACGCCTGTCCCTACAAATTCCACCTCATCCGAGATTTGCAAACAAAAAGCCGTAGCAAAAAAGCTACGGCTTTTAAAATGTCAAATATAATTATTTGAGAACTTCAGTAACAACGCCTGAACCAACTGTTCTACCACCTTCACGGATAGCGAAACGGAGACCGGGCTCGATAGCAATAGTTGTTGTAAGTTCAACATCCATTGTTACGTTGTCGCCAGGCATACACATTTCTGTACCTTCAGGAAGGTTTACAACACCTGTAACGTCAGTTGTTCTGAAATAGAACTGAGGTCTGTAGTTTGTGAAGAAAGGAGTATGACGTCCACCCTCTTCCTTAGTAAGAACGTAAACTTCGCCCTTGAACTGAGTGTGAGGTGTGATTGTGCCGGGCTTTGCAAGAACCTGTCCTCTTTCGATTTCGTCTCTTGCTACACCACGGAGAAGTGCACCGATGTTGTCACCAGCTTCTGCATAGTCAAGAAGCTTTCTGAACATCTCGATACCTGTTACAACTACTTTTCTTGATTCGTCAGAAAGACCAACGATTTCAACTTCATCAGACATATTGAGCTGACCTCTCTCAACACGGCCTGTAGCAACTGTACCACGACCTGTGATTGAGAATACGTCCTCGACAGGCATCAAGAAAGGCAAATCGCTCTTTCTTTCAGGTGTGGGGATGTAGCTGTCAACAGCTTCCATAAGCTCGTGGATACAAGCGTATTCAGGAGCAGAAGGATCTGTAGAAGCACTCTCAAGAACCTGAAGACCTGAACCCTTAACAATCGGGATATCATCTCCGGGGAACTCATACTCTGTGAGAAGGTCTCTGATTTCCATTTCAACGAGCTCGAGAAGTTCGGGATCGTCAACCTGGTCAACCTTGTTCATGAATACTACGATATAAGGTACGCCAACCTGACGTGAAAGCAAGATGTGCTCTCTTGTCTGGGGCATAGGACCATCAGCAGATGATACAACCAAGATAGCACCGTCCATCTGAGCAGCACCGGTGATCATGTTCTTAACG
>JAFSDQ010000021.1 GCA_017436135.1 Clostridia bacterium | reverse complement strand
TTGAGCAATATGGTTTTAGAATAAGTATGTCAAGACCGGGAACGCCAAGTGACAATCAACCAATAGAAAGCTTTTGGAAAACATTAAAAACCGAGATAACGGACATCCGCCATCTCGGTTACGAAGAAGCAAAACAAGAAATATTAAGCTACATATATTTGTATTACAATTCAGAGCGATTACATTTAGGAATAGGTTACAAGACACCTAATTCCGTATGGATGTAAAAATTCACTCTTTTATTAGTCCGATTTTCTTGACAAGTTTCGTTAAGAGTACAAAAAAACGACAATCTTCTGTCGAAAATTGTCGTTTCTTTTTGGTGCGGATAACAGGACTTGAACCTGCATGAAATTGCTTTCACATGGACCTGAACCATGCGCGTCTGCCAATTCCGCCATATCCGCATATTCTGTTCTTTATGCCAAACATCTGTTGCCAGGCTATGCAACGGATATTATTCTACCATATTTCCAGGTATAAGTCAAGAAATTTCTATATTATTTTATGGTTTTTGCATATGTTAATAAACTAATTCCTAAAAAAAATCATTACAAAATGGTAACACATATTGACAAAAACGTTCTGCCTTGTATAATGTAAGTGAAATTTATCGGAAATAAAAAAATTTAATATAAAAAATGCTCGGTTACGCGAGGTGATTCTTATGAAAACTGTATCAAAAGATAAGAACAGAATTCCTGATTATGAACTCCTTTTTCAGGAAGGAACAGAATCAAAAGATGAAAAAAAGGGCAAGAAGATGGGCGGTATCTTAAAACTTCTTTTCAAGCAAAACAGCGGCAAGCTGTTTGTTACAACTTTTCTTTATGTTGTACAGCAACTGCCCTCGTCGATGATACCTCTTGTTACTGCAGAGATTATAAACACAATTACTGCAGGCGGCGAGGGGGCAATGAAGCGAATCCTTTTGTATGGTCTTGCAATTCTCGCTTTGCTTGCGCCTAATCTGCCTACAAACCTGACCCGAAATTGGTTTTCCAGCAGAATGCAGAGAAATATTTCTGCCGGGCTTCGCAATACTCTTATCCGCAAGCTTCAGCATCTTTCCATTACCTATCACAATGAAATTGAGCGCGGTCGTATTCAGTCAAAATTTCTTCGGGATATAGAAGCTATAGAGGCTCTGAACACAAGACTTATTGACGGACTTTTGCCAACAATGATAAACCTCCTTGTTTCAATCGTGGTATCCGTTACAAAAAGTTGGAAGGTCACCTTGTTCTTTGCATTGCTTGTTCCTGTTAACATCCTTACAATTCGTTTCTTCCGCAAAGGAATGATTAGAATTAACCGCAGGCTTCGCAAGGAAAACGAAAACATCTCCGCAAAGGTTACGGATATGATGGGTATGATTCCCGTAACAAAGGCTCACGGCCTTGAAAATGAGGAAATCTCCTCCATTGAAGGAAACATAGAAACTCTTCGTGATTGCGGAATCGAAAACGATAAGCTTAATGCATACTTCAACTCCTGTCATTGGATTTTGAGTCAAACAATGAGCGCAGTATGCCTGATTGTTACTGCATTTCTTGCATTAAGAGGTGATATACAGGTAGGTGATGTAGTGCTTTATAATTCCTACTTCGCCTCCATTTCCGCAGGAATAAATGCTCTTATCAGCATCTTCCCCGAAATAACAAAGGGACTTGAATCCATAAGCTCTCTGGCAGAGGTTGTTCTGTCCAACAATGTTGAAAACAACAGCGGAAAAATAAAGCTTCGGTATGTTCACGGCACAGTAAACTTTGACAATGCATATTATCGTTACCCCGGGGGCAATGATGATATAATCAAAAACTTTACACTGGCTGTAGAACCCGGAGAATGTGTCGCCTTTGTGGGAAGCTCGGGCTCGGGCAAATCTACAATAATGAATATGATAATCGGATTTTTAAAGCCCACAAAGGGAACCTTGCGAATTGACGGCAAGCCCATTGATGCTCTGAATTTAAGTGATTACCGGCATTTTATCTCGGTTGTCCCACAAAACAGCATTTTGTTTACAGGTTCCATTCGTGACAACATAACCTACGGACTTCACAGTGTACCCGAAGAGGTTTTAGACAGAGTGGTTCATCTTGCGAACATTTATGAGTTTACCAAGGATTTACCCGACGGTCTTGATACCATTGTTGGAGAAAACGGTGCAAACCTGTCAGGGGGGCAAAAACAAAGAATCTCCATTGCAAGAGCCCTTATCCGCGACCCTAAAATTCTTATTCTTGATGAAGCAACCTCTGCTCTTGATAACATATCCGAATATCAGGTGCAAAAGGCTATAAACCACCTTACTCAAGGCAGAACCACCTTTGTTGTGGCACACAGATTGTCCACCATTCGCAATGCCGATAAAATTATTGTAATGGAAAACGGACAATGTGTAGAAATGGGAACCTATGAAGAGCTTATGCTTAAAAAGGGTAAATTTTTTGAACTTAAAACTCTTAATGATATAAATATGAGCACCGACCCCTCCCAAGCATAAAACAAACAAATCGGCACGACCCTAATGGGTCGTGCCGATATTTTTTATGATTTAATATTATCCCTCGTAAACAAGGTTGTTTGCAATCATTTCATCAACGTTTGTTGCATCCCACCAAGCACCGGAGATAGCTACATCTTCTGTAACAGTTTGGCCTTCAACAGCGAACACTGCCTGCTCTACTGCCTGGAAACCAATCTGGAATGAATCCTGTGCAACTGCACCAACAAGTTTAGGACCTGTTGTCTGCTTCATCCATTCAATCTGCTTTGTGCCTGCATCATAACCTGCAAACTTAATTGCATCGTACTTTGTTCCTGCTGCAGCAATTGCATCATATACCTGCTTTACAACACCTTCGTTTGTCATAAAGATTGCATCTGCACCTTTTTCAGCAAGAGCCTCAAGAGCTGTTTTGTAAGCATTGTCTGCATCACCGGGCTTTACCTCTTTTGCAATTGTATACTTGCCCTTTGTGGTTTCATCTGCGTCTGCAAGCTCGGTAAACTTATCAACAAAGCCTGCTGCTCTGTCTATACCTGTTTGTGTTTCGTCATGCTGAATAACACCTACAAGATATTCGCCATCTGCTGCAGCGATGTCTGCTTTGATGTTTTCAAAGAACTCTGCTGCAACGATATTTGATGCCAAATAGTTACTTGTAGCAACAGAAGAAACAATGGGGTTTTTGCCTGCGCTGTCAAGTGCTGCTATATCGTTTGCCCATATTCCGCTGTCAAACTGAACAACAGGGATATTCATATCCTTTGCCTGGGTCAACATATCAACGAAGCCTTCGCCGATTGTTCCCAAAACAATTGCTGATGCATTGTTTGAAAGAGCTGTCTGAACCATTTCTTTTTGAGATGGAAGGTCTTTTGCAGATTCACTTGCAGGACCGCGGAATGTAATTTTATATCCGTACTTTTCTCCTGCTGCCTCTGCACCTGCTTTAACTGACTGCCAGAATGCGTGAGATTCGCCTTTTGCTATTACTGCGATTGTTTTTGTGTCTGCAGCTCCTCCGCCGCCGCAGCCTGCGAGCAATGCTGCGCCAAGTGTCAACACTAATAATAACGCTACTAATTTTTTCATACTTTTCGTCTCCTTTTTAATAATATATTTTTATTTTATTTTGTTTGCTTTTTTATTTTTAAGAACATCCATAAGAACCGCAACAACTACAATAATACCTGTCAGAACATATGTCACATAAGTAGAGTTCAAATTGAGGTTGAATCTTGCCAATACAAAGTTAAGACCGCTTCTGATTACAACAAGCATAATCGAGCCAATTACAGAACCCGCTATAGAGGCAACGCCGCCTGCTGCACTTGTTCCGCCGATATATACTCCGGCTATGGCATCAAGCTCCATTCCGTTTCCTGTTGCAGTAGCAACTGTTGCAAAGGATGCCGCCCAGAATATTGCCGCAAGACCTGCACCAATACCGCTGAATATATATGCATAAATCTTGTACTTATCTGTATTGATACCTGACAGCCTCGTTGCTTCTTCGTTACTTCCTATAGAAAGTATATACCTTCCAATCTTACATTTATACATAAGATACATACAAATTGCAGCAAAGAATATTACCCAAATCAGTCCTGTAGGTACGCCGTTTGCATTTGAGAATATCTGATTGAACCATGTTCCGTTGGGATAAAATATATTTGGAATCGCAACTATAATCGCACTTAAGCCTCTTGAGAACATCATTGTACCAAGAGTTGCAATAAATGCGGGAATTTTCAGCTTTGCCACCAGCAATCCGTTAATAAGACCGAACAATGTGCCAATAGCAATCATAACAGGAATTGTTGCCCAGAGAGGCATTCCTACCATATACAATTTACCTGCAACAACTGCTGATGCAATACAAACTGTACCAATTGACAAATCTATTCCGCCTGTTGCAATGACAAAGGTTACACCAAGAGCCATTATTGCGTAGGGGGCAAGAGATTGTGCCATACTTACTATATTATATTTACTTAAGAAGTTGGGATTAAGTACGGCAAAAACTATCACCAACGCTGCAAGAGCCGCAATTGTAATTATGTTTTGTCCCAAGCTTCCTTTTAAGCCACGTTTTGATTTCATTTTTATTCTCCTCTCATGGTGGCATAAGCCATAATTTTCTCCTGGGTTGCATCCTTGATGTCAAGTTCACCCGTAATTCTTCCTTCACACATTACCACAACTCTGTCGCTGAGCCTTTGTATCTCGGAAAGCTCTGACGAAATCATTATAATTGATTTACCCTTTTCGGCAAGCTCCTCCATAAGTGTATACATTTCGCTTTTGGCGCCAATATCAATACCTCTTGTGGGCTCATCAAATATAAATATATCAGAATCCTTTAAAAGCCATCTGGCAATAATTACTTTCTGTTGATTACCGCCCGATAAATTCTTCAGCTGTTGTTTTACAGAGGGGGTCTTTGTTTTGAGCTTATCATTTGCCTCGGCAGCGGCAACATCTATTGCACTGTCCTTAATCCACCCTGCCTTGATATAGTCATCAAGGGAGCTGATTACAGAATTTTCTGCAACGGATTTATCAAGAAGCAATCCGTAACGTTTCCTGTCTTCTGACAAATAACAAATACCTTGCTTTACAGCCTGGGCAGGGGTTGTAATATTAACCTTTTCCCCATTGATAAAGACTTCTCCTGACTCTACTTCGTCTGCACCGTAGATTGCTCTTGCAACCTCTGTTCTGCCTGAACCCATAAGCCCTGAAAAACCTAAAATCTCGCCCTTGCGAAGCTTAAAGCTTACATTCTTGATTTCTGTGCCTCTGTTAAGATTCTTTACCTCCAGCACAACAGGAGCATCATCAGAAACCTTGCTTTCTTCCTTTTTATCGCCATAAATCACACGGCCGACCATCATTTTTACGATTTCGTCCTTTGTGGTGTCTTTTGTAATAAGTGTGCCTACATACTCTCCATCACGCATAACTGTAATTCTGTCAGAAATACGATTTATCTCGTCCATTCTGTGAGATATGTAAATCATACCGATACCCTTTGCCTTAAGGTCTTTCATAATAGCAAACAGCTCTTCAACCTCTGTCTGGGTAAGTGCCGCCGTAGGCTCATCCAAAATAAGAATTTTGGAATCATGGGAAACCGCCTTTGCAATCTCAACCATCTGCTGCTTACCAACGGTAAGTGTTCCAACCTTAACAGACGGGTCAATATCTACCCCTATTTTCTCAAATAATTTGGCAGCATCCTCTTCCATTTTCTTATCATCAATGTAAATCCCGTTTTTCATAGGTTCTCTTCCAATATAAATATTCTGCGCCACAGTAAGATGGCTCATCATATTCAGCTCCTGATGAATGATGCTTATACCTGCATCCTGGGACTCCTTAATATTGGAAAAATCAACCGCATTATCGAACAAAATTATTTCTCCGCCGTTACGCTTATGAATTCCGCACAAAACCTTCATAAGAGTTGACTTTCCCGCACCGTTTTCGCCCATCAGTGCATGTACTTCGCCCTCTCTCAACTCAAGATTAGCCTTTTTCAAAGCATGAACACCGGAAAATCGTTTGTCGATATTTTTCATCTCGAGAATAACCTTATCCATAGTTACCTCCTGTCCAAAAAATTTATGTTATTTTAGGCTGTTAACCACTCTTATAATAGCCCATATTCTGCGGTTATGTCAACTAAAATCGTGTTGATTTTTTTAACAAACTTCGCGCCCCCTTTTTGTGCAATATGCTGAATATTTTTGCTAATTCTTTGTGTTTTTTTGTAACTTTTTTCACCAAACCCTTGTGGCATCAAGGGTTTGTCAAACTTTTCACATTTCTTGTAAAACAGTAATTTTTTCTCTTTTTTACATGCTTTTACCAAAGCTTCCCAAAAAAAGCCCCGACAACTTCTTACGGCCAGAATATATCCCGCGTAAGTGTGCCGAGGTAACTTTTATTTTTCCATAAATGCCGATGAAATTTTAAGTATGGTTCTCTCCAATGAATCTTTAGAATTTTTCCAGGGTTCTTCCTGAAATCTGTAGTCAAACTTTCTGATAAACCAATCAAGCTCTTCGTCAAGTCTTGTCATATTTTCCTTTTGCATAGGTATAAGCACCTCTGCAAAGGCTTTGAACTCCTTTTCTTTCAGCCGTGTGCGCGCTTCCCACATCAACAGGGAAAAATGTTCTATACAAAAGCCCTTTCCCGATGCCACTTTTTTTCTGAAGTCCTCTTCCTTTTTCCAAAGATAAAATATTGTATCGACGTAGTTTTTCATATGCCCCTCTACTCTTTCACAGACATAGCAGGAGGCAGACAGGGATTTTGTATAATTATAAAGGAATGGTTCATCCTCTGTTTTTTTGAAGGGTGATTTTTTCTTTTCCCTTTTCATTTCCCCCTCCAGAACCTTTTCAAGGTCATTATTTATCTTTTTCAAATGAGTGCTTACCATAAGGGCAACCCCTAATCTGTTCTGGGCCTTGAACATTTTATCATAATGATGTTTGCAAAATCCTGTTTTGTTGGTTTTTTCCCTCATGTCCTCTTCCATATACGAAGGGCCGAGAACAAAATCAAGGGTATCCTTTTCCAGCTTTTGATGTAAATTACAAAGAGGACACTCTCCTCCCTCATCAAAAGCTTCGTTTATGGGAATAGTATATATTTTCTCTTTCACTCAAACCAGCTCCTTTTGTAAAAAAGTATATCATATTCAGGTAAATTGTCAATATAAAACCGCCCCTTTAAATTTATTATTATATGTAAATAACCCATTGACGAACCCCGCCAAATATGCTATAATACTTGAGTCGTGTACAATCGGGGCGTTAGCGGTGCCTTGTAACCCTCAATCCGCTACAGAGGGGATGAAAACTTACCATGAGGGGCAATAATGTTCGGTCTGCCCTGTATAAGTGGCGTTGATGGTTTGGTCCTGCGCAATTAAAACCTGTGAACCTCGTCAGGGCGGGAACGCAGCAGCGATAAGCAGTAATTTTGATGTGCCGCAGGGAAGCCAGACTTGAGTTAACTGTACAGGAAGCGCGGGTGTTGCTGTTTCAAAGGTAAGCCACGGCTTTTTTATATAAAACAGAAAGGGTGAGAATATGTCAGCATATCAGGCACTATACAGAAAATGGCGGCCTATGACTTTTGACGACGTGGTGGGACAGAAACAGGTTTCAGATACCCTTCGCGGCTCTATAAACAGCGGACGTATTGCTCACGCTTACCTTTTTTGCGGCACAAGAGGCACAGGTAAAACCTCTACCGCAAAAATATTTTCCCGTGCAGTAAATTGCGAAAATCCACTGGATGGCGAGCCATGCAACCAATGTGCAACCTGCAAGGGAATTCTGAACGGAAGTATTCTTGATGTTTACGAAATGGATGCCGCCAGTAACAGCGGCGTTGATAACATAAGAGATATTATAAACGAGGTAATTTATACTCCTGTGGGTTGTAAGTACAAGGTTTATATTATAGATGAGGTTCACTCTCTGTCAAGGGATGCCTTTAACGCACTTTTAAAAACCCTTGAAGAGCCTCCCGCTCACGCTTTGTTTATTCTTGCTACCACAGAGCCTCATAAAATTCCACAAACAATTTTGTCAAGATGTCAAAGATTTGACTTTAGACGCATAGGAATTGACGAGATTGCAAGGAGAATTACAAAAATTACCGACACTGAAAACATTGACATCACTCCCGATGCAGTTGAGCTTGTAGCAGAGCTGGGTGATGGCTCTATGAGGGATGCCATCAGCCTTTTGGACAGATGCGCTTCCTTTGGTGAAGAAAAGCTCACTACTGACAAAATATCAGATATTTTAGGAATTGTAGGCTCAAAGCGCTTATTTGATATAACAGATGCTGTGGCACAAAATGATACCAAGGCTGCTCTTTGCCGCTCGGGTGAAGTTCTCCGCACAGGAAAGGAGCCTCAAAATCTGTTGGAAAACTTAATCGAGCATTTCAGATGCTTGCTTGTTTCCAAAGCCACCTCGGACTCTTCCGAGCTGCTTGAAAAAACGGCTAATGCTGCAGAACAATATTCAAGACAGGCTGAAAATTTATCAGTGGAAAGAATTCTCTATTCTATTAACACTCTGGGAGAATACCTGTCCCAGGCAAAATGGATGTCAAACCCAAAGGTTGCTGTAGAAATGGCAATGGTAAAGCTCTGTACTCCATCCTACGCCACCGATGTTGATGCTCTCCTTGCACGGATAGAGAAGCTTGAAACCACCATTGCAAATATGTCAGCGGGGTATGTTGCCCCCTCTCCCGAGAAGACCTCTTCTCCTATAGAAGATACTCCTCCCTGGGATGTAGAGGAAGCCCCAACTCCCGCCCCCGCAGCCGCTCCAAAGGCGCCTGATACAACCGCTGCATCAATGGGGACAGATTGGGAATATTGGGCAGAGGCTTTAAACGAAATCAAAAAAGAAAGTAAAACTTTGTTTGCTTTTTTATATATTGCCAAAGCAATGCAAGATGGCAACACTATAATAATAGAGGTAGGAAGCAAGGTTGCCTATGACAGAATTGCAACCCCCGGCGGAATTGAATATCTGTCAAAGCTGTTTACAAGAATAAACGGCTCACCTCTTTCAGCAAAAATCTATATTAAGGGCGAAACTCCAGAAGCCGCTCAACAAAAGGGTCCGTCAATAAACGATTTGGCGGCAAAAAAGGATTTAATGGGCGATAAAATGGATATTATATAACGGAAAGGAAGTAATAATTATGGCAAAAGGCGGATTCCCCCGGGGCATGGGCGGTGGCGCAAATATGAACCAGATGCTCAAACAGGCACAAAAGATGCAGGAGCAAATGCTTAAAATGCAAGAAGAAATGGAAACTAAAACCTACGAGGCAGTTGTTGGTGGCGGTGCCGTTAAGGTTGTAATCGACGGCAAACGCCAGGTACAAGAAGTTGTACTGTCCCCCGAGGTTGTTGACCCTGACGATATCGAAATGCTTCAGGATTTAATTGTTGCCGCAGTAAACGAGGGCTTGCGCAAGCTTGATGCAGAAAGCTCTGCACAGCTTGGCTCTATAACAGGCGGACTTAATATCCCGGGATTATTTTAGATACCAAAAGACAGCCAATCGGCTGTCTTTTATGCCGTATAATACATATTTTTTTACAAACACTAATCATAAATAAATTTATATAAGCAGAGGTGCAAAAACTTGCTGGAATACTTTTTAACTGTACTTGGACAAATCTTCACAATGGCTTTAATGGTTGTTGTGGGTTATATTATGTTTAAAGCAAAAATGCTGTCTGAAAAAGGAATTAAGGAACTGTCGGTTCTTCTTTTGAGAATAGTAACTCCTATGATTCTTGTTTCATCTTTTCAGAGACCCTTTGATAAGGGTCTGCTTTCCAGTTGGATTATAATGCTTGCCGCATCAGCCCTTATTTATTTTATTCACATTATAATAGCAGAGCTTATTTTTGCAAAAAGAGGCAAAAACTATGCAGAAAATAAATTAAGCCTTGTTCTTCCCAACAATGGTTTTTTTGCCTTTCCTCTTTTACAGGCTCTGGTGGGAGAATATGGAATTTTTTATGGCTCCGCAAATGTTATCTTGTTCAACATTCTTTTATGGACCTATGGCTCCCGACAGATGAAGCCCGGAGAAAAATTCAGAATAAAAAATATTCTGCTCAATCCCGGAGTAATAGGTATAGTTCTCGGCTTGATTTTATTTTGCTCCCCCTATAAGCTTCCCGCACCTGTATTTAACGCTATCTCTTCAATAGGTGCTCTCAACACCCCCCTTGCTATGATTGTTTTGGGTGGGATGCTTGCACAAACAGATTTAAAAAAAGGCTTTTCAAACGGAAATTATTATCTTCTTGCAGGGTTAAAGCTTTTGATAATCCCCTTTCTTATGATGATTATATTCAAGCTTATTCCGATTTCTGATAATGTCAAGCTTGTTTCATTTATTTGCTCGGCAACACCTACTGCAACGGCTGTTGGTATGATTGCACAAATATATGACAAGGATTATCGCTACGCAACTGCCGCAGTTGTAATTATAACTGCCCTGTCTGCAGTTACTCTGCCGATTATGCTTACAATCGGCAAGGGATTTTTGGGATATTAGACTTATGTCACTCTAAACTTTTGTATTGAAAATTTGTACTTTATATGATAAAATGAGATTGAAATTGATTTCAGGAGGATAAAGGATGGACAACCGCCGCAACAATATAAGAAATTTTTCTATAATTGCTCACATTGACCACGGTAAAAGCACCCTTGCTGACAGAATTCTTGAGCTTACGGGAACTCTTACTCAAAGGGAAATGCAAGAGCAAATTCTTGATAATATGGACCTGGAACGAGAGCGTGGTATTACCATTAAGGCCCGCGCGGTCAAGCTTCTCTACAAAGCAACAAACGGCGAGGAGTATGTACTTAACCTTATTGACACCCCTGGGCACGTGGACTTTAACTATGAGGTTTCACGAAGTCTTGCAGCCTGTGAGGGGGCTGTTCTTGTTGTTGATGCGGCACAGGGTATAGAAGCACAAACCCTTGCAAATACTTATCTTGCTTTAGAGCATGATTTGGAGCTTGTTCCCGTTATAAATAAAATAGACCTGCCCGCCGCAAGACCTGACGAGGTAAAAAGAGAGATTGAGGATGTAATCGGTATAGACGGAGAAGATGCACCCTGTATTTCTGCCAAAAACGGAATAAACATTGGTGCCGTTCTTGAAAAGGTTGTAGAGCTTGTTCCTCCTCCGGTCGGTGACGAAAACGCTCCTCTTAAGGCACTTATTTTTGACTCCTATTACGATTCCTACAGAGGAGTTATTGTATATGTGAGATTAAAGGACGGAAAAATCAAACCCGGAGAGAAAATTCGTATGATGGCGACAGGAAGCGAGTTTGATGTAGTTGAAGTAGGTTATCTTCTCCCCAACGGCTTTGCTCCCTCTGACAGTCTTGAAGCAGGAGAGGTTGGCTATATTACCGCAAGTATCAAAAGTGTTCAGGATGTAAGTGTAGGGGATACGGTTACTCTTGCAAGTAATCCTGCCGATGAGGCTCTTCCAGGCTACAAGGAAGTAAAATCCATGGTATACTGCGGTATCTATCCCGCTGACGGAGCGAGATATGACGATTTGAGAGAGGCTCTTGAAAAGCTTCAGCTCAATGATGCTGCCCTCAACTTCGAGGCAGAAACCTCTGTGGCCCTTGGCTTTGGTTTCAGATGTGGCTTTCTTGGGCTTTTACACATGGAGATAATACAGGAAAGACTTGAGAGAGAATACAATCTTGACCTTGTTACCACCGCTCCCTCTGTTGAATACATTGTTATAAAAACTGATGGAGAAGAGTTGGAAATTGACAATCCTACAAATCTCCCCGACCAATCGGAAATTGACTATATGATGGAGCCTATTGTAAAGGCAACCATAATGACACCCAAGGAATATGTGGGAAGCATTATGGAGCTTTGTCAGGAACGAAGAGGAAGCTATATTGACATGACATATCTTGATGATACCCGTGTTTCCCTTAACTATGAGCTTCCCTTAAATGAGATAATATATGACTTCTTTGATGCTCTTAAATCCAGAACAAGAGGCTATGCCTCCTTCGACTATGAATTTGCAAGATTTGAAAAAGCAGAGCTTGTTAAGCTTGATATGCTTCTCAACGGAGAACAGGTTGACGCCCTTTCCTTTATTGTTCACAAAGAGCGTGCCTACGGTAGAGGCAGAAAAATGGCTGAAAAGCTTAAGGATGTTATACCAAGACAGCTGTTTGAGGTTCCTATTCAAGCGGCAATCGGTGGCAAGATAATTGCAAGAGAAACTGTTCGTGCAATGCGCAAGGATGTCCTTGCAAAGTGTTACGGCGGTGATATTACCCGTAAGAAAAAGCTTCTTGAAAAACAGAAAGAGGGTAAAAAGCGTATGCGTCAGGTGGGTTCTGTTGAAGTACCACAGGAGGCATTTATGTCTGTGCTTAAATTGGATTAGGGTGATAACTATGGCACTTGGAATTTATATTCATATTCCTTTTTGTGTATCAAAGTGCAACTATTGTGATTTTAATTCCTTTGTTGCACCAAAGACTCTTAAAGAAGAATATATAGATGCACTTTGCGTAGAGATTGGGAACTTTGCAGGATGCAACGACATAGTTGACTCCATATATTTTGGAGGTGGTACGCCTACAATCCTTGAGGCAGAGCAACTCCAAAGAGTTTTATACACTGTGCGCGAAAAGTTTGATGTTGCAGACGATTGCGAAATTACAACCGAGTGTAACCCTGCCACCATTGATTATAAGGGCTTTTCCGCTTTGAAAAAAGCAGGCTTTAACCGAATAAGTATTGGTATGCAGTCTGCCCACAACAGTCAGCTTAAAGCTTTAGGCAGAATACATAGCTTTGAGGATTGCAGAGCTTGTGTTGATTCTGCAAGGGAAGCAGGCTTTGATAACATTTCTCTTGATTTGATGTTCGGTCTTCCTGACCAGGATATGGACAGTTGGCTCTTCTCCCTTAATTCTGCAATAGCACTGAAGCCGAAACATCTGTCATGCTACTCTCTTAAAATTGAAGAGGGAACATCCTTTTCAAAAATGAAGCTAAATATTCCAGATGATGACGAAATCAGCAATATGTATGCAAAATGCGTTGAAATCCTCAAGGAAAACGGCTATGACAGATATGAGGTTTCCAACTTTGCAAAATCGGGCTTTGAAAGCCGTCACAACTGTAAATACTGGCTGTGTCAGGATTTTGCGGGCTTTGGTGCAGGGGCATATTCCTGTGTTGACGGCTACAGATACTCAAATATCAGAAATACAACAGAATATATAGATAAAATTAACTCCCTCGGCTCTGCCCAAGAGGAACTGACACCGCTTACAAAAGAGGATAAAATGTCGGAATTCGTTTTTCTGGGGCTTCGTATGGACAAGGGTATTTCCATTTCTGCTTTTAAGGACAGATTTAACAGGGATATATTCGATGTCTATGGCAAGGAGATAGAAAAAAACCTTTCCAGAGGTACTCTTCTTCTGGCGGGTGACATAATAAAAATCCCCTCTCAATATACATTTGTAGGTAACTCAATTTTAGTAGATTTTATATAAATGAAAGGCGTTTTATCATGAGTGATATAATTACAAGAGCAATAACAAAGGACGGATTTTTTAAAATAAGTGCTGTTGTGTCAACAGAAAGCGTACAAAAGGCCCGGGACTTTCACAATACCTCCCCTGTGGCAACGGCGGCACTTGGCAGACTTCTTACAGCCGCACTTTTAATGGGGGGCGAGCTTAAAGAAGACAAGGCAAAGCTTACTCTTCAGATGAAGGGCGACGGTCCTCTGGGCACAGTTTTTGCTGCCGCAAATTCCAAGGGTGAGGTAAAGGGCTATACAGAAAATCCTCTTTGTGACCTTCCCCTCAAAGCAAACGGCAAACTTGATGTAGGCGGTGCTATCGGAAAGGGCACTCTTTGCGTAATCAAGGATTTGTGCCTTAAAGAGCCATATATAGGTCAGGTTGCCATACAAACAGGAGAGGTGGGAGACGACCTTGCCTATTATTTTATGCAATCAGAGCAGGTACCAAGCGTGGTTTCTCTGGGCGTGCTTGTTGACAGGGATTACAGCGTAAAGTGTGCAGGCGGGTTTATTGTTCAGGTTATGCCCGAATGTGACGACAAAAGCCTTACCAAGCTTGAAAACAGCATCGGGGGTATTATGAGCATGACCGAAATGCTGTCCCAGGGTATGAATGGCGAGGATATTATAAAGTATGTCATGCTTGGTTTTGATACAGACATCCTCGGGAGCAGCCAGGTGGGTTATGTTTGCGACTGCAGCAGAGAGAGAATGGAAAGAGCAATCATCTCCCTTGGCAAGGCTGAAATTGATGCAATAATCCAGGAGCAGGGAGAAGCAGAAATTGTATGCAGCTTCTGTAACTCTGCGTATAAATTTGATGCAAAACAACTTGAAGAAATGAAAATATCCGCAAAAGACACAACTAAATTGGCATAAGATTACCGAGTATTTTAACGTGGCAGAAGCGAAAATTAACCATTGAAAATCGTAGTTCAGATAACTTCTGTCACCCTAATCTTAAAAATTTTAAATTTTTTCAAAAAAAGTATTGACTTTTCTTTATAAAGGTAGTATAATATCTACTGTTGTCGCTCCATTTTTGGAGCAGAAAAGTATGGGCGCTTAGCTCAGCTGGGAGAGCATCTGCCTTACAAGCAGAGGGTCACAGGTTCGAGCCCTGTAGTGCCC
>JAFSDQ010000020.1 GCA_017436135.1 Clostridia bacterium | reverse complement strand
GCTATGGGACCCCGGAACCTTTTTACTCGCCTTTTGCTCGTAATAACAACCCGACCCATAACGCAATCACAGATTGCTATGGGACCCCGGAACCTTTTTACTCGCCTTTTGCTCGTAATAACAACCCGACCCATAACGCAATCACAGATTGCTATGGGACCCCGGAACCTTTTTACTCGCCTTTTGCTCGTAATAACAAGCCCTCTTATTTAGGAGGGGCTTGTATAGAGGAATTATCAAAACAAATTACATAATATCGTTATATTCGCCCCTTTAGTTAAATGGATATAACAAGCCCCTCCTAAGGGCTAGTTGTGAGTTCGATTCTCGCAGGGGGTGCCACAAATTCCTCGTTCGCAAGAATGGGGTTTTTTGCTTTTAATTAGATACAAATGAAAGGACTAAAGCAGATGAGCACACGGGAATATTCATCAAAAGAACTGATAGGGAGATTGCTCCCTTATTTCAAGCCCTACAAAAAAATCCTGGCTTTGGATTTGTTTTGTGCCGCTTTGACAACAGTATGCGAAATCGTTCTTCCTATGATTATAAGGACGATTACCAATACCGCCCTTGAAAACGTGGCGCTTCTTTCCTTGCGCATGGTTGGGGGACTTGGACTGCTTTATCTTGTTCTTCGGATTATAGATTGCTTTGCCAATTACTATATGGCAAACACAGGACATGTTATGGGAACAAGAATAGAAACAGATATGCGTCGGGATGCGTACTCCCATCTGCAAAAGTTGTCTAACAGCTACTTTAACAATACCAAAGTTGGACAGATAATGGGCAGGCTGACAAACGACTTGTTTGACATAACCGAATTTTCTCATCATTGTCCCGAGGAATTTTTTATTGCCACTCTTAAAATAGTTGCTTCCTTTATCATTTTGGCAAAAATAAATCTTACTCTTACAATTCTGATTTTTATTCTTGTGCCGATTATGACTGTTGTTTGCAGAATAATAAACAAAAAAATGCGGAAAGCCTTTACGGCTCAACGGCACCAGATAGGGGAGCTTAATGCCAATATAGAAGACAGTCTTCTTGGGCAAAAGGTAGTCAAAGCCTTTGCCAACGAGGATATAGAAAACTCAAAATTCAACAAGGGAAATCAGGAATTTTTGCGAATAAAAAAATATTCCTACAAGCTTATGGCTCTTTTTCAAACCTCTACCCGTGCCTTTGACGGCTTGATGCATCTTGTAGCCATTGTTTTTGGCGGAATCTTTCTGATTAAAGGCAAAATTCTCCCGGGGGATATGGTGGCATACATAATGTACATATCCACATTGATTGCCACAATTCGCAGAATTATCGAATTTACGGAGCAATTTCAGAGGGGCATGACAGGGGTAGAGAGATTTTTGCAAATCGTGGATGCTGATATAGAAATTTTTGACGAGCCGGGCGCCACCAATATCGAAAATCCCAAAGGTAACATAGTATTCAAAAATGTCAGCTTTGAATACCCCGATGACCACAACAGCGTATTTAAAAATCTTAATTTATCCATAAAGGCAGGAGAAAAGGTGGCTATTGTAGGTCCGTCAGGAGGCGGAAAGACCACCCTTTGCAATCTTATACCAAGATTTTATGACATTACCGGAGGAGAAATTACCCTTGACGGAAGAAACATAAAGGACATAACTCTTAAAAGTCTTCGGAAAAGTATCGGCATGGTTCAGCAGGAGGTTTATCTTTTCTCGGGGACAGTATACGAAAACATTCTGTACGGACGCCCTGATGCAACAAGGGAAGAGGTTATAGAGGCTGCCCGACGGGCAGGAGCGGATGAATTTATTTCGGAGCTGAAAGACGGCTATGATACCTATGTAGGAGAGAGAGGCGTCAAGCTCTCCGGGGGACAAAAGCAGAGAATCAGTATTGCCCGTGTGTTTTTGAAAAATCCGTCAATAATAATTCTTGACGAGGCAACCTCTGCCCTTGACAACGAAAGCGAGTTTGCTGTGGCAAAATCCCTTAATGAGCTGGCAGTAGGAAGAACGACTCTTACCATTGCCCACAGGCTCTCCAGCATAAGAAACTCTGACAGAATTCTTGTTTTGACCAACGAGGGCATTGTTGAAGAGGGTAATCATAACGAGCTTCTCGCCCTTGGGGGAATGTACAAAAACTTCTATGATATGGCAAATGAACTGAAGTAATTTGAGGAGGCAACCAATATGACCTTTTATAATTTAATATCTTCCATATTCAGTTATGTGTTTACCTTTATAATATATCTGTTTATCTTTTCGGTAATTCGGCTTATATACCTTGATGTAAAAAAGATGAGCAGATTTGAGGGTAACAATATGGCAGATGCTGAATGTGCCAGTCTTAAGCCTGTAAAATCAAAGGTTCCCCTTGAAACCAAGCTTAACAACCGATATACCATTTACGGGGAAGCCATAATCGGCAGAGCAAAAAGCTGTGATATATCCATAAAAGAAGATTATATCTCTGCAAAGCACGCCCATATATGGTTTGACGAGGATGAATGGTATTTAGAGGACCTGGGAAGCCGAAACGGAACAGCTGTCAACGGGCAGCGAATCCGTGATGTAGTAATTTTAGACCCTGAAGATGTTATATCCTTTGGGGGGCTTAACTTTGTCTTTGAACTCTAAAGTGAGGAGGCGGTCATTGTGGCAAAGCTTAAAGGCTTTAACTATCGTCGGCCTGCATATCTGCTGTTGCTTATGAATCTTCTTGGCTTCGGACTTTTGTTTGCAGCCAATCAGAACAACATAAACATTGTGTATATCGGCGTTGGAATAATGGCTCTTTATATAATTATGTACTCTGTTATTGTTGCCTGCAAAATGGGCGACAAGTTTATTGTACCTATGGCTTGTATGCTGATTACCATGGGTATTATTCTGCTGTGCAGAATAAGAATAGACTTTGGACTTCGGCAGATTGTGTGGGTGGCAATAGGTATTTGCGTGTTTTTTATTGCCTATGCCATATACTACAATGTTCGGGTCTGGGATAAAATGTGGCTTTTGTATTTCATTGGGGGAACGGTTCTTTTTCTTGCGACCCTGCTCCTTGGAAAGACCGTAAACGGCTCAAGAAACTGGATTCAGCTTGGACCTGTTTCCTTTCAGCCCTCCGAGCTTACAAAAATTCTTTATATAATGTTTTTGGCGTGCTATTTTTCAGGCTCCTGGACCAAGCCCATTAAAAGGGCTACTCCTAAATTTATCTCCCTTGGGGCAACCTATCTTTTCATAGGTTTTCTTGTTCTTCAAAGGGACTGGGGAACAATCCTTGTTTTGTTCTCCATTTATCTTTTTATGATTTATGTGTATGAAAACGACGTTAAATTCCTTTTGTTTAATGTTGGCATTGCATCAATAGTGGGAATTTTAGGCTACTTTTTTCTTCACCACATACAGGTTCGTGTCAGCGCGTGGCTCAACCCCTGGGAGGATATTTCGGGCACAGGGTATCAAATTACCCAATCCCTCTTTGCCATTGCATCGGGAGGATATTTCGGCAAAGGCATCGGAAACGGCTCCCCCAACTATATCCCCGAGGTTCATTCGGACTTTATATTCTCTGCAATCTGCGAGGAGATGGGGGTCTTTGGCGGTGCCGCTGTAATTATACTTTTTTTCCTTATTGCATACCGCTGCTTTAAAATTTCCATACGGACAACAAACGCCTATGACAAAGCACTCTCCTTTGGTCTTACGGTTATGTTTGCTATGCAAACCTTTATAATTGTAGGGGGAGTTACTAAAATGATTCCCCTGACAGGAATAACCCTGCCCTTTGTCAGCTATGGGGGCACCTCTATTGTTGTCAGCTTTGCATCCTTGGGTATAATACAGGCGATTTCTGCCAAGGCAGAACGGCATCCTGATAACAAATAGCAGAAAACCTTTGATGAAAGGAGCTTGCCTTTATGAATACAAACAAGAAAATAATTCGTGTTCTGGTTGTTGTGTCCCTGATGTTTCTGGCATTGGTGACATACCTCCTTTATTTTAATATGTTCCGCGCAGACGAGGTTTCCTCAAACCCCTACAACAAACGGCAATGGGAGGACGAAAAGTTCGTAAAAAGAGGGACAATATATGACCGTGACGGCGAGGTGCTTGCCGAAACAAAAATAAACGGTGACGAGAGAATCCGCAGTTATCCAAAAGGGAATTTATACAGTCACATTATTGGCTATCATTCCAAGGTTTACGGAAAAAATCAGCTTGAGATGAAGTACGATAATGCTCTTTTGGGAAAGGGAGATATAAATATCAGCTTTGGAGAAATGCGTTCAGGCTACGATTTGCACCTTACCATTGACAACGATTTGCAAAAACATGCTTACGAAAAGCTTGGCAAGCGAAGAGGCGCGGTGGTTGCCCTTGAGCCATCAACGGGCAAAATTCTCGCTATGGTAAGCTACCCCGACTTTAACCCCTCGGCAGAGGCTCTTGAAGAAAACTGGAAGTATATTGTAGAAAGAGAGGATTCTCCCCTTTTGCCCAGGGCAACCAACGGCTTATATCCCCCCGGGTCCACCTACAAAATTGTAACCGCCTCTACCGCATATAATGCGGGGTATTCAGATAAGGTGTTCAATGACGAGGGCAACTTTAAAATTGGTGATTTAAAAGTAGAAAATTACGGAGGCAAAAGCTACGGAGAAATAACATTAAGGCAGGCATTTGAATATTCCAGCAACGCAGTTTTTTGTAACCTGGGGTACGAGCTTGGGTGGGAAAATGTCCAGGCATCTGCTGAAGCCTTTGGTATAAACAAGGAATTTGAAACGGACATACCCCTTTCAAAGAGCCGTATCGAATATAAAAAAATGAGCGATACAGATGCAGCTCTTGTTTCTATAGGACAGGGACAGCTTCTTATGACACCTCTCCATGTAGCCATGATGGGAGCAGCTGTTGCCAATGACGGTATAATTATGAAGCCTTATGTGGTAGACAGCATTACCGCTTCGTCAGGGCTTTCTCTGGGCACAACAAGGCCCGAAAAATTATATCAGCCAATTACCGCTCTCTGCGCATCATATCTGGAAGAATTGATGATAGGTGTTGTAGAAAACGGTACAGGCGGAAGTGCAAGAATTTCGGGAATTACCGTTGCAGGTAAAACAGGTACTGCGGAAAACGAAACAGACAAGGACCATGCCTGGTTTGTAGGCTATGCTCCTGCAGAGAGTCCACAAATTGTGGTTGCAGTCCTTTTAGAAAACGACGGCAGCACAGGTGGCACAAATGCCGCTCCTGTTGCAAAAAGTATAATCAGCAAGTATTTGCAATAACATAATAAAAAATCAGGTAAATTACTTGTAATTTGCCTGATTTTATGCTATAATACTATTTTAATGAAATTTTGAAAGAAGATGTGATTATGACACTTGAAGAAATCAAGGCACTTGATGCCAAATATTATATGAACACCTTTGGAGAGAGAACCCCTCTCGCCTTTACATCGGGCAAGGGTATAGAGCTTACAGCCACAGACGGCAAGGTCTATAAGGATTTTTTTGCAGGGATTGCCGTAAACTCTCTTGGGCACGGCCACCCCAGATTGTGCAGAGAGCTGTGCCAACAGGTGGAGAATCTTATTCATGTGTCCAATGTATATTATGGAGAGGACCAGGCACGGCTTGCTCAAATGCTTGTGGAAAACACTTGTATAGACAGGGTTTTCTTCTGCAACAGCGGTGCAGAGGCAAATGAGGGGGCTTTGAAGCTTGCAAAAAAATATTTTACCTCAAAGGGGCAGACAGAAAAATACGAAATTATAGCTCTTCGGGATTCCTTCCACGGAAGAACTCTGGCTACCGTTGCGGCAACAGGACAGGAAAAATATCAAAAGCCCTACAAACCCCTTATTGATAAATTTATTCATGTAGAGATTAACGATATCAACGCCTTAAAGAGTGCGATAACAGAAAAGACTGCCGCAATTATGGTAGAGCTTATTCAGGGAGAGAGCGGAGTTCACCCTCTCGATACGGAATATGCAAAGGAAATCAGGAAAATCTGTGACGAAAAGGAGATTATTCTTATTGTTGACGAAATTCAAACAGGGGTCGGCAGATGCGGAAACCTGTTTGTTCATCAAAACTACGGAATAGAGCCTGACATATTTACCATGGCAAAGGGCTTGGGCGGCGGTGTTCCTATCGGCGCCTTTGGTGCAAAGCAAAAATTTGCAGACGCCTTTGTCCCCGGGGACCATGGCACAACCTTTGGGGGAAATCCTCTGGCAATGAGAGCCGGCTGTGTTGTACTTGACGAGATGCTAAATGGGGGCGTTATAGAAAACGCAAGAAAAGTGGGAAGCTATTTCTTTGATAAGCTGAATTCTCTCGCGGAAAAGACAGACCTTATTGCAGAGGTGCGGGGGGCAGGCCTTATGATAGGCGTAGAGTTTAAAGAGGAAATCTCAAAACAGGTTACCTCTGCTATGAGGGACAAAGGCTATCTTGTAGGAAGTGTAGGAACAAAGGTTTTGAGAATTGTTCCGCCCCTTATTTTGAAAGAAGCTGATGCAGACGGATTTACAGAAGCACTTGAAAATGTGCTCCAGAACATATAACGGAGGTATTTATCAATGAGTTTAGACCATTTTATAAGTATACACGATATTACAAGAGATGAGTTTAATCATCTTATGGAGCTTGCCCTTAAGCTTAAGGCAGAGCAAAAGGCGGGAATTGAGCATCACATATTAAAGGGCAAGGTTTTGGGAATGATTTTCACAAAATCCTCCACAAGAACAAGAGTATCCTTTGAAACAGGAATGTATCAGCTGGGGGGCTTCCCGATTTTCTTGAGCTCCAACGATATTCAGTTGGGGAGAGGGGAAACCATTTATGATACAGCAAATGTTTTAAGCCGTTTTGTAGACGGAATAATGATAAGAACCTACGACCATCAGGACGTTCTTGACCTGGCACGCTTTGGTCAGGTGCCTGTTATTAACGGACTAACAGACCTTTTGCACCCCTGTCAGGTTATGGCGGACCTTATGACCGTATACGAGCATAAGGGCAAACTTGAGGGGCTGAAGCTGGCTTACATCGGCGACGGAAACAATATGACCAACTCCCTCCTTTACGGTTGTGCAAAGGCAGGTATGGATATATCTGTTGCAACCCCACAGGGCTATGAGCCCAATTCGGAGGTTGTGGAGAACGCAAAGGCTGATGCAAAACAGACAGGAAGCACAATCACAATCACAACAGACCCTGTTGAGGCTATGATGAATGCCGACGTTGTCTGCACAGACACCTGGGTCAGCATGGGTCAGGAGGCAGAAAAGGCTGAAAGAATTAAGGTGTTTAAGGATTATCAGATAGACGGAGAATTGTTTGCAAAATCGAAGGACGACAGTATATTTATTCATTGTCTGCCTGCATACAGAGGGTACGAGGTAACAGAGGACGTAATTGACGGACCCCGTTCTGTAATATTTGACGAGGCAGAAAATCGACTCCATGCACAAAAAGCCGTTATGGCGGCAGTTATGGGCGGAAAATAAAGAAGGGAAGAGGATATATGGAAAACTTATATGCTTTTGAGGTTAAGGTTGCCACAGAAGAAGATATTCCTGCAATTCACAAAATAACAAGGCATGCTTTTATTAAATATTGCGAGGATGCAGGTCTTGATTTTGACATTGCGGCTCTTACCGAAACCTATGATGACATAAGGGCAGACATAGAAACCAAAAATGTGTTTGTTGTAAGAATTGACGATGAGCCTGTAGGTGCTGTCAGGGTTGAGCTTCAGGAAAACAATCAGGCATATTTAAGTCGCTTTGCCGTTGATGACTCCCACCGAAACAGCGGTATCGGCAAAATTCTTATGAGCGTTGTTGACAAGATTATGAAGCAAAATAACGTGAAGCTTCTGCGGCTCCACACCTGCTCCAAGGTAACGGCGCTTATCAGATTTTACTATGGCAGAGGCTTTTATATTTCCAGCGTGGACTACAGCCGTGGTTATCCCAGGGCAGAGCTTATAAAAGAGTATTAAAGGAAAGGAATGTGAAAAATGAAAATAAAACAGTTATTCACAACCCAATGCAGTGACGGTATGTCAGTAGAGGTAAACGGATGGGCAAGAACCCTGCGTATATCCAAGAACTTTGGCTTTATTGAGCTTAATGACGGTTCTTATTTTAAAAATCTTCAAATTGTTATCGAAGAGGAAACTTTGGAAAACTTTGGCGAAATTGCAAAGCTGAATGTTGGTTCGGCTTTGAGAATAAAGGGTACTCTTGTTTTGACACCCGAGGCAAAGCAGCCCTTTGAGGTAAAGGCAACAGAGGTGCTTATAGAGGGTGCAAGTACACCTGACTATCCTCTGCAGAAAAAGCGTCACACCTTTGAATATCTTCGTACAATACCTCATCTTCGTCCCCGCACCAACACCTTTGCGGCGGTATTTCGTGTTCGCTCCCTGGTTGCTTATGCGATACACAAGTTCTTTAACGAGAGAGGTTTTGTGTATGTTCACACCCCTCTGATTACAGGCAGCGATTGCGAGGGCGCAGGGGAAATGTTTAGAGTAACCACTCTTGATATGGACAATCTTCCCAAAAACGACAATGGTACAGTTGATTACAAGGAGGACTTTTTCGGAAGAGAAACCTCTCTTACTGTAAGCGGGCAGCTGGAGGGTGAGGATTTTTCCCAGGCGTTTGGCGATATTTATACCTTTGGTCCTACCTTCCGTGCAGAGAACTCAAACACAACAAGACACGCAGCAGAGTTCTGGATGATAGAGCCTGAAATCGCTTTTGCTGATTTAAATGACGATATGGCTCTTGCAGAGGATATGCTTAAATTCATTATAAATTATGTAATGGAGAACGCCCCCGAAGAGATGAACTTCTTTAACAACTTTGTGGACAAGGGCTTGATAGAGCGTCTTAACAACGTTGTTTCAAACGATTTCGGCAGAGTAACCTATACCGAAGCTGTAGAGCTTCTTAAAAACAGCGGTAAGGAATTTGAATATCCCGTGGAATGGGGCTGTGATTTACAGACCGAGCACGAAAGATATCTCACAGAGGAGGTCTTTAAAAAGCCCATCTTTGTTACAGACTATCCAAAGGAAATTAAGGCATTTTATATGCGTCTTAACGATGACAAAAAGACTGTTGCCGCTATGGACTGTCTTGTTCCCGGTATTGGGGAAATAATTGGCGGAAGCCAGAGAGAAGAGCGTATAGACATTCTTCTTGAGAGAATGTCAGAGCTTGGACTCTCCCAAGAGGACTATTCTCACTATCTTGACCTTCGCCGTTTTGGGGGAACAAAGCACGCAGGCTATGGTCTTGGCTTTGAGAGAGCAGTTATGTATCTTACAGGCATGGGCAACATCCGTGATGTATTGCCCTATCCCAGAACTGTAAATAACTTGGTATAAGGTGATGGAAATGCAAATATTCGGTATTGATTTGTGGCGTATTTTACTTGCCGTAATATTGATAATATTAGTAGTAAAAAGGGCAAATATTGTTGCCTCCTTTGCAAAAAGCCAATTTGCAAAGGGCAATTATGAAAAAGCTATTAAAATTTTTAAGGTTGCAGATGTTATAGGCAATCTTAATGTAAACAACAAAAGCTTTTACGGTTATGCCTTGCTTCGGAGCGGCGACCCTGAATCGGCACAAGTGGTTTTGAGGGGTATTCTTCCCTACACAAAGGAAAAGACCGCAGACAGGTATCAGATAAAAAATCTTCTTGCACTTACTTATTGGAAGCTTGGAAACCTGGAGGACGCCATAGAAGAGCTTGAAGAGGTTGTAGAGCAGGACTATAAAACCACAGTTGTATACCAGAATCTGGGGCTTTTGTATAACCTCTCTGATGACAGCGAAAAGGCTCTTGCATTTAATTTGGAGGCATACGAATATAACAGCGATGACAATATTATTCTGGATAATCTGGCGGAGGCTTATGCAAAAAGCGGAGATTTCGAAAAAGCCATTGAGTATTACGAAAAGCTCCTTGAGGGCGAAAAAGAGCCTCATTTCCCCGAGGCATATTGGGGCTACGGCGAAGTGCTTATAAAGAGGGGACAAAAGGATAAGGGAATAGAAATGATAGAAAAGTCCCTTACAAAAAAGTTCACCTACTTGAGCACCAAAACAAAAGAGCAGGTAGAGGAAATGCTTTCAAAATATAAATAGAAATTTGCGGAAAACCATTACTTCCTTGTCTGGTTGTGGCCTTTTGGCTTTCCGCAATTTTGTGCATCAAAAAAGGAGAGGGATTGTTCCCTCTCCTTTGATATATTCTATACTTCTTTCTTGTTGAGAACCTTATTCTTAAAGAAGAAGGTAATTGCCCAAAGGCCACCAAGACCTACAACGGTAAAAATTATTCGGCTGAGAAGTGAAAGCTGTCCTCCAAAGAGCGCCGCTACAAAGTCAAAACCAAAAAGACCAATGCTGCCCCAGTTAAGAGCGCCTACTATTACCAGAATCAAAGAAATTGTATCCATAAAAATCTCCTTTCTACAGCTGCTTTGCTGTATTTTAAATTATTTACCTACCATAGGGTGATATATTGTTTTTTCATATTTATTTTGTGCAAAAAATTTTATAATATACCTTTTGCTGTATCAAATTTTTGAAACTGATTTTAAAATCAAATAACGGCGAAGCCTTTGAATGCTTCGCCGTTTTCTAATCTAATCTCGATTTTTACAATTTTATTTTACAGTATAGCCACCCTTTATCATTACGATAGCCGTTGTTTTTGCTTCAAAGCCTCTGCCGTCTGCAACAGGAATAATCAAAAGATGGTTTGATGGCATAGGGGTTCCGTCAGCCAGGTCATATCCTGCTGTAGTATCCGCAAGACCGCCTTTTTTTGTTGCTATAATTGTGCCCTCGCCCATTCTTAAAATAAGCTCTGTTCCTGCCTCTCCGATTACGCTTTGTCCCGCATTCAAATTTACAACAGTAAAGGTAGCGGGTCTGGCTGTAACAGTATCCTCTTCCGAGATTATCCCCAGACGTTGGTCAATATAGGTCTTTATTTCGGGAATTACCTTGTCTATAATATAGCTTTTGGTAACAACAGGGTCATCCGTCCCTCCCGGCGCCGAGAAAACAATCAGGCTGCCAATCAGCGCAAGACATAAACCAAAAATAATACCAATTTTTAAGGCTTTATTCTTTTTCATACTTTTGTCCTCCTAAGTATATTATAAGTTTAATCATTATCACGTTAAGCCGAATGAGATTTCCAAAGCCTCGTTGACCTTGTCCATCAAGTTTCCGTCTATATGCCCTATTTTTTCCTTAAGTCGTCTTTTGTCGATAGTCCGTATCTGCTCTGCCAGCACAACAGAATCCTTTGCCAAACCAAATCCGCCCGCATCAATCTCTATATGAGTGGGCATTTTTGCCTTGTTTATCTGTGAGGTAATCGCTGTTGCAATAACGGTGGGACTGTATTTGTTGCCTATATCGTTTTGTATAATCAAAACAGGTCTTACACCGCCTTGTTCAGAGCCAACCACGGGGCTTAAATCAGCATAATATATATCTCCTCTTTTTACTATCAAAATATTCACGCTCCGCAAGTTAGATTATATCCTTTGCCCTCAACAACATTATACGCAATCGGGTCTGTTTTGGTACATAATCAAAGGACAAACTTGCGGCAAACGAACAATTGATTATGTACTGCCGATTTAGTCTGAATTTAATCTGCAATAGGAGAGTCAAGCAAATAGTTAATGGTCGTTTGCGGGGCTCCGTCCTTCAGATAAACTCTCGGTATTCTCTTGCCAATCATGCAAAGGATTTCATAATTGATAGTCCCCATTTTTTCAGCAAGGCTCTCTACCGGTAATTCTATATTATCGCCATTGCCGAACAAAATGACTTCGTCGCCGATAGCAATAGTATTAACATTTGTTACGTCAATCATACATTGGTCCATGCAGATATTTCCGACAATATCACACATTTTTCCCCCTGCAATAACCTTTACGCCTCCTGACAAGACTCTTGAATATCCGTCTGCATAGCCAACAGGAATGGTTGCAATACGGCTCTTCACGGAAGTTACAAATTTTTTTCCATAGCTTATACCCGAATTTTTTTCAACATCCTTAAGGTTTGTAATTTTGGCTTTAAAGCTCATGGCAGGAACAAGGGAAAGCTTTTCACAGTCCACAAAATCAGAGGGCTTGTGTCCGTAAAGTATAATTCCCGGTCTTACCATATCAAGATGCATATCAGGGAAACGAACAAGAGCCGCGCTGTTACAGCAATGGCGACAGGGAATGTGAAGTCCATTTTCTTTAAGTCTGTCACAGACCTGAATAAATCTGTTAAACTGAAGATATGTATATTCGTCATCATCCTCGTCTGCAACAGAAAAATGTGTGAAAATCCCGTCTATCTCTATGTTTGGCAGGGCAGAAATTTTCAAAATTTCTGCTATGGTATTATCATTTACTGCAACATCTTCAGCAAACCGATATCCTATCCTACCCATGCCCGTATCTATTTTTATATGAATTTTAGCAACCTTATTATGCTTGCATGCAGCATCAGACAGCGCCTTTGCCAGAGAATAGTCAAAACAGGTTGCCATAATGCGGTTTTTCACCAAGTCCTCGGCATCGGCAGGATAGCTATGCCCCAAAATAAGAACAGGACACTCTATTTTGCATTGACGGAGCTGAATTGCCTCGTCAAGACACGCCACAGCAAGAGCATCGGCACCATTTTCAAGAAGAGTTTTTGCCACATGAAGATAACCATGTCCGTAAGCGTCAGCTTTGACCACCCCGAGAATTTTAGATTCAGGGGAAACATAGCTTCTGATAGCTCTGATATTATTTTCAATGGCATCAAGATTTATCTCCGCCCAAGCTCTGTTTTTGTAATTCATATCAAATCTTCCTTTAATAAGTTATAAAATTCCATCTTTAAGACCCTTTATTGCATAGGGAAGCTTTTCTGCAACATCCCCTGCAATAAGTCCAAACTCGCCTTTTTCCTCTGCTGCCAAATCTCCGGCAAGCCCGTGAAGAAACACTCCCAGCACAGCTGCATCATAAGGGGACATCCCCTGACCGATAAAGGAGGCAATAACCCCTGTCAGCACATCTCCCATGCCGCCGCTTGCCATACCGCTGTTTCCTGAATTATTTATATGAAGCTCCCCTTGAGGGGATGCTATCACGCTTTCGTGTCCTTTAAGGACGACAACACAATTATAATTTTTCGCAAGGTCTTGAGCTGCACCTGCTCGGTCGCTCTCTATTTCTTCTATTGTTTTTCCGGTTAATCTTGACATCTCCCCGGGGTGAGGAGTGAGAACAGCCATACATTTTTTCCTCTTTAATATGCTCATATCAACAGACAGAGCATTGAGGGCATCCGCATCTATTACACAGGGCTTTTCCTCCTGGAGCACAGCCTCCACAACTGCCAAAACATCTTTTGTTACCCCAAGACCGGGACCTACTGCGCATACATCACAAGAGGACAGCTTTTCTTTAATTTTTGTAATTGCAGAGGCTGAAAGAAAGCCGTTTCTGCAATCGAGAGGAAGAGTCATTGCCTCGGTCACCTTTATTGCCCCTTGAGGCTGAATACATTCAGGCAGCCCCAGTGTCACAAGTCCGCTTCCGCAACGAAGAGCCGAGAGAGAGCACAAGCATCCCGCGCCTACCATTCCCACAGAGCCTGCAATTATAAACACTCTTCCGCAATCTCCCTTGTGGGCATCGGGACGTCGCTTTGGCAAAAGAGCACGATAGCTCTTCCAAAGCTCAAACCGCTCCCCTGAAAACACAAAGTCCTCACCGCAGACAACAGCGGTTGCTGTAGTATCTGTATGGCTAATGCTTACGTCTGCATTTATTTTTTTGCCCATAAAGCAAAGATATGGCTTTCCAAGCTCATCATGGAGCACCTCTATATCCGAAAAGCCAAAGCCCCGAAAACCGCTCCCTGTGTATTTGGCAAAGGCTTCCTTTGCGGCAAAAGCCCCTGCTATGCTTTGGTGGGGATTTTTCCGCTCCGAAAAATATTCTGCCTCTCTTTTTGTGAAAATCCTTTTTATAAATGTATCAAGATTTTTCATTGTGGAAATCCTGGAGATTTCCACAATATCTGTTCCAATTTTCAACATTAAAATTCTTCCTAATCCTCTAAAAATACTTTTTGCGGATTCAGCCTGCGAAAACCGTCCTTTATGGTTTCCTCGGGATTGAATAAGAGCATAAGTCTTTTCCCGTCCTTATCTGTATACACAACAAAATAAACATCCTCATCATTTGCTGCAGTACAGGCAAAAATCTTTTTTATTTCCTTATTTTCCATATAGCCTTTAAAAGCGCTGTTTTTTACAGTGCCCATTATCTCGATATGTCTTGCATTCAGTTCAGTAACCCTTTTTCTTCTGCGGGCGGCATAAATTTTATCAACATCCAGAGCACCGTTTGTAAAGCAATACTCAAACTCCACATTTACCGAAATAAAAATCTGATAAAGAAGGTACATTGCCCCAAAGCCCAGCAAAAGAGAAATCGGCCCTAAAAAGGAGCTCATCCCTATCAGCCCCAGAAGAGCTGCTAATATCGACCCTAAAAAACAGGCTGTCATTATGACATAATCCACAGGTCTGCGTCTTCTTTTAATCATGTGCTCAACAAAAATATCCATGCAAAATCATTCCTTTATTATCTGCAAATTTATTAAAATCATTCATTGTTCCCTTTTTTTATGGAAACGGTATTTTTTGGAATTTTAATATCGGTCCAGCTATCAAGAGAAATCTGTCCATAGGAATTATCCCCTGTACCATATACCTTTCCGTCCCTGTCAACACCTACGCTGTGACGGCTTCCCCCGTCAACTGCCACAATATTTTTCCAGATAGAGGTCATATTCTGGTTGCTGTCGTTACTGCCTGCAGCAGACACCTGACCCCAAGGAGATACCGTCAAAACATTGTATTCCCCTGTTGCCATAAAGAGAATATCCGAAGCTTTTTTTGCTTTTATATCCCCTGTAATCAAGAGTTTGCCGTCATAGGTGAGGGCAGCGGTAAAATTCCTGCCTGCCGAAATAAACATAACATCTGTCCACCCATCTGTGTCACATTGTCCATATTCATTGCTTCCGGCACAGACAACTGTTCCGTCAGAGCAAAGTCCCACCGAATGTTTGTCTCCTGCAGAAACGGAAACAATTCCCGACCAATCCTCAACATCCCCTTGTCCGTACTCATTGCTCCCGGCAAAAACCACATATCCTGAATTTTTAACACCTAACGTATGAGCAGTTCCGGCAGAAATGCTTATTATATTATTCCATTTTTCCACATCGCATTGACCGTATCTGTTGCCCCCTGTTGCAACAACCTCTCCCTCACGGGTAAGGGCAACCGAATGATTGCTCCCTGCTGAAACCTTTGTAATATCTGTCCACTCTTCTGTGTCGCATTGGCCAACATCATTGTTGCCTGCCGCAACAACCGTTCCGTCAGAGCAAAGTCCTATTGTATGGGCATCTCCTGCAGAGATTATCCCTGCAAAAGCATCCCCTATGCTTTTGTAATTTACATTGCTTTCCTTATAATCTCCAAGCTTGCTGTAGTATACCGCCCCATCATAAAAATTTCGTTGTCTTGAATATGCCATGGCAAGCATCCAATAAAGCTCGTCCCTTTTTTCTTTTGGGTATATATAGTCCGTTGCCGCCTCAAGCTTGGGTATTGCCTCCTCAAACTTTCCGCCATTATACAGATTTGTGGCAAATTTATAGGCAGCGTCTGCATCATTTTTATACTTCAATGCAAAAAATCCGCCCCCTATAAGTGCCGCAATAACAACAAACACAACAATTCTTGTGATTATTCTTTTCTTGCGCTCTACAGGGTCGTTCTTTATAATTTGCCGAATTTCCTCTTCTCTGGCGTTTTTTATCTGTCGCAGCTCTTTTTTGGAAAACAGGGGTTCTGCCTTTTCCCCTGCAACCTGAACAGAATCAAATTTTGCAGTATCATCAAAAGCCCCTGCATCCTCTGCAGATACCTCAATCTGCTTTGGAATTTCGGCTTCGCTTTCCCATTTAAGTCCGCTTTCAAATTCTGCCCTGCGTGCCACCAGCACAACAGCTTTAGTCATAAGAGAGGGCAATGTGACAGTTGTTTCTTCTCCGCCGATGGCAACATCTTTCATAACAGAAAGAAGCGCCCCCTCTCTGTCATAGCAGCAAACATCTGCAGAAAACCGTTTAAGGCTTTCTCCATTGACAAGACTTATGCGAAGAAGCATCCTTACGTTTTCCGAATCATATAAAAGCTCACAGCTGCCAATGCTTACAGGACACATATCGGGGCCGTTATTAAAATCAGTTATTCTCTGTAAAACCTTCATTTGTATCACCAAGCTTATCATTATTTCCTATGATATATTATACCTCTTATTACCTCAAATTGCAACAAGGTAACAAATTTGTAATAAAAGTTTTTGACTACAGAAAAATTTTATTCTTGGTGTTATAAATTCATATCATGAGCATAGATTTATCTTAAAGAAAGTTAAAGCGGAGCAGGAAATCCGAACAGGGATTTTCGGATTACTCACGTTATGTTTAAGAAAGGAAAGAAGCTATGAAAAAAACAAAAAGGCTCTTTTGTCTTGTAATTTCAGTATTACTTATGCTTAATATGTCTGCTTTTGCAGAAAAAGCAACACAGGTTGACACAGATGTTTCGACAAAGCTTATTTCGGCAAAATCGGGTATCTTAATGGAGCAATCCACAGGAGAGGTACTGTACGAACAAAACCCTGACGAGCGTCTGCAAATTGCAAGCGTAACCAAGGTAATGACCATGCTCCTTATTATGGAGGCAATTGACCAGGGAAAAATTAAGCTGACAGATATGGTAACTGTCAGCGACCATGCGGCATCTATGGGAGGGTCCCAGGTTTTTCTTGAAGCAGGGGAGCAAATGAGTGTAGACGATATGCTAAAAGCCATAGCCGTCGCCTCGGGCAACGATGCGGCTGTTGCAATGGCGGAATTTATCTCGGGAAGCGAAGCCGCCTTTGTGGAAAAGATGAACAAACGGGCAGAGGAGCTTGGCTGTATCAACACACATTTTATCAACTGCAACGGTCTTGATGAAACTGCTGACCACTACAGCAGCGCCAAGGATATTGCTATAATATCAAGGGAATTGCTGAATCACAGCAAAATATTTGACTACACTACTATATGGATGGACAGCTTGCGAAACGGAGCCTTCGGTCTTTCCAACACCAACAAGCTGATTCGGTTTTACAAAGGGGCAAACGGCCTCAAAACAGGGTCAACAAGCATGGCAAAATATTGCCTGTCCGCATCTGCAAAAAGAGATGATATGCAACTGATTGCCGTGGTAATTTGTGCACCCTCCAGCCAGGATAGATTTTCTTCCGCCTCTGCTCTTTTAGATTTCGGCTTTGCAAATTATGAAGTGGCAAAGGACGAGGACATCAATGTTTCTGTTCCTTATGTAAGAGTGGTAGGGGGAACAACCGAGCAAATTCTGCCCTCTGTCAGTGGCAACGGCTTTATCTTAAAAAAGGGAAATCGGGATAAGCTTCAGCAGCATTTTGAACTTACAGACTCGGTTTCTGCCCCTGTAGAACAAGGTCAGAAATTAGGAGAGGTAATATACACCATTGACGGAAACGAGATTGCAAGACGGGATGTCTGTGCAACGGAAGCCGTAGAGAGAATAAGCGTCCTGCAAATGTTTGTGCGTAATCTGGAGGTCTGGCTTACCCTATAGGTTGCCGAGTATTTTAACGTGACAGAAGCGAAAATTAACCATTGAAAATCGTGGTTCAGATAACTTCTGTCACCCTATATCCCCTTTGTGAGAGCATCTCCACTCTCTCGGACTTTGTCCTGTTTTGGTTTTAAAAAAATGAGTAAAGGTAAGTTGGTCGCTGTACCCCAAAGACTCACCTATGCTTCGTATTTCGTCGTTAGTGGTAGTGAGAAGCTTTTTTGCCATTTCAATTTTTGTGTTTAAAATATAGGACTGGGGCGAACATCCCAAAAGCTTTTTAAAAATGGCACAAAGATAGCTTCTGTCAATGCCGATATGCTTTGAGATTTCTGATATACTGATTTTTTTATTAAGATTGTTGTGAATATAATTGACGGAATTTTCCACATATATCTGGCTGTTTGATTTATATTCACCCGCTTGACCGCAACAATTTATAAGCTCGTCAAAGAAAAGAAAAAGCTGACCCGTAACAAAGGGGGATTTTTGGCTGACAGTTTCGGTTGCAGAAACAATTTTTCGGGCAACTGACAAAAGTTCATTTGAATATGCAACCACGGGATTTTTTTCAGAAAGTCCTGTGGTTTTTATGTACGCAGGAAGCATAATTCCCCGCATTCCAACCCATACATAGCTCCATGGATTTGAAAAATCAGCTCTGTATACCGTTACAAGTTCGGGAGGAATGTAGAACATCTCTCCCTCTTTTAGAAAATAGGTCTGCTTGTTTATGGTAAACTTCCCTTGCCCTTTAGTCACAAGATGAAAAAGATGATAGTCCCGAATGGCAGGGCCAAAGCTGTGTCCGGGGACACAATCCTCCGACCCAAATGTTACCAAAGACATATCGTTGGGGGCATCATAAAAAACCTCACCCTTGCATATTTCCATAATAATCTCCATTCCGCCGCTCTGCGTCGGCACAAACAGTAATAAATTTTTCTTTCCAAAGGCTCCCTTGTGCAAAGGGAGCTCCGCTTGTTAAAGCGGTGAGGGATTGTTGCATATAAAATTCTCCAGTCACCCTCCTGTTGCTTTGGGATGGCTATGAATTGATTTCAACCTCTGTTTAAACTCATTATATCACATTTTAACATATATTGCAATGATTTTATTATATGATTATTACGGAAATGATGTATAATGAAAGCAACTATTATATCAAAAAGGAGCGGTCATTATGAAAATAACCTTTATGGGTGCAGGAAGCACAGTCTTTGCAAAGAATGTTTTAGGGGACTGTATGATGACAGATGGACTGCACGACACAGAAATTTCACTTTACGACATTGATTCTGAAAGACTGGAAGAGAGCTTTGTTTTAATCAACGCACTAAACAAAAGTGTAAACGAAGGCAGAGCAAAGGTATATAAATTTTTAGGCGTAGAGAACCGCAAAGAAGCCTTAAAAGATGCCGATTTCGTTGTAAACGCCATTCAGGTTGGCGGTTATGAGCCCTGTACCGTAATTGATTTTGAAATCCCCAAAAAATACGGCCTTTTGCAAACAATAGGCGACACCCTTGGGATAGGGGGAATTATGAGAGCTCTCCGCACTATTCCTGTTATGGAGGACTTTGCCAGAGATATGGAAGAGGTTTGCCCTGATGCGTGGTTCCTCAATTACACAAACCCAATGGCAATGCTCACAGGATATATCCAGAGATACACAAAGGTAAAAACCATTGGTCTTTGCCACAGTGTTCAGGTATGCTCTAAAGGCTTACTGGACGGCCTTGGTATAGAGGTTGACGGCTTTAAGGACAAGATTGCAGGAATTAACCACATGGGCTGGCTTTTGGAGATTACGGATATGGCAGGCAATGACCTCTATCCCCTTATCAAGGAAAAAGCGGCAGAGAAAAATGCCACAGAAAAGCATAACGATATGACAAGATATGAGTACATAAAGCGCTTTGGCTACTACTGCACAGAGAGCAGCGAGCATAACGCCGAATATAACCCCTTCTTTATCAAGTCAAAGTATCCCGAGCTTATAGACAAACTTAACATTCCCATTGACGAATATCCAAGGAGATGCGTAAACCAAATCAATGAATGGAAAAAACAAAAGGAAGAGCTTTTCAATGGCGGTTCAATTCAGCACGAAAAAAGCCGCGAATATGCTACAATGATTATGGAGGCAATACTCTTTGATAAGCCCTGCCGCATTGGGGGAAATGTTTTGAACAACGGCCTTATTACAAATCTTCCCCACAACGCCGGTGTAGAGGTTCCCTGTATGGTTGACGGTATGGGAATTCATCCCACATACATTGGCGACCTGCCGGAACAGCTTGCCGCAATGAACCGCACCAACATAAACCCGCAGCTTCTTACAATTCAGGCAGCACGCACCAAAAAGAAAGAAGATGTCTATATGGCAGCAATGCTTGACCCTCACACAGCAGCAGAGCTTTCTATAGATGACATTGTTTCTATGTGCGACGAAATGATAGCAGCACATCAGGCTGTTGGCTTTATGAAGGATTTTAAATAAAAACCTTTGATTTTTGTCTAAACGCCCTCTCTTGAAGAGAGGGCGTTTTTTGTCTGTCGGCGGCATAGCCCTACGATGTGAGGGATAATCACACATCCTGTAGGGTACAGCGTTTACAATGCACCGTCGCCATTTTCGTAAATTTCATTTTGCGGGGGATCTTGCCCCCCAGCAAAGCAAATTTGGCAACATTGCCGCAGGGGAAAAATCCCTCCACCACCTTCGGTGGTCCCCCTCCCTTTAGACAAGGGAGGCGAATCGGATTTGGGTACGGCACATTGTTGAAAGGCAAATTTGATTTGCGAATCGGAAATCCCACGCAAAGGAAAATTAAAAATTTTGAATTTTCTATGTGAAATCGAAATCATTGTAGGGAATGCATTTATGCATTCCGCCTCTGAACGGATAAATCCGTTCCCTACGATATCTCCCAAACGTTATTTTATACTTGAATTTATAATAATTCTGTGATATAATGTACTACGTGTAATATTTTTTAATGCGATATTATTTGTTGCGTTAGTATGAAAGGTTGAGAGGTTTATGCAGAACACAGAAAAAACAATGGAAAAAATCGTGGCGCTATGTAAAGGTCGCGGATTTATATATCCCGGTTCGGAAATTTACGGCGGTCTTGCAAACACATGGGACTACGGCCCTCTGGGTGTAGAGTTTAAGAACAACGTAAAGCGCGCCTGGTGGAAAAAATTTATTCAGGAAAGCCCCTACAATGTAGGTCTTGATGCGGCTATTCTTATGAATCCCCAAACCTGGGTTGCATCAGGACATGTTGGCGGATTTTCTGACCCCTTGATGGATTGTAAGGAATGTAAGGCTCGTTTCCGTGCAGACAAGCTTATAGAAGATGCCGTAGGAATATCGGCAGATGGCTGGTCCGACCAGAAAATGAAAGAGTATATAGAGGAAAACAACATTCCCTGTCCCGAATGCGGAAAGCATAATTTTACCGACATTCGTAAGTTTAACCTTATGTTTAAAACTTTCCAGGGTGTTACAGAGGACAGCAAGAACGAGATTTATCTCCGTCCCGAAACTGCACAGGGTATCTTTGTAAACTTCAAGAGCGTACAGCGTACCTCAAGAAAAAAGATTCCTTTTGGTATCGGTCAGGTTGGTAAGTCTTTCAGAAACGAAATCACTCCCGGTAACTTTACTTTCAGAACCCGTGAGTTTGAACAGATGGAGCTTGAATTCTTCTGCAAGCCCGGCACCGACCTTGAGTGGTTTAACTACTGGAAAGATTATTGCAAGAATTTCCTCCTTTCTTTGGGCATAGCAGAGGAAAATATCAAAATGCGTGACCACGAGCAGGAGGAGCTTTCTCACTACAGTAACGCTACAACAGATATAGAATTTATGTTCCCCTTTGGTTGGGGCGAGCTTTGGGGTATTGCCGACAGAACAGATTATGACTTAAAACAGCATAGCGAATTCAGCGGCGAGAAGATGGAATACACCGACCCCGAAACAAACGAAAAGTACATTCCTTACTGTGTAGAGCCGTCACTTGGCGCAGACCGTGTTGCTCTTGCATTCCTGGTTGAAGCCTATGACGAAGAGGTTGTTGACCCTGAAAAGAACGATGTAAGAGTTGTTATGCACCTGCATCCAGCCCTTGCGCCTGTTAAGGCTGCTGTTCTTCCTCTTTCCAAAAAGCTTTCCGAAAAAGCAACAGAGGTATATTCACTTCTTGCAGCAGAATTTATGTGCGAGTTTGACGAATCAGGAAGTATCGGCAAGCGTTATCGCCGTCAGGACGAGATTGGAACTCCTTTCTGTATCACCTATGACTTTGATTCAGAAGAAGACGGCTGTGTTACAGTGCGTCACCGTGACTCTATGGAACAGGAGAGAGTTAAGATTGATGACCTTGTTGAATATATCAGAGAGGGAATCAAGTTCTAATTTGTTAAAATGAGTAAGTCGCTTTTAAAAGAGCTGAAAAGCTTTTACAAAAAAGAAAAGATAAGTATGCACATCCCCGGCCACAAACGAGGTCGGGGACTTGGTGCTTATTTTACCAGATATGCCGCAAAGCTTGATATGACCGAGCTAAAAGGCACCGACAATCTTTTGAACCCTACGGGGATATTAAAGACGGCACAGGATAACTGCGCAAAGCTCTTCGGTGCAGAAGAAACCCTCTTCCTTACAGGGGGTTCAAGTCTTGGACTTCGAGGGGCAATTCTGGGCTGTGTTCCCCGGGAAGGGAAAATAATTGTGGACAGAACCTGTCACAGGTCGGTTTTGTCAGCAATAGCCCTTGGGGGTGCAGAACCAATTTTTGCATACCCAACCTTTGACAAAAAATTCGGTCTTTATACAGGGATGCCCATTGATGAAATTTCCCGATTGCTGACGGAGAACCCCGATGTATGGGGAGCGATTATCACTTCTCCCACCTATTACGGAATCTGTTCTGATATAAAAGGGATTTCGAAGCTTCTCCATGAAAAGAACAAGTTTCTCATTGTGGATGAGGCGCACGGGGCACACTTTGCTTTCAATAAAAAGTGTCTTCCCTCTACTGCAATGGAACAAGGGGCAGATATTTGCGTACAAAGCGCTCACAAAACCCTGTCTGCTCTGGGGCAATGCTCCTATCTCCATATTGGCAAGGGGGCAAGAATAAATAAGGACAAACTTCTTCGCACTCTTCGGCTTATACAGACAACCAGCCCCTCTTATATGCTTATGACCTCTCTTGACGAGGCGGCACGACAGATGAAAATGTTTGGGAAAAACAGACTTTTAACTCTTACAGAGGAGCTTGACGCCCTTAAAGCAGAGGTCCGCAAAAAGACAAGGCTTCATTTTGCCGATGAGGCTTCTCTGGGCAGAGTTCAGGACCCAACCAGACTTGTGGTTGATTTTTCAGAGCTTGGCATTAGCGGAGAGAGGGCAGAAGAAATTCTTCAGGATGAATACGGAATATATGCTGAAATGTCAGATTTCAGATATGTGGTTTTAATTCCTACCATTGCCACAACAAAAAGGGAAATCAGGCAGCTGTGTGAGGCTCTTTGCCATATAGGCTCCACAGTACATCAAGGGAGCAGCGGCGAAAACAGTCCTCTCCCCAAAATAGAGCTTGCTTGTTCTCCCGCTGCGGCACTTTCCATGGATTTTGAAAAAGTCCCTGTCAAGGCTGCCACAGGCAGAATAAGTGCAAATGTTGTATCTGCTTGTCCCCCGGGGGCTGCGGTTCTTGTGCCGGGACAAAGAATTTCGGAGGCAGATGTGGCATTTATTGAAAAAAATAAGATTACCCACGAAATAGAGGTAATAAAATAATCTCTTATCATTCCTTGCTCTGCGGATAAGAGATACTTCATTACTATTTATGCCGACGCAGAGCGGCGGAATGGAGATTATTATGGGAATGCAAAATATTGCGGGTCATAACAGCATTAAAGAAAATCTTTGCAATTCCATAAGCCGCGGTCAAATAAATCACGCCTACATTTTTGAGGGCATAGCAGGAGTCGGCAGACTCTCCATGGCAAAGGCATTTGCAGAGAAAATCGTAGGCTGCAGTGACAAAATGACCTGGGACAGCCACCCCGATATAATAGTTGTAACAAACAAGCTTTACGACCCGTCAAAGGAAAGCTTAAAAATTTCAGTTAATACAATCCGTGCCATGAAAGCGGATGTATATATAAAGCCGTATCTGTCCGAGCGTAAGGTTTATATAATTCCAAACGCAGACAGCATGGAGGCGGTGGCACAAAACAGCCTGCTTAAGGTCTTTGAAGAACCACCTGAATATTGTACAATAATTTTGCTGGTATCAAACTCAAACAGCTTACTTCCCACCATATTATCCCGTGCCGCGCTGATTCGTTTTCAGCCTCTGGAAACACAGGAGGTGGAGGCTTTTCTTATAAAGGAAAAGGGGATTGATGAGGCAGCTGCAAAAACCCTTGCAGTTATGAGCGACGGAAGTATAGGTGCAGCTCTTGAGCTTCTTGACGATAAGGACAAAATCAAGCTTCGGGATGATACTGTTTTGCATCTGGTAAACATTTGTCAGGGAAAATACAAACCCCTTTATGATTTTATAAAATTTTTAAAGCAGAACGAGGCAGCCTTTGGTTTTATTCAAAAAATAATGTTAAATTGGACAAACGATATATTGCATACCAAAATGGGAATAATAGATGTATGTCCAATAATCAACAGAGATAAAGAAGCACAGCTTAAAGCCGTTAGCTCTCAAATTACCAGGGAGGCGGCATTCAGGCTGGGGGAAATTGTAACAAAATATTCCCTGGCAATAAGCAAAAACGTAAAATACTCGATTGCCGTACAATGTATGGCAACGGAATATTGGGAGGAAATACATGGTAGAAATTATAGGAGTGCGTTTTAACAGCGCAGGAAAAATTTATTATTTTGACCCCAACAGGAAACAATATTCTGTTGGAGCAAAAGTGCTTGTAGAAACAAGCCGCGGTGTCGAGCTGGGTCATGTTGTGGTTGCAAACAGCCAGGTAGATGATTCGGAAATTGTTCCTCCTCTTCGTCCTGTTGTCCGTGAGGCAACAGAAGCAGATTTTAAAATAGTGGAGGAAAACAAGCAAAAGGAAAAGGAAGCCTTTGCTATTGCTATGGAAAAAATCCGCGAGCATAAAATAGAAATGAAGCTTATAGATGTGGAATACACCTTTGACCGCAGTAAGATATTGTTTTATTTTACCGCTGACGGCAGGGTGGACTTCAGAGAATTGGTAAAATCTCTGGCAAGTGTCTTCCACACAAGAATTGAACTTCGTCAAATCGGCGTCAGGGATGAGGCAAGACAGCTGGGAAGCTATGGTATATGCGGAAGATATTTGTGTTGTGGAAGCTTTCTTGACGATTTCAGACCTGTTTCTATTAAAATGGCAAAGGAACAAGGACTGTCCCTTAACCCTACCAAAATATCAGGGACCTGCGGCCGCTTGATGTGTTGCCTGCAGTATGAGCAAAACGCCTATGATGATATGCTTAAAAAGCTGCCGAACAAGGGTGCAGTTGTAGAAACCCCCGACGGCAAGGGCGTTGTTATTGATGTGGCAACCTTAAAGGGCATAATCAAGGTTAAGTTTGGCGACGGGGAAAATGTAAGCTTCGGCTCTTATAAAATAGGAGAATTTACCTTTGGGGGCCGAGGGGAGAGCCAAAACGAGGATTCAGGCAAAAAACAGCAAAAAGAAAAAAAGGAAGATAGCGAATCAAAAGAATAGTTTATGAATAATATATGTATTATTCATAAATATCAGGTCAATAATCAATTGACAGGAGGTGACGAGGTTGGCAAAAAGCAGTCCCGGGACAATTGCCCAGAACAAAAAGGCGTATCACGATTATTTTGTAGAAGAAGAGCTTGAGGCAGGGATTGAGCTTGTTGGAACAGAAGTAAAATCTGTTCGAATGGGGCGTGTCAATCTCAAGGACAGTTATGTTTCCTGTAAAACGGGGGAGGCAATTCTTGTCGGAATGCACATAAGCCCCTACGAGCAAGGCAGTATTTTTAACCACGAACCCCTTCGTGCAAGACGGCTTTTGCTCCACAAAAAGGAAATTAACAAGCTTATAGGTCTTACCTCCCAACAAGGTTTGACTCTTATTCCTCTCAAGCTGTATTTTAAAGGACAACGAGTCAAGCTTGCCCTTGGAATTTGCCGAGGCAAAAAGAATTATGACAAGCGGGCGGCTGCCGCTGAACGAACCGCCAAGAGAAATATTGACAGAGCCATAAAAGAAAGTAATACGGGGTACTGATAATGAAATATAATGTTATAAATATAGATGTTGAATATGAGGCAATGGGGATAGAAAAATCCCCAAGACAAACTACTCTTACTTCCTATATTTTAGAAGAAGAGCATATTATGGCAACATCTGCCAAAAAAAGACCTGCCGTTATAGTCTGTCCCGGAGGAGGATATGCTTACACTTCTCCAAGAGAGGCAGAGCCTATTGCACTGAAGTTTTGCAGCGCAGGATATCACAGCTTTATTCTGGATTATTCTGTCAGCCCATCGGGCTGGCCTGCTCCAACCTGCGAGCTTTCAAAGGCAGTAGCTTATGTTCGCAGCATTGCTGATGATAACAATATTGACAAGGACAAGGTTTTTGTTTGCGGCTTTTCCGCAGGGGGGCATCTTGCAGCAAGTATAGGGGTACATTATAATCACCCCGATATTATAAAGTTTGCAGATGTTGACGGTGTTGTCAACAAGCCAAACGGTATTATTTTAGGATACCCTGTCATTACAGGCAAGGAAGAGGTATGTCACAAAGGCTCAATAGATACCTTTGCAGCAGGAAGAGAGGAGATAAAACCTTTGGCTTCCCTTGAAAATTATGTAACCGGGGAAACCCCCCGAATGTTTATATGGCATACCTGTACAGATACCGGCGTTCCTGTGCAAAACACTCTGTTGCTGACAAACGCCCTTGCTGAAAAAGGGGTAAACTTTGAATTACATATTTATCCAACGGGTCCTCACGGACTCTCTCTGGGGAATTGGCAAACAAATTCTGATGGAGCAAGCCTTGTTGTCCCCGAGGTACAAAACTGGATAGATATGGCTATTCGCTGGATAGAAAATTTTTAAATTGGTTTATACTCAATCAGAGTTATAAATAGATGCCCTGCTTTTAACAGGGCACAAAATAATGCGTAGCGGTAGCGGAGCATAGGGCTCCCAAAAGGCGCCAACGAAGTGCACCTTTTGGGGCGCAAATTGCCGGTGGCAATTGTTTTGCGCTGACTGAGACGGCAGTCGAGACGAGCAAATGCCGAGCTATAGGCAACGCATTGCAACGACAGTTGCTATGCGGACAGAAATGCTCGCGCTAAATAGCGCCGAAAGGCGCAACCAGGGCTCCCAAAAAAGCTCGTAGAGATTTTTTGGGAAAGAGGAGCAGTCGACACAAAGGGCGAATGACCGACCAACAGGGAGGGCAGAGCGAAAGTGTCGTACTGCGACGACAGGGGGATGTAAAGGCTTCGACGGGGTCGGGGAGACTCAGGGAGCGAGCCGCAGCGGGTACTGCGTAAAAAACCCAACCTTTTAAATTAAACGCTAACGATAACGTAGCTTACGCTGCCTAATTAACGCAGCTGCCCTACTGCGGCTACCGCGACCGCAGATTCGGGTATCATCCAAGCGGTGAACGTGAGCAGGGAAAGCTTTGACTCTGCCATGCATCAATGAAGCTACCGAATACAGAGGCTTGTTTGTGAGCCACTGTATCTCGGGAATCTAAATCACAAACTACGCTCGTAGCGCCCTGTGGGGACGCGATTTCGGACAGGGGTTCAATTCCCCTCATCTCCACCATGAAAAAGAGATAATTTTACTGTCAGTAAAATTATCTCTTTTTCAGCTAAATTCGCTGCAGTTGCAAGGGCGATACCATCAAGTGACCTGAAAACGGGCAGCTGCTCTTGAAAACGGAAACGTACAAACTATTTTTAGAAAAAACTAATTATTAAATGTTGAGGAGAGATGACTATGAATAATGTAGAAGCAAAATTAAGCACATTGATAGCTGCATACAACAAATTAGTAAAAGGTATTGATGATGCTGCCGCTATGAGTTCTGACCGTGCTTACGGTGGAATTATCAGAGCCGGCAAAGGCAAGTTGGTGGAAAATATTACTGCAAAACTGGTAGAGATAGCATGGACAGAAGTGCTTCATCAGCATCTTTCGCGTTTGGAGATTAACAAGAAGAAAATGCCTATAGGTGTCAATGATGACTATATCGCTCGCATTTCTGATCCAAAAGTAAAGGCTTTTGTAAAAACAAATCGCAGTTCTCTTGTGTATAAATTCGGAACTGACGTTCAAGTGTTTATAGACGGACGATTGGTGTTGCCTATTGAATGCAAGGCTTATTCAGAAAACGCAATGTTAAAGCGTATTCTTTTCGATGCCGTACTTATGAAAGAGGCAGTTCAAACGGATACATACTATTTAGTACAACTTGAAAGTCAGTTAGGCGGGGACTATAGCGAGTTAAATGATGTAACATACGGAAGCCCTGCCACCCATGCACTGCTTTCTCACGTTGATGTGGAATTAAAAATAATCACATTGCTCAAGGGAGAACGCAAGGTTGATAAGCCTATTCATAAGGCTGAATATTATAAAGAATTGAAAATGAGCGAGCTTTTAAAAGCAGTAAATATTTTTGCGGACGCACTTAAAAAATATGCAAAATAAAAAACGACGGCACTCTTTGATGTGCCGTCATTTTTATCAGTCAAACATTGATTGCTGTCCAAAATCCAGCTCTTTTATACGCTTCTCTGCAGTTTCGCAATATTCAGGAGAAATATCTATGCCGAGGTACTTTCTGCCTGTCCGTTTTGCTACAACAGTTGTTGTTCCTGCGCCATTAAACGGGTCCAATACAACATCACCTTTAAAACTAAAAAGCTTAAGTACTCGTTCAACCAAATTTTCAGGAAACATAGCAGGATGGCCATATTCTTTCATATGACGTTCAGGGGCAATGCTCCATTTTGCAACAACCCAGGATTTGAACTCCTCGGCTGAAATATCAGCATTTTCGCTGCTCCCTGCCTTTTTCAAATCTCCTTTACAATATACTTCGATAAATTCCCAAGTATATTTCATATACGGACTCGACGGGCTCTTCCAGCTACCATAAGAACACATTTTACAGTTGTAATTATTTTTTTCCCATAAAATTTCACTTTTCCAAATCATTTTTTTCTGAATAAAGAAATTGCTTATTATATGATGAGCCGGTATATAATCAGAATAAAGGGGCTGAACATTTACCACAAATCTTCCGCCGTATTTTAAAACACGTATACATTCATTAAAAATATCAAAAAGCATTTCATAGTATTTATCCCAGTTCGCTGTATCATCATGAGTATCATAGTCTAATCCGAAATTATATGGTGGCGAAGTGAAAATAATATCTATGCAGTTATCCGGCAGCTTTTTTAAAAATTCAAGGCTGTCTGCACAAATAATGCTGTTTTCAAATTCAGTAGGAAGCGTTTGATTTTGCTTTGAAAAAGTATGATCATTTGCATAATAATGCTTTCCCCTGTTTTCTTCTTTTGCTTTTCTGTTTGCCACTTTGCGTTCGGAATTATATCCTGAAAAATGGCGCTTACCTCCGCGAACCCCGTAGCTGCCAATATTGTCAACTATTTCAAAACAGTCCTTCGCAAGAGATTTATCAATATTTAAATCTTCCAAAAAAGCTTTGTATTTTTTTATATCTAATTGAACAAGAAATATATGTAATCCTTTCTCATCCAGCAGCATATATGCATCTTTTTTTAAAAAAAAGTTGTTGAAGGAATCAGTCAAAAAAGCACACTCTGTATTTTCATACATGGAAACATTTAATATTTCTTCTCTATATTCGTTCATCTTTTTTCTCCTTATCACAGAAAACTATTACATTTTCGACTTTGCAATTGAAGTAAGAGCATATTCGATCAATAATGTCTAACGAAATGTTTTCTCCTCTTGCCATTTTATCCATCGTTGATTTTGAAATACCGGTGGTTTGCATTAGTTGTTTTTTAGTCATATCATGATCAATTAAAAGCTTCCATAATGGTTTATATGAAAAAGCCATAAACTACACCCCCATATTTTATATAATACAGCATAAGTATTGCGATGTCAATACATATTCCATTAAATTTAACCATTTTTTCTTTTTATCTTCAAGACAGAGCTTATGCAAAGTGAGCAGTTTATTGGATTTCCCCCCTGAAATCCTGACGGATTTATGTTATTCCATAAAATATTGTAGGGAACGGATAAATCCGTTCCGCAACAGACTGCATAAATTATGTTTCATTGCGGAATGAGCAAGCCCCTCCCCTACAATGGTTTCGGTATCATATAGAACATTTAAACTCACGCAAAATGATATTGAAATTATATTGCCCACCAAAAAAGGCTGAACGAAATCAATCGTTCAGCCTTTTGCAATATCTTTTTAAAATAATCAGTCAAGTATAATCAATGCAATAAATTCCAGAGGCTCGTCACCAATATTTTTTATTCCGTGACCGCTGCCCGAGGGGGTAAAGGTTACAGTACCGGGAAGAACCTCAATTTCCTCCCCGTTGTCAGAGTAAAGCCCTTTGCCTGAAATAATGTAATAGCTTTCAAATTCATTGTTATGAATATGAAATTCTACCTCCTCGCCTTTGTTAAGAGATACACGGGAAAAGGTGCGGAGCTTTGGGTTTCTCCCCTCAAAATCCGCCAAATCTGACAGATACATTTTTGTTATGCCCATTGCATTTTCTTCTGTTGTTATTTTTTGTTCATCGCTTCTTTTAATCATAATAATCTCCATTCCGCCGCTCTGCGTCGGCACAAATAGTAATGTATAATCTCTTATCCGCAGAGCAAGGAATGATAAGAGATTATTTCGTCCATGTGCATTTCCGAGCGTTTATGCGAGGAAAATTTTGCACGGACAATAAAATCCGCCGGAGGCAGAGCGTGAAAGGAACTTTCACGTTATCTCTCCTTATAACAAAAGGGCTCTTCTTTATGCAGTACAACCCTCTGCACAAGTGCCCAACATATTTATTATAACATATCCCCTCTTTATTTGTAAATACAAAAATGCAAAAGCGTGGTATTTTCTGCTATTTGCCTAAAAATTTTAATTATCTTTTTGATAAAATGTCAATTGAAATCCCCTTTGAAATGTGGTATTCTTAAATCAAGGAAAGAGAGGTACAGTCCAATGAAAAAGTAAGCTTATATCTTTTTTAGAAGTTGAGGCAAAACTGAATATGGTAAAAAACACGACGGTGTTACGTTTTATATATAGAGAAAGGAATTAAAATTTAATTCAGGAATTGCTTCAGAATTTTAAAAAAGACAGGACTTTCGCCCGATACAGCGCCACTAAAATCCCAGGGTATTCTCCTTAGAGAAAATAAAAGTTTTTGGTTTTAAAAGTACAAAAGGCGGTATGGGGCAGACAAGGAAAGAGAGGTAACCAAGGATGTTAGATATCAAGAGTGAACAGAAGTGACCTCTGATTGCTAAAGAATAAGGCAGTCAGAGGTCACTTCATTTTTATATCCTTGTACTATAAAAAATATCGCCTGCTGCGAAAATTCTGCAACAGGCGATTGTTGTTTATTTACCTGAATGTTCCTTTATATAGAATCCAATGAGCTCTTCGATGATTTCGTCCCTCTCCAGCTTACGGATAAGGCTTCTTGCGCTGTTATGGGAAGTAATATAGGACGGGTCGCCCGAAAGAATATATCCTACAATCTGATTTATAGGGTCATATCCCTTCTCTACCAGGGAATCGTGCACGGACATCAAAATATCCTTTGGTTCCATTGGGTGGTCTGCTTTTACTTTAAATTTTACTGTGTTGCCGAAATTATTGTTCTGTCCATAATCCATAATAATCACCTCTGCCTTTCTTTAAAATTTCTATCGGAGCTGTGCGTTCAGCTTTGATTCAAGCTCCTTAAGGATTTTTTCCATTACAGGGTTTACATCCTCGTCAGTAAGAGTTCTGTCCTCTGCCCTGAATGTGATAGAGTAAGCAACACTCTTCTTGTTTTCTCCAAGCTGTGCTCCCTCATAAATATCAAAGAGTCTGTAATCCTCAATGAGCATTGACTTCTGCCCCTTGATAATCTTTACTATATCCCCAACAGGGACATCCTTATCCACAGTTACCGCAATATCACGGGTAACTGCAGGGAATTTGGGAAGTGCCCTGTAGTGTCTGTCTGTGGTATGATATTTTGCAATAACCTCAAAGTCAAGCTGTCCCCCATAAACCTCTGTGTCTACCTTAAAGTTTGCACAAACCGAGGGATGAATCTGTCCTATTGTACCCAAAAGCTCTCCGCAAACTGTTACTGTTGCACATCTGCCTGCGTGATATGTGGGGTCATTCTTGCAAGTCTGGAAGTCAACGTCGGTGATACCCACTCTCTCCAGCATTTTTTCTACAACGCCCTTTATGTCATAGAAATCACAGTCACCATACATACCAATTGCAACCTTTTGTGTTTCCAAAGGAAGCTGTTGATTTTCAACAGGAGTAAATATTTTGCCGATTTCAAACAGCTTTGCCTCGGCATTTCTTCTGTTGTAATTCACCTTTACTATCTTCATCATTGAGGAAATAAGGTCTGTTCTCATAACGCTGTTTTCTTCGCCCAATGGGTTAGTAATCTTTACAAAGTTATTCTTTGCACTATCCGCTGGAATATTCACCATCTGATTTTCTCTGGGGTCAATAAATGAATAGGTAACTATCTCATAAAGCCCTGATTCTGTAAGCTCGGTGCGGATTGCGTCCTCAAGCTTCTGAACCTTGCTCTTTCCCCCTGCAACAACCTCCCCCTTCATCATTGTAGTTGGGATGTTGTCATAGCCGTAAATTCTTGCAATCTCCTCTGCGATATCTGCCATTCCCTCAATGTCCCCTCTGAAGGTAGGAACATAAACCTTGCCGTCCTTTACTTCAAAGTCGAGCTTTGAGAGAATTTTTATCATTTCTGCCTCTGATACCTCAAGACCCAGGAACTTATTCATTTTTTCAGGCTCAAAGGGGAGAATTGTCTGTTGCTTTTTCACAGGGTACACATCAATTGCGCCACCTACAACCTCACCTGCGCCAAGCTGCTCCATAAGCTCACAAGCACGGTTTATGGCGGGCATACAGTTCTCGCTGTCAAGGCCCTTTTCAAAGAGAGCAGATGCGTCTGTTCTCATCCCCAAAGCCTTTGCGCCTCTTCTTACAAAAGCACCGTTAAAGCAAGCGGATTCAAAGAGAACAGTTGTTGTATTTTCTGTAACCTCGGAATTTGCACCGCCCATAACTCCCGCAACGCCAATAGCACGCTTTGCATCGGAAATAACAATCATTGAGGAGTTGAGAGTTCTCGGCTGGTCATCAAGAGTTTCAAGCTGTTCCCCCTCACTTGCGTTTCTTACAATAATTTTCTTGCCCTCTACATTATCAAGGTCGTATGCGTGCATAGGCTGACCGTATTCAAGCATAATATAGTTTGTAATATCAACCACATTATTTATTGCACGAATTCCGCAAGCCTTAAGTCTTTTCTGCATCCATTCGGGAGATGGTCCTATTTTAACATTCTTAACAGCTCTTGCCACAAAACGGCTGCACAAATCGCTGTTTTGAATTTCTACACTTGCATAGGAATTTACATCCTCGTCATTCCCCTTTGCCTCAGGTACAGGAATGTTGATTTCTCTGTCAAAGGTAGCCGCTGTTTCTCTTGCAAGACCGATTATACTCATACAATCGGGTCGGTTTGAGGTAATCTCAAATTCAGCAACATTTTCATCAAGATTAAGAGCAGTAACAATATCCTCGCCAATTTTCATATCCTCGGGGAGAATTAAAATTCCTGTAGCTCTCTCATCTGACATAGCAAGCTCGTCTGTAGAGCACATCATTCCAAAGCTCTCTACTCCACGGAGCTTACCCTTTGTAATCTTTACCCCGCCGGGAAGAGTACTCTTATGCTTTGCAACGGGTACAACTGCCCCTTCAAAAACATTTGGAGCCCCTGTAACAATCTGAATGGGAGCATCCTCCCCTACATCTACCTGGCAAACCACCAGCTTGTCTGCGTCGGGATGTTTTTCCACCTTAAGCACTCTGCCTACAACAACATTGCTGATTTCTGCCGCAGGGTTTTCTATTCCCTCAACAATCGAGCCTGACATTGTCATTCCGTGGGTATATGCGGCGTTGTCTATGCCGTCTATGTTCATATAATCCTTAAGCCATGATATTGGTAATTTCATCTTCGCAACCTCCCCTTAAAACTGTTCCAGAAAACGAACATCGTTTTCAAAGTACATACGCAAGTCCTTGATGCCGTAACGGAACATAGTTATACGCTCAAGTCCGATACCGAATGCAAAGCCCGAATATACTTCAGGGTCAATGTTGCAGTTCTTCAATACCTTGGGGTGAACCATTCCGCAGCCTAAAATCTCAATCCAGCCCTCGCCCTTACATATAGGACAGCCCTTGCCGCCACAGTTAAAGCAGGAGATATCAACCTCTGCACTTGGCTCTGTAAAGGGGAAGTGGTGGGGACGGAAACGAAGTCTTGTATCCTCGCCGTAAAGCTTGTGAACAAACACCTCAAGAGTTCCTTTAAGGTCTGCCATGGTAATTCCCTTGTCAATAACAAGCCCCTCAACCTGATGGAATACAGGAGAGTGAGTAGCATCAACTGCATCACTTCTGTAAACACGTCCGGGAGATATAATTCTGATAGGAGGCTGTTGCTTTTCCATAACTCTTACCTGAACAGGAGAGGTCTGGGTACGCAAAACCACATTTTCGTCAATATAGAAGGTATCCTGGGTATCTCTTGCAGGATGGTCCTTGGGAATGTTAAGAGCCTCAAAGTTATAATAATCAAGCTCAACCTCGGGACCCTCGGCAATGGTAAAGCCCATACCGATAAATATATCCTTTAAGTCATCGAGGACAGTTGTAAGAGGATGCTTCTTTCCTTTAACAGGAGCTTTGCCCGGGATAGTAACATCTATTGTTTCCCCAAGGATTTTTGCTTCCTCCAAAGATGCGAGAAGCATTGTCTTTTTCTCCTCCAAAGCGTTTTCCACAAAGGAGCGCACTTCGTTGGCAAGCTGACCGATAACAGGACGCTCCTCCGCAGAGAGTCCTCCCATACCTTTCATAACAGCAGTAAGCTCACCCTTTTTCCCCAAGAATCTCACACGAAGCTCCTCAAGAGCATCAAGTGTTTCTGCCGCCAAAAGTGCAGCCTCTGCCGAAGCTTTTATCTGGTTTAAAGTTTCTTTCATAAGTAAAATCATCCCTTAAATTATAATTATCCACATTCATCTTATAATAACACAAAAATCAAGGTTTTACAAGAGAATTTCCAAATTTTTTTGGTAATATGAAAAATAAAGCGGCAACAGCCCAAACACACAGGCTCTTGCCGTTTAATTTTTATTTGTGATATTTTCCGCCCTCTGATATATTAAAGCCACGATAAATTTGCTCAAGGAGAATAACCCGCATAAGCTGATGAGGAAAAGTCATTTTAGAAAAGCTTATCCTTAAATCAGCCCTCTTTTTTATTTCTTCCCACAGCCCCATTGAGCCGCCAATAATAAAAGCAATGTCGCTGTATCCCTCTGTGGCAGTTTTTTGCAAAAAGTCTGCCAGCTCCTCCGAGGTTTGCATTTTCCCCTCTATGCAAAGGGCAACAATATAAGCATTTTTAGGCAATTTCTCTTCTATTCTTGCCCCCTCTTTTTCAAGAACCGCCTCTTTTTCTCTGTCACTTGGATTATCAGGAGTGGGTTCGTCCTTGACCTCGATTATATTTAGCCTGCAATATCTGGAGAGTCTTTTTTTATATTCCTCTATTGCTTCTCTGAAATATTTTTCTTTTATTTTTCCTACTGTCATTATGGTTATGTTAAGCATAAAAGCCTCCCCTAATTCTTATATGTACATAAAAATCGGGCGATATCCGCCCGATTTATTTTCTATTAAAGTGCAAAGTAGTAACCAACGCCACGCTTTGTCATAATGTGTTTAGGCTGTGACGGGTCATCCTCTATCTTTTCTCTTACACGGCGAACAGTAACATCAACTGTTCTTACATCGCCGTAATATTCATAATCCCATACATATTCAAGAAGATTCTTTCTTGAATAAATCTTGTTGGGCTGTGCAGAGAGGAACTTGATTAGCTCAAACTCTCTTACTGTCAAATCAATAAGCTGACCGTTTTTATAAAGCTCATATCTGTTACAATCCAGCTTAAAGTCCCCAACCTCAATAATTTCAACGTCGTCTGTCTTTGCAGGCTCAACCTCCATACGACGCATATTTGCACGTACACGGGCAAGGAGCTCTCTCATACTAAAGGGCTTTGTAACATAATCATCCGCACCGATTTCCAGGCCCAGGACCTTGTCCACTTCCTCTTCACGGGCGGTAATCATCAGAATCGGGACAGAAGATGACTCCCTTACCTTTTTACATACCTCAAAGCCGTTCATCTCGGGAAGCATTACATCAAGCAAAATCAAATCAGGCTTCTCCTCAACATTTTTGGTAAGAGCCTTTTCTACCGCAGTTACTCCGTCATAAGCTTCAAAAACGGTGTATCCTTCCTTTTGAAGATTAAGCTTCAAAATATCAACAATATTTTTTTCATCATCAACAACGAGTATCTTTTTTCCCATTCCTATTACCCCTTTGTTTTTTATTTCAACTTCCGTAAAATACAAATTTTTGCGGGTCGCAAAATTCACCGTTTTGCTTAACCTCAAAATGCAGATGCGGTCCTGTGCTGTTTCCCGTACTGCCCATATACGCAATCAATTGTCCCGCCTGAACACTCTCACCCTTGGTGACAAGCAGGGAGTCGCAATGAGCATACGCTGTTTCAAAGCCATCCCTGTGCATAAGAATAATATAATTGCCGTAGCCACTCATCTCTCCTGCAAAGGTAACTGTCCCCTCTGCAGCAGCACAGATTTTTGTGCCAAAATCGGCACCTATGTCAATTCCGTTATGCCGACGTCCGTTTCTCTCTCCAAAGGCCGAAGTAAGCACTCCCACAGTTGGATTTTCAAAGGTAAGCTCATCCTCCTGAATTTCTTCCGACAGAGCTTTCCCCGGCATCCACATACCGTCCCCTGCAGGAAGCATGGCTGCCTCTGATTTCGTAGATACGGGAAATGATGCGCTCTGGCAAAACCATGTTGCAACAATCAGCACGAAAAATGTCTTTCCCAATGCACCCGCTAACCATTTACCATTTTTTGAATGACTTTTCTGACTGTAATTCATAGGGTTCCTCCATAAATTTAATATGTGTATATTAAATTTATATTACAGTCCTTATAATTTTAAACTACTTTTTATAAAAAATCAAGGGTTTTATTAAAATTTCTTATATATTTTCCCACTTTTTGTCAGCATTTTCTCAAATAATATAAACTGACTGCGGAGGATGTCCCTCCTATAACCGAAACAGCAATTTCCCTGCCGTTATTAAATCCGGAACGTTGTCATCAAATATTATTTCCTCGTTTCCCCACAATTTTCCAAGCTGTTCCTTTGCATATTCTCTGTCCCGGGTAAACTTCAGCCCATAAGGGCTATAATCTTCCATATATTTCTTTCCTTTTTCTATAAAAGCTCTGTATTTCTCCCCAAAGGGGGATGCAACAAGAGAAAGAAGAGAAACCATGGTTTGCCCTCTGCGAAGCTCCTGATTTATCTCTCCGTCTGCACAGATTGCTCCGTCAGCCCTCATAGCTTTTATAATAATTTCTGCACATATTTCTGCAATTTCTTTGCTGATTTCCGTTTTTGTTTCTTCTCTGAACATAGATGCTCTGTTCCCAAACACCTGATGGGCACAGCTTTGATTTCTTACAACAACACGAATCGTTGACGGCTTGCTCTCTCCGATTACCGCCCCAAGAGCTGTTTCGGAATTTATGGCAGAATATTTTATTCCAACCTCCTCCATAAGCTTCCTTATTCGTGATACCTCAAGGGGAGGACAGGTTTTTAGCTCCTTTTCAAGTCTGCTATGCAGCGCCTTTGCATATACAAGGCCAAGAGGCGCAAAGCTGTGGTATGTTGTTACACCTCCCAGGGCTATTTCTTCCCGGTCTGCTCCCTGTACAACAAGAACACTCTCGGGAACCCTCTGCCCTGAATATTCAAAAAAGGCTGTTATTCCATGGTCAACATCAATAATATGTCCCGATACTCCATTTGCGAAAACCTTTACATTTTTATATTCAGGCACAGAGAAGCTATCAATAATACTCTTTGCCCGCTCCTCAATATTATCCTTGCCGAAAATATGCTCTCTTCTACCTCCACAGGCTTCTTTTATGGAATCTGCAACAGGACTTATCTCTGTTGCCCCAAGAGTAACCACATTCATTCCCCTGTCCGCCAAAAACTCCTTTGCCTTGTCTGCGGAAATAGAGCCCTCTGTATAGTTTGTTCCTGAAACAAGAATTATAAGTGTATCTTCTTGCACAAATCCGCTGATAAACTCAAACGCCTCTCCCAGGGAACCCCCCTGAACCTGAACCTGACTTAACTTTTCTGTCAGGGCGTATATATTTTCATCAGTATTTTCACAAAAGCCCTTTGTGAGCATTTTTGGCTTCTCTCCCGATACAACAAGAGCAACCTCCCCCGAAAACGCTTTTGCCAGACTGCAAACAAGCTCCTTTCCCGCTTTTTCCCCACCGTACAAAAGAGAGCCTGTTCCGTCAAAAACAATAAGCATTTTTTCATATTTCCTTTGGGTATGCGAGGGATATAATCTGCATAAAAGCTCTCCCCCAAAGGGTTTTTGCACTGCGATTCCGCAATTTCCCTCTTTGCCGTCTTTTATTTTCAGGCAGAAATCTCTGTCCGCTAAAATTTTATCTGTTTTTATCTCGGTTTTACCCCATTTGTCCCCTATAACAATTTCGTGGGTAGAAGAGGAACAAACACATTCTTCATGCACAATAAGGCTTATGTCTGCATAGGCTTTTTCTCCCGACCCAATGCCTCTTCCTGCGGTCAGGGGAAGCACCAGGGTTTTTCCATCTCCTTTATTCTTAAGGGGCGCATATACAGCAAGACGAAGCTTGCTTATTCCCAAGCCCAAATTTCCTATGCTGAACATATAGGAGGTGTCATCAAGCTGTCCCAACAGGGCAGAGGATACATTTCCCTCCTGTAATCTTGCGGCATGGGTCACTGATATAACCGAGGTGGTTATTACCTCTCCGTCACTGCATATAAATTTCGCCTTTGAAATTACCGCTCCCTTGGGAAGTGCAAACATATAATCTGCAGAAACAGGTACATTTCCCTTGTTGTCAAAGCTAATCTCATAGGTCAAAAAAGCATATTCAAGAAAAATTTCCCCGTCTATTTTTATGTTCTGAAACAAATTCATATTTTGCACCTCTTTTCGTGTCCTTATATGTCAAATCCCCGAAACAGCAAGTGTTTCGGGGATTTTTGTAACTGATTTTTTACTGGGGAAGAACGCAAAGCATCTTTATCTTACCCTTTGTCATATAAACCAATACCTTTGTAGGTGAAATGCCGTCTGTATAAGAAGCAAAGCCTGCGATAGTTGATACATAATCACCAACCTGCATTTCAAATACTTGTCCCTCTGTATTGTAAATCAATACTATAGCACTTGCAAAATCATCTACATCAAAATTTGTAGCAAGCTTGGTGTCATAGTCACCTGCTGCAACCTCTTCATCTGTGAAGAACTTGTCAGCAATTGTAACTGTGTTGTCATCACGGGCAACTATGCTACCCATGATTGTAACAAACTCTGCCTCGTTAATGTCAATGTCGTTGTTAGAATTGTCTTCGTCATGGAGCTTATAATCATCTACAACTATGCCGTCTTCATTTGTGCCGTCCATATCATAAATCATATAAGCATTCTTAACAACTGCGTCGCCGTACTTGTCAACACCTACTCTGAAAATATCACCGGGCTCTATTCCTGCAGGGCTGTCACTATCGTTTGAAATCCACTCAACGGAAGGACTTGATGCGCTTGTAGCAGTTGACTTAAACACTTCCATTCTGTGCATAAGGTCGTCACCCTTTGTTGCTTCGTCCTTCTTTGCAACTGCATAAACAGGAGAGAGAGCATCCACTGCCTGTGAATTATCAGCTCCGTATATTACAACGATTTTAGGCACATTTGCCTTTGAAAGGTCAAATACCTCTACAACATAGTTCTTGCCGTCTTTAAAGACAGAAGAAGCAGATGTCTTTCTGAATTCGTTGTATTCATCTCTTTCTTCAGGAACAGAAATAACTGTTGCACTGCCAACGCTAACCTTTGTATTTGTTACCTGGTCAACAAGAACTCTTGATGTGCCGTTATACTTTAAGGAAATAGGATTGCTTACTTTTCCGCCCTCGCCTATGGTAGTATAAAGAGCCTTAAGAGTTGTCAGCGTGTCAGTTGTAACATCCTGACCCTGTTCTACCCCTGATGCGGTAACAATCTTGTCAAATACAGTTTCGCCCTGGCTTGTTCTTGTGGTGTACTTAATAAGCTGCTGAACTGCCATCTTACCCTCGCCAGGATTTGTCGCAGTTCCCTTAAGTGCCTCCAATACGTCTGCGCCTGTTGCACACTGTACTCCGTTTACAGTTGTATTTCTGTAAGTTCCAAGAAGTTCGTCGCCGCCTGTTGAGGTAAATACTCTAAAGGTAACAATTCCGTCAAAGGAATCTCTGTCCTCGCTGTATCCTGTAACGTAACCATACTTAACATTTTCTACAACATTATCCTTTGTATATGCAACAATGTCGCCATTGAGGTCCAGACAATATGTGCCCGAATCCTGAATCTGGGGTGCAGCAAGGGTAGTCTTACCACTCATCCAGGGAGCTGCATTTGAATAGAAGTAATTCTTGCCTGCAATTGTAACAGAGCCGTCACCATTGCTTGCAGTAATCTTGCCTGTAACCTTATCGGTCAGTACAATAGCTGTCTTAATGGTTGTTCCACCGTTATCGTTTCTGCTTGTTGCATAGCAAATGATGTTTCCGTTAGCAATAGAGCTGTAGGACATACTCTTGCCTTTTTTATCAACGATATAAAGGTTTCTGTCCTGGTCAACATCAAGAGCCAGATTCTTCTTGTCAGCATCTGCGATAACATTATCAACAATGCTTACCTTCGTTGTATCCTTGCTTGATACATAGTAAATATCGTAAGCTGTAATTATAACCATTTCGTATCTTCCGTTACTGTCGGAGTCGATAAACTTAATCTCACCGATGGTAGGAATCATACTTGTATCAAATCTGCTTGCTCTGTCGGTAGGACCATAGAGCTTGCCGTTGTAAATAACAACGTTATCTGTATCAAGAGTAACGGTCTTCGCCTTGTCGTCATCCTTGTTTTCGTAATACTTGACAGCTGAATTTGTGGTTTCTCTTTTTTCAATCTTTGCTGCATTTATTGTAACAATGTCATCCTCTGTTGTCTGAATAAGGCTGAAAGCAAGTGTGCGATCCCCGGAGCCGTCTTCCTGGAAGTAATATTCTATTTCATATCCAAGATAATCCTTTATGGAATCATCCGCTGCCTTATAGGTTCTTACCTCATAGTCGCCTCTGTCTTCTGCACCATAAATCTGAACCTCGTTGCTGCGGAGGTTTACATCAGGAGCTGTAAGGCTTGTGATACCGTCAGAAGAAACAACACCTACGCCTCTTCTCAAGCCGAGATAGTCCTTAAGAATAGTTCTGTCGGTCTTCTTCTCGTTTTCAATTATCTCAATATCAAGAGAATCATAGAGGAGCTGTGCTATACATGCACGGCTTGCAGGAGTTTCAACTGCACCGATTTCTGTAGCTGTCTTTGTAACGCCAATCTGGTTTGCAATTGCAATATAATTTGCATACCAGGGAGAAGTAGATGTATCTACGTTTGTACCATAACCAAGAGTACAAACTATCATCTTAACAGCCTCTTCAAAAGCAACGTTTGCGCTGGGTCTGAAGGTTAAATCCTCATAACCGTTTATAACACCCATACCATAAGCGGTATTGATGTTGGGAATAGCCCAGCTGATATCGGAATTGGTGTCCTCTACATCAGTAAAGGGAAGTCCTGCAGCAGTAGCTGCACCGCTGTTGCCAAGATTGAGAACTCTCATAAGCATAGCAGTAAACTCTGCTCTTGTAACGTTTTTATCAGGACCAAAGGTACCGTCAGGATATCCGTTGATTACCTTCAGGTTGCTGAGAACCTCAACGGCATCAGAATAAACCTGGTCGTTTGCTACATCAGAAAAGCCCTTTTTTGCAGCAGCTGTTTCTTCTGCAAAAACAATTGTTCCCACACAGGAAACTGCAACAGCAATTGCAAGAGCCAAACTTAATAATCTTCTTGCCATTTTCATAATTTTACCTCCGTATTTTATAAATATTTATACTAATCGTATTTTGTACAATACATTCTAACATTTTTATACGCAAAAGTCAATATATCTGCCGCTGTTAAACTCTTACAAATATGTAACGATTATGTTATTTACCTGTATTGTCTTCCCTCTTTTTCCGCATAAATGCGCCTTTTTCTGTTTTCTGTGCCGTTTTTATATATACAACACTCTGAGGTCTGTTTGCCACCTGAATTTCTGCTCCCGTTTCGTCAGTAATTTTTTCTATTTTCTGCTTAAAAAAGCTTCCGTCAGGGCAGAGAAACTCTACCTCGTCCCCTGTGAAAAATCTGTTTTTCTGCACAACAGCCGCAACCGATGTTTCCTCGTCATATTCCTCAACAACGCCAACCATATCATATTCACGAATATAGGAGCTGCTTGCATAATGCTGCTCTGACCCTCCCGGCTTGCCAAAATAAAATCCCGTTGTGTAATCTCTGTGGCTGACCTTTTTCAGCTCCTCCATCCATTGTGGGTTAAAGCTCCACTTTTGAGGATTGTCAAGATAGGAATCTATAGCTTGTCTGTATGCCGCAACAACAGTTGCAACATAGAACTCTGATTTTACTCTGCCCTCTATCTTAAAGCTGGAAAGCCCCGATTCTATAAGCTTGTCTATATGCTCTATCATACACAGGTCCTTGGAGTTATAAATAAAGGTGCCTCTTTCGTTTTCAAACACAGGCATATACTCTCCGGGCCGTTGCTCCTCCATAAGATAATATTTCCAGCGGCAAGGATGAGCGCAAGCCCCCTGGTTGCTGTCCCTGCCTGTCATATAGTTGCTGAGGAGGCATCTTCCCGAATAGGATATGCACATCGCCCCGTGAACAAAAGCCTCAAGCTCAAGCTCTTCACTTGTCCTCTCTCTTATCTCCCGAATTTCCTCAAGGGACATCTCTCTTGCAAGAATAACTCGTTTTGCCCCCATGTCATGCCACATCTGGGCGCTTTTGTAATTTACATTATTTGCCTGGGTGCTGATATGTATGTCAAGGTCGGGGGCAACCTCTTTTGTTATGCCAAACATACCAAGGTCAGACAGAATAACTGCATCCACCCCTGTTTCCTTTGCCTCTTTAAGATATTTTGCATATTCGTCAATATCCCGATTATGAGGGATAATGTTGGCAGTAAGATATACCTTTCTGCCCCGCTCCTTGGCAAAATCAATACCCTGTTTCATTTCCTCTATTGTGAAATTATCTGCGGCTACCCGAAGAGAAAATTCCTCTCCCCCTATATATACAGCATCTGCGCCATAAGTAATTGCCGCTTTTAGCTTTTCAAGATTCCCTGCCGGCGCCAACAGCTCGGGCAGGCGTGTAGTTTCTTTCATATTTTTCTCCCCAAAATCCAAAATAAGTCCGCAACAAACTGCAAAGGCGACCTTTAAGGCCGCCCGCTAAAACCGCATTTTGTTGCAGACCCTATTTTATTTATATTCTATACCAACAAATTCACAGATACCACGTGCAATACCTTCTGCAAAAGCCTTACGATATTCCGGATCTGCAAGATACGCAGCATCATGCTCTGAATCAATAAATCCTGTTTCAACCAACGCAGATGTCATATTGGTATTGCGAAGAACCGCATATCTGGCAGACTTAACACCTCTGTCCCGAAGACCAACTGTATCCAGCATACCGTCCTGCAAATACCCCGCAAAAAGCTTGCCAACGCCCGAGCCTGTACAGTAATAGGTTTCTGTACCTGTTCCGCCACCTGCGTTACAGTGTATGGAAACAAATATATCCGCCCCTGAACGGTTGGCAATTTCCGCCCTTTTTGAAAGACTGGCGCTTACGGATTCTGTCGAAACATTCTTTGTGAGCTTATCACGAGTCATAATAACGTCAAAGCCGTTTCTCTCAAGGATAATCCGAAGCTCTTCTGATATATAGAAAGTAATATCCTGCTCACGAAGTCCGTTTCCTACAGCACCTGTGTCAACACCGCTGTAGTTATGTCCTGCATCAATTACAACAAGCATACCGTCTGATGAGCCTCTGGGAACATACTCAACCTCTTCCTCCTGGGTATCGGCAACAGTATATTCCTGTGCATTCTTATCCTCTTCCATATACTTTTCGTAATCTTCACCATAGTATTGATAATACTTCCAGATCTCATCTTCTGAAGACGGCTCCCACACCTCTTCAGGTGCGTATTCTACCTTGCTGACGGTTGTGGAGGTATTAACCTCTCTCCCGCTGTTGTTTCCGCTTACATCTACAGCGTGGGCATAGTTTTTATTTTCGCCCTTAACAAGCATAGAGTTATAAACAATCTGTGCCACAAATGCACGGTTTGCAGGCTTTGAAATCTGCAAGTCCGCACCATCCAAAAGGTTGTGCTTTCTGGCAACATTTATGTATCCCGAATACCACTTGGGACCAACCTTCGAAAGGGATTCATCTCCCACACCTGATGCACAAACCACCATTTTTACCGCCTGTTCACAGGTGACGTTGCTGGAAGGCTCAAAGCTGTCTGCGTCCATTCCGTTTACATATCCGTTCTGATAGCAAAAAGAAATATAGCCCTCTGCCCAATTTCCTTTTTGCACATCCCCAAAGGGCATTGCCACATTTTTATAATAGGATGCGTTATAGTTGTTTGCCCTTGCAAGAAAAGCACAAAACTCGGCACGGGTAGTATTGTCTGCAGGTGCAAATATTCCATCACCTCTGCCTTGAATAACCCCCTCATTGCTGAGCTTATCAACCGCCTTATAATATGACGCAGTAATAGGGACATCCGAAAACTCCATTGCAAAAGCGGAGAACGGTACAGCAGCTATAGTTAATATTATAGCAACAAAAACCACTGCTGATATAAATCTCTTCTGCATTTTTTCCACCTCTGAAAATTTTTACAACAAATTATGTTGTTATTTTTGGCCTTAAGCTATGGTTTTTTACAGAAAAATTTTCTTCAAAAAACCCACAAGGCTACTTGAATTATACCACAATTTTGACTTGAAATCAAGCTTTTCCGTCGTTTTTTCATATTTCCCCTCTGTTTTATCGGTTTTTTTGTTAGTATTACCCAAAAAATCAACCCTTGTAACAGAGCTGTAATATTAGCCGTATTTTAGCCTATAATGTAGTTGCGTAAAAAAATACCCCCTAAATGTTGTGTTTATATATTTTTATTTTTGTTTGAGAAAAAAAGGGAATTTTTGCAGTTTATGAATAATCCTCCCGATATTTTTGTGCATCTTTTTATGAGAATTGACAGTTTTTTCCTGTTGTGATATACTTTTAAGAAGCATAGGGGGATTTTTTATAAATTCTCCCGAGAATATTTTTAGCAAGGAAAATACTTATGAACAAAAAAGAAAACAGCTGTTGCTTTACAGGCCACAGATATATTAACCCCGAGCATAAAAACCAAATACTCAAAAGCTTGCCCTCTGTGATAAAGGAGCTGGCCGACAAAGGGGTCACAGATTTTATTACAGGAGGGGCCCTTGGTTTTGATACCCTTGCAGCATTGGCAGTTTTGTCTGCAAAGAAAAGCTCGCCCCATATTCGATTGATTCTGGCTCTTCCATGCAGAGAGCAGACAAGAGGCTGGCATAAAAAGGATGTCGCTCTATATAATGAAATTTTACGCCTGGCAGACGAAATAATTTATGTTTCAGAGGAATATACAAACGGCTGTATGCTAAAGCGCAATCGTTTTATGGCAGATAACAGCGCTCATTGCGTTTTTTATATGTCCTCTCCACGGGGCGGAACGGCATACACAGTAAAATATGCCCTTGAAAACAACCTTGAAATGCATAATATTATGATATGACGCCGCTATGTCGGGAGGAACAAGCCCCTCCCCTATTATTTTGATGTGCGATTTTCGTTCCCTTGGGATTTATAATTCGCAAGGGAACGACAGATAGGTCGTTCCGATTCTACATCTTTGTATAACAAAAGCACCCTTTCGGGTGCTTTTTTCTATACTATTGCGGCTCCGCTTTGGATATCTTCAAGAGTTGATGTCACAACTAATTTTCCGTCGTGCTCTGCAGAGAGTATCATACCGTTTGACTCAAGTCCCATCATCTTTCTTGGGGGGAAGTTTGCGATAAACAGTACATTTTTGCCGATTAATTCCTCGGGCTCGTAATACTTGGCAATACCCGACAAAATCTGTCTGCGCTCCGAGCCAACCTCAAGCTCAAATCTCAAAAGCTTTGAGGATTTAGGCACTTTTTCGCACACAACCACCTTGCCTACGCGGATATCAAGCTTTTCAAAATCCTCAAAGGATACATTTTCCTTATAGGGCTCAATTTTTACCTGGGGCTGTTGGGGAGCTCCCAGCTCCGCCTCAAGCTCTGCAAGCTTTGCCTCGGGGTCAAGTCTTGCAAACAAAGGCTCTGCTGCTCCTACAGACACTCCTGCCTGTGTTTTTCCAAATTCAGCTACACTCTCCCAGGAAAGCTCTGTTGCTCCTGTCTGTTTTGCTATTTTCTCCTGTGTTTCGGGCATAAACGAGCCAAGAAGAGATGTAATAAATCTTATAGCTTCTATAAGATTGTACATAACTGTTTTAAGGGTTTCTCTGCCCTCGTCAGTTTTTGCAAGAACCCAGGGCATTGTTTCGTCAATATATTTGTTTGCACGATTGACGATTGTCCAGATACAATCCATTGCATCTGCCACACGAAGCTGTTCCATACATGCGGCAGTCTTTTCAGCAGAAGCTATACAAACCTCCTTAAGGCCTGCATCAAACTCGGTTTCTGCAGAGGGCTGGGGGATAACTCCCTCAAAGTACTTGTTTATCATAGAAACAGTACGGTTTACCAAATTTCCAAGGGTGTTTGCAAGGTCGGAATTATATCTTGAAATCAAGGTTTCAAAGGTGATTGTTCCGTCCTGGGCAAAGGGCATCTCGTGAAGAAGATAATATCTTACAGCATCAACCCCAAAGGCTTTAACCAAATCGTCGGCATATATAACATTGCCTATGGACTTGCTCATCTTATCCTCGCCGTTGAGGAGCCACGGATGGCCAAAAATCTGTTTGGGCAGCGGCTCTCCAAGTGCCATAAGGAATATGGGCCAGTAAATCGTATGGAATCTCAAAATATCCTTGCCGATAATATGCACATCTGCCGGCCAATACTTGTGGTACTGCTCTGACTTTTCATCACAGCGATAACCAAGGGCGGTAATGTAGTTTGTGAGGGCATCAAGCCACACATAAATTACGTGCTTATTGTCAAAGGAAACGGGTATACCCCAGCTAAAGCTTGTACGGGACACGCACAAGTCCTGAAGTCCGGGCTTTAAGAAGTTGTTTACCATCTCTTTTTTGCGGGACTCGGGCTGAATAAACTCGGGATTCTCCTCTATATATTTCATAAGACGGTCTGCATATTTGCTCATCTTAAAGAAATATGCTTCCTCGTGCTGTTTGTGAACCTCTCTTCCGCAATCGGGACATTTTCCGTCTACAAGCTGGGTTTCTGTCCAGAAAGATTCACAGGGCGTACAATACCAGTCCTCATAAGAATCAAGATATATATCCCCCTGGTCATAAAGCTTTTTAAAGATTTTCTGAACAGTTTCTACATGGTAGTCATCAGTTGTTCTGATGAATTTATCATAGCTTGTGTTCATCAAGTCCCAGATTCCTTTAATTTCGTCAGCAACGCCGTCCACATAGGTCTGGGGGCTTATACCTGCACTTTCTGCAAGCTCCTGAATTTTTTGTCCATGCTCGTCTGTGCCTGTGCAGAAGAACACATCATAACCCATATATCTTTTAAATCTGGCAATAGCATCTGTCAGAACAATTTCGTAGGTGTTACCGATATGGGGCTTTCGTGATGTGTAGGCAATAGCAGTTGTTATATAAAATTTTTCTCTATTTTCCATTGTTGTATTTCCTTTCATTTTAATTCCCTTCGTATTCCACGCCAAAATGCTTATAGGCAAGAGGTGTTACCACTCTTCCCCTGGGGGTTCGGCTTAAAAAGCCAATTTGCATAAGATAAGGCTCGTAAACATCCTCTATGGTATCGCTTTCCTCACCGATAGTTGCGGCAAGTGTATCTAATCCGACCGGTCCTCCGTTATATAAACGGATTACGGTCATAAGCATTCGTTTATCTATGGCATCAAGTCCAAGGGAGTCAACCTCCATCTTGCAAAGGGCTTCATCTGCGACAGAATTTGTAATTGTTCCGTCTGCAGTAATTTCCGCAAAGTCACGGACACGCTTTAAAAGTCGGTTTGCAATTCTCGGTGTCCCCCGGGAACGGGATGCAATCTCTGCCGCCCCGCCTCTCTCTATGCCAATTTTCAGTATATCTGCACTTCTTGTAACAATTTCTGCAAGCTCTTCCTTTGTGTACATTTCAAGTCTTAATATTACACCAAATCTGTCACGGAGAGGCGCTGTCAGCGCTCCCGCCTTTGTTGTAGCCCCAATCAGGGTAAATCGAGGCAAGTCAAGGCGAATAGACCGGGCAGAGGGACCCTTTCCTATTATAATATCAAGGGCATAATCCTCCATTGCGGGATAAAGTATCTCTTCCACGCTGCGATTTAGGCGGTGAATTTCGTCAACAAACAAAATATCTCCCTCTCCAAGGTTTGTAAGAAGAGCCGCCAAATCTCCTTGCTTTTCTATAGCAGGGCCTGATGTAATCCGCAGATTTACGCCCATTTCGTTGGCAATTATTCCCGCAAGAGTAGTCTTGCCAAGCCCGGGAGGGCCATAAAGCAACACATGGTCAAGGGAATCTCCGCGTTTTTTTGCAGCATCTATAAAAACCTTAAGGTTTTCCTTGGCTTTTTGCTGACCGATATATTCAGAAAGCCTTTTCGGCCGCAGGCTGTATTCAATTTCGTTGTCACCATTCATTTCGGAAGTGGTAACAATTCTGTTTTCAGCATCTATTTCCATAATACTCAATCCGTTTCATATAATTTGTTGTGTTGTGTATTTCGCAACTCCTCCCGGCACGCTGCGCGCGCCACCCTCCTCAATGAGGAGGGCTCAATTTAGCCTCCCTCTGTGAGGGAGGTGGCAAACCGTTAGGTTTGTCGGTGGGAGCACGTGAATCTTTTTCGCTCTACATCAATCTCTTCAGGGCATATTTAATTTTTTCTTCCGTGGTACCTGTTGCCCCGATAAGGGCTTTTTCTGCCTCTGGTCGACTGTAGCCAAGAACAACTAACGCTGAAACCGCCTCGTCATTTGCCTGAACAGGCACTGTAAATATCTCCCTTGTGTTTAAATCTTCTACTTCAATATGTTTAAATTTATCCTTTAGCTCAAGTATAATTCTTTGAGCGCCCTTTGGACCAAGCCCGGGTGTGTTTGCTGATAAATATTTACTGTCCCCTGTTACAACACAGAGAGCAAATTTTGATGCAGATATGTTTGACAAAAGTGCGGCGGCTGTTTTAGCCCCCACCCCCGACACACCAAGAATCATTTCAAAGGTGTTTCGCTCCTCCTTTGTGGAAAAGCCGTAAAGGGAAACCATATCAGAGGCGTTTTTTATATTCATAAAGATATAAAGTTTTACGTTTCTGCCTGCCTCTCCCATATCATCAAGGCTTGTCTTTGTAGAATATATACGATACCCTATGCCTCCTGCATCAACAACGGCATAGTTTTCTGTTTTTTCTATAAGTGTTCCGGATATATAATCAAACATAGCTACAATCCTCCATTATCTATTTATTTTATCATATTGAGCCGTTATTATCAAGATAAAATAGGAAATAAATTAAATTTTTTGTATATGGTTCGTTGAATTGAATCCCCCCCTTTGCACCGCCTCCCTCTTTGAGGGGCGCTGCTCTCCGGTGGAGAGCGTTCAGCGCTGACCGAGGCGGCAGCCGAGATAAGCTTGCCGTCAGGCAAGTCGGTGGGAGCGTGTAAATTAATTTGTAACCTCCTCCCGGCACGCTGCGCGCGCCACCCTCCTCAATGAGGAGGGCTCGTTTTCTGCGGGGGATCTTGCCCCTCCCCTACAGTGTGGACGTGATTTCATAAGATATTGTAGGGAACGCCCTGTGTGGCGCTTCGCAAAATGACACGTATATCCTTATACACAAAAAAAGAGAGACCCGAAGGTCTCTCTTTGAAAATTTAATTTCAGTCAGTATTCTATAGATTATTCTACGAAGTACTTACCAAAGTCATAAGGTCTGTAGATAACTACGTCGATGATGTCGCCATCATATTCGTAAGCTACTACGAAGTCCATCAAACCAAGAGCGTCTTTAGTTGCATCAACTATTGTAGTTTCGGATGCGCCATTCTTAACCTTAACTGCCTTGTCAGCAACTAATGCATCGTCATTAGCGTTAGCCTGCTCAACGAGCTGCTTGTCATAGTTTACGTCTGCAGGAACACCTACAGAAATCTTGTTGGTGGTCTTAAGAGGATCGTAAACATAAACGTTAGCGTTAGCAGCCTTTATAGAAGTGTAGTCTGTGAAGTCATAACCAGAAATTGCAGGAAGAGCGATTCTGATTGTCTTGCTGCCTGATACATAATCAACTACAGGACCAAAGTAAGTTGCTTCCTTAAGGGCAGTATTAGCATTGTTGAGGTTAACTGCGCCAGAGATCTCAAGAGCCAGTGCAGCAGGTTGAGGATCTGTCAAAGCGTTATCATCATCATCATCAGCAAGTGCAACTGTACCATAAGCTACAGCATCTGTAATAGTTGTGCCGTCAGCACTCAAAGCGAGCTTGAAGAGTGAACCAGCTGCAACTCCATAAAGGGTAGGACCAGAATAATCTACATCTGTGTAAGCAGTAAACTTCTCGCCGTCCTTGAAGAATGTAACCGCATCAACTGTATCTTCACCAACAACTGCCTTACCAACAGAATCGATTACAGCAAGGCTGCTTGAGCCGGAGATGCCACCCTTTGTATTGAAAATAACGATTGCAGAAGCTACGCCATCCTGTGCGTCGTAAATTCTTGCATAATCGAATGTATCATCAGCCAAAGAAGCAACTGTATCTACTCTTGAAGAAGTCTTGCTTGCAGTACCAGAGATAGTATCAGTGTCTACATTATAAACCTTGTTTGCAGGCAATGTTTCATTATTTGTGATGTAGAATACAACTGTATCTTCATCAACATCAAACTTCTTACCGCCAACCTTGATTGTAGCATTGTCAAGGTCATATTCAGCGCCTTCGCCAGCCTTTGTGAAGTAGAGTGAAGAAACATCTTCATCAGTCTGCTCGAAAGTAACTGTCTTGATTTCGCCGCTTGAGTTAGCTTCGTATGTTACGAAAGCGTTCTTCAACTCATCTGCAAATGTTTCAGCATCGATATCTTCGAGGTCATAGCTTGCGTTCAGCGTACCAGATCCTGCAGCTTTAAGAACATAAGGAGCATATTCAAGCTTTACCTTTGAAGCAAAGTAAGCGTCATAAACTGCGCCACTCTTGTCAAGGAGCTGAACTCTTACATTTTCGTTACCCCAGTCATCCTGAGTACGTGTAGCATTGAGGATGTAAGCGTAAGCGTCAGAAGCAGTAGCGTTGCCTGTCTTGTCATAAGCTACGATCTTACCATAGTTATCAATGTAGAAGATACCTGCAGAACCAGGCTGGAGGCTACCGCACTCGTAAGCGTACTTAGCTACCTGATAGTTGTCACCTGCGATTGTGTAAGCAGGGCCTGTTGTAGTAGGTGTCTTTGCACTTACAGAACCTTCGATCTTACCGCTGCTGATAACTTCAGCATCGATGTAAGCGTTCTTATCATTAGCAAGTACAGAAAGAACATCCCATTCAGCGAGCTCTGTGAAGTCTATAGCAACACCATCTTTTGTAAGGTTGATGATCTGAGTTGTATCTTCTTCGTCAAAGTAGAGTTGAATTCTCTTGCCGTCGATTGTCTCTGCATCATCATTCTTAATGGTAACCTTACCGTTTGCAGAAACTTCGTCTACAACAACAGGTGTGTTAACATTTACGAAGATAATGTCATAGTTTGTTGTTGAACCGTTGTCAAGAAGAACGATTTCACCACTCCAGGTCTTGTCAGCGAGTTCTGAGAATACATCAAAGTCTGTAGCAACACCGTTGAGGATTACCTTAGGAGCAGCTGTCAACTTAACATCTGTAGCTGTTCTGTCTGTAGCGTTCTTGTAGTACTGGATTGTGTCAGCAACAGTAGAACCGCCGTCAACATAAGCCTTAAACGCATCAAGACCGATTGCTAAAGCAGAGTTCTTAGCTGTAGCAGCGATGCTGATGATATCAAACTCGCCTCTTCTTGAAGCTTCCTGAACATATACTTCAACTTCCTGTCCGAGAAGAGCGCTTGCTTCAGACTCGCCTTCGAAAACAGTACCACTTGCTACTTCAGCAATTTCATAGTTGTTGTACTCGTCTGTATCATCATAATCTGTGAAGTCAAAGTCAACTACAGCAGCATCAGATGTGTCGATTGTCTTGAAAGTATCAAGCTTTGTGATAGCTGTTTCATTAAGAATAGCTGTGAACTTCTTAACACCAAGGTCTCTTGTGAGAAGTGTCATGAAGTCACGATCGCTCTTACCATCAAAGATCATGTATTCAGCGTCCTTACCATAGGTGTATCTGTCCATGATAGGAGTATCGATTGCATTGTAAACCATCTGTGCAATCTGACCTCTTGTAGCTTCTACACCAGGTGTGCCGCCAACTACGCCTTCAACAACGCCATATCTCTGAGCAGCTGTGAGGTGACCTGTGGGGTAACCGCCGTTTGCTTCAACAAAGGGAGCATAACCCAATGTTTCCATAAGCATTTTAACTGCCTGCTCATAAAGAACGTTGTCCTCAGGACCAAAGTTTCCATCACCATAACCATTTACGATCTTCTGGCCTGCTGCCTGTGCAACATAACCTGAAGCCCAGTGGCTTGAAGGAACATCGACAAATTCTGTAGCTACCTGTGCAGCGTTGTTGATACCCTGAATTCTGGATATAATAACTGCTACTTCAGCTCTTGTGATTTTGTCTTCAGGTCTGAAGTCCATTGTACCGTCGCCATCCTGATCGTCACCGGTCAAAATTTTGAGGTTGCTTAACATTTCGATTGCTTCGTAATAGTTGTGATCTTCTGCTACGTCAGAGAACTGAGCAAAAGCAACAGTGCTAACCATCATAGCGAAAACAGCTACTAAAGCAATAACTTTTTTGAGATTTCTCATTCCCAAATCCTCCTTAAAAATATAAATTTTAATTTTTTTCTACTTTATTCTGCATTTATCATGCAGTATAAGCCAACAAGAGTATACCTGTCTTAAGTATATCTATTAGCTTATTTCAAATTATACCACCAAAACGTGCCAAATGTCAATAACTAATTTTAATTTTAATAGTTTTGTAACAATCTGAACAAAATTAAATAATATTTTCCCTAACCATGGTACGTATTTTCCATAATTTGGGGTAGTTTAGACACTTTCACATTTTAGTTTTATTATTTGCTACTCTATTTTAATACCTCAATCGCCATCTGTCAAGGGTTTTTTTATATTTTTTTGCTTTTTTTAAAATAAAAGTCGTAAAATTGCCGAATTTGATAATAACAGCCTTATATATAATATTAAATAAGGAAATTTCTCGTTTCTTTTTGTGCCGATAAATTTTTCTCATTCCCTTGCTTTGTATATTTTGTTATGTTATAATTGTAGAAAACGTTTACGAACGTCCTGCAATGGACCGTCGAGGACGCCTGTCCCTACAATGGCGGGGGATTATTTCATAGAACACCGCAGGGGACGGATTTATCCGTTCCGGGGCGGAATGCATAAATGCATTCCCTACAAGGGTTTTGCGCATAAATTGTGTTTTGGTACGGGAGGAGCTTGTGAAATTGATTTGTACACTCCCACCGACTTGCCTGACGGCAAGCTTATCTCGGCTGCCGCCTCGGTCAGCGCTGAACGCTCTCCACCGGAGAGCAGCGCCCCTCAAAGAGGGAGACAATAAAAAAGAAAGCAAGGTATTAAAAATGAGCAAAAAATCTATTAAAATAAAAAATATCACCATTGGCGGGGGGAGTCCCATTGCTGTTCAGTCTATGCTGAATGTTGCTACCACAGATTTAGATGCTGTGAAAGCACAGCTTGGCGCCCTCTATAGCGCAGGCTGCGAGATTGTACGCCTGGCTGTACCCACTCCCGAAGCGGCAGCTGTTATGGGGGAAGTTGTTGCTATGTCCCCCATGCCTGTTGTAGCAGACATACACTTTGATTACCGTCTTGCCCTTTCGTGCATAAAAGCAGGTGTACATAAAATCCGCATTAACCCCGGGAATTTAGGGGGAATTGCCCGTGCAGAGGCTGTCGCTGATGCGGCAGGCGCCGCAGGTGTGCCTATTCGCATAGGTGTAAACGGCGGTTCTCTACAGGCAGGCTTGCTTGAAAAATGCGGTGGCGACCTTGCAAAAGCAATGGTAGAGAGCGCAAGAGAACATATTGAAATTCTCAACCGCTGCGGCTTTGACCATATTGCTCTTTCTATGAAATCATCTGATGTTAAGACAACCATTGCTGCGTATCGTCTTGCTGCCTCCGAGTTTGATTATCCTTTGCACATTGGGGTAACCGAGGCGGGGACAACAAAAGAGGGGATTGTAAAATCTGCTATTGGTATTGGTTCTCTTCTTGCAGACGGAATCGGTGACACCATTCGTGTTTCCCTTACAGACGACCCTGTTCGGGAGGTTGAGGCTGCAAAGCTTATACTTAAATCCCTTAATCTTGGGGGAGATTGTGTGTCTGTGGTTTCCTGTCCCACCTGCGGAAGAACGAAAATAGACCTTATTCCCATCGCAAACGCTGTAACCGAGGCTGTAAGCGGTATTCCCAAAAAGCTTAAGGTTGCGGTTATGGGCTGTGTGGTAAATGGTCCCGGAGAAGCCTCTGATGCGGACATAGGCATTGCAGGGGGCGACGGCTGTGCTGTTTTGTTTAAAAAAGGAAAGATTGTAGAAAAAATTCCCGAAGACCGGATTGTTCAGCGCTTGCTGAAAGAAATTGAGGATTTTTGAGGTACTATATAACATAAAAATTGGAGATTATTATGAAAAATAACGGATTACTTGAATTATTTGACAAGGTGACAGTTGTAGAGCCCCTTGCCTCCACCTTGGAGCAATGCGAGCTTAAAAGCTGCCGCCTTGATATGGTTGCCAATCGGGTCGAAGTCACTCTTGCATCAAAATTTGCTTTGCCCAGGGGCGAAATCCTTGACTTTGCATCTATGGCAGCCGATATATACGGCTTAAGCGATTTTGATATAAGCTTTTACACTCCTGATATTACTCCCGACAGTGAATATGTTATGGAGCTTATTGATGCTTTTCTCCGCAATTGCGGAGTTTGTCGGCCTTTTCTCTCAAAAATAGCTGTGGAGATAGACGGAAACAAAATAAATATTTCAAACATTGTTGGGGGAAGCAATTTTCTTGTTAAAAACAGCTTTACGGAATATCTTCGCAGCACTATAAAATCCGAGCTTGACCGTGATTTTGAGGTAAACCTTATATACAGCGAGCTGAATGTCCAGGAATATCTTGAAGAGCGGGAAAAAGCTCAAATAGAAATTACAAATCAGAAGATGGCAGAGCGTTCTGTTGTGGCAGAAGCCCCAGTCAGCGAAAAAAAGCTTGGCTTGCTCTTTGGCAAGCCTATTCCAACTCCCCCTGTGCCAATTTCTACACTGGAGCTTGCCCCCGAGGGTGCCGCAAACCCCACCTATGTTATAGAGGGTACGGTTCTTACCTGGGAGAGCAGAGAAATTAAGTCCAAAAACGAGCGGTTTGAGGACAAGGTTTCCATAAAGTTTGCAATTGGCGACGATTCCTGGTCTTGCTCCTGTAACGCTTTTGCACCAAAGGACCGTCTTGAAAAGGTTCTTTCCCTTGTTGATACAGGAAAAAGACTCAAGCTTTCGGGCACTTATGAAGTTGACCAATATATACGAAAGCCCATACTGAAGGTGCGTTCTCTGGAGCTTTTAGAGAACCCTCCCGTTCGTATGGACAACTCGGAGGAGAAGAGGGTTGAGCTCCACGCCCATTCCAAAATGAGCGCTCTTGACGGAATTTCCTCTGTGGGCGACCTTATAAACCGCGCCGCAAAATGGGGGCACAAGGCTCTTGCAATTACCGACCATGGCGTTGCACAGGCTTTTCCCGATGCCCATAAGGCGGCATCAAAGCACGAGGATTTTAAGGTTATCTACGGAATAGAGGGCTATCTTATAGACGATATGCCTCCCAAAAATTCGCATATTTGTCTTGACTCCTCTTATGTGGTCTTTGACATAGAAACTACAGGTCTTTCTCCCTCTGATTCTATGATTACGGAGATAGGTGCAATAAAAATCGAAAAGGGTGAGATTACCAAAACGTTTTCTCATCTTATCAATCCTCAAACCCCTATCCCTCCAAATATTGTGGAGCTTACGGGAATTACTGATGATATGGTTCGGGATATGCCCACCATTGATGAAGTTCTTCCTGAATTTCTTGAATTTTGCAGAGATTCTGTTGTGGTTGCCCATAACGCAAGCTTTGACTGCGGTTTTATTCGCTATAATGCCACAAAGCTTGGGCTTTCTTTCCACAACAAAACTCTTGATACCCTTAAATTGTCAAGAGAGCTTTTCCCCGGGGAAAAGAAGCACTCTCTTGATGTTATGTGCAAGCGCCTTGGGGTTAGTCTTGAAAATCACCACAGAGCAGTTGATGATGCAACGGCTACAGCAGAGGCATTTTTGAAGCTTTCTGAAATGGTTAACAAAAAAGCTCCCTCTGCTACTGATTACAGCATAGAAACAAGGCCCGAGCTTGTTACATCACAGAAATACCATGTAATTATTCTTGCAAAGAACTATGTTGGACTTAAAAATCTGTATAAGCTTATTTCAATGTCCAACCTTAAATACTTTCACCGCAAGCCCGGAATGCCAAAGAGCATTATCGAAAAGCACCGTGAGGGCTTAATTATCGGCTCTGCCTGTGAGGCGGGGGAGCTTTTCAGGGGAATGGTAGAGAAAAAATCCACAGAAGAACTGCTGGATATTGCTGAATTCTACGACTTTCTGGAAATTCAGCCTCTTGGCAACAACGAGTTTATGCTCCGTAATGGTACTGTTGCCACAAGAGAGGAGCTTCAAGCCCTTAATAAACAAATCGTAGAAATCGGGGACAAGCTGAATATTCCCACTGTTGCCACCTGTGATGTGCATTTTCTCGACCCTGAAGACGCAATGTATCGCCGTGTGCTTATGGGGGCACAGGGTTACTCCGATGCAGACCTTCAAGCCCCCCTGTTTTTGCGGACTACAGAAGAGATGCTTGATGAATTCTCCTATCTTGGGGACAGAGCAAAGGAAATTGTTATTGACAACACCTGTAAAATTGCTGATATGTGTGAAAAAATTCAGCCTGTTAAAGACGGCTCTTATCCCCCCTCTATCGAAAACTGCGAACAGGACCTTGTGGATATGTGTCACGAAAAGGCTCACCGTATCTACGGAGAGGTTCTTCCCGAAATTGTGCAGAAGAGAATGGACAGGGAGCTTGATTGTATTACAAAATACGGATATTCCGTTATGTATATGATTGCTCATAAGCTGGTTAAGAAATCCAACGAAGCCGGGTATCTTGTTGGCTCCCGTGGTTCGGTTGGCTCCTCCTTTGCGGCATTCCTTTCCGACATAACCGAGGTAAACGCTCTTTGCCCTCATTATATATGTCCCGAATGTAAGCACAGCCAGTGGTTTGAGCATGGTGAATATCCCACAGGAATTGATATGCCCGACAAGGAATGTCCTCATTGCGGTACAAAAATGCGCAAGGACGGCCTGGAAATTCCCTTTGAAACCTTTCTTGGGTTTAAGGGTGACAAGGTCCCCGATATTGACCTTAACTTTTCGGGAGAGTATCAGGCAACCGCCCATAAATACGTAGGCGAGCTTTTTGGTGACGAATATGTATTCAAGGCAGGAACAATCGGCACAATTGCCGAGAAAACCGCCATTGCGTACGCAAAGAAATATTACGAAGAAAAGGGCATTGTCGCTCCCGAAGAAGAGCTTATCCGTGTTTCAAAGGGTCTTGTTGATGTAAAGAGAACAACAGGACAGCACCCAGGAGGTATTATCGTTTGTCCAAAAACCATGGACATTCACGATTTCTGTCCCATTCAGCACCCTGCTGACAAAAAGGATTCGGATATTATAACCACTCACTTTGACTTCCACTCTATTCACGACAATCTGCTTAAGCTGGATATTCTCGGGCATGATGACCCGTCAACAATTCGTATGCTTGAGGATTTAACGGGAATTAACGCTCTTGAGGTTCCTCTTGACGACCCTGCTGTTATGAGTCTTTTCTCGGGCACAGAGGCTTTGGGGGTTACTCCGGAACAAATAGGAAGCGAAGTTGGCACCTTTGGTGTTCCCGAGTTTGGTACCTCCTTTGTCCGTGGTATGCTTGTAGAAACAAAGCCCACCACCTTTGTTGAGCTTTTGATTATTTCGGGGCTTTCCCACGGTACAGATGTTTGGCTCAACAATGCACAGGACCTGGTTAAGGCGAAAACTGCCACTCTTTCAGAGGTTATCGGTCTTCGTGATGATATTATGGTTTATCTCATACACAAGGGGCTGGAGCCTGGTATGGCATTTAAAATTATGGAGTTTGTTCGTAAGGGCCGTGCCGCAAAAGAGGGTATGCCCGAGGATTTTGAAAATGCCATGAGAGAAAATAATGTCCCTGACTGGTATATTGACTCCTGTAAAAAGATTAAGTATATGTTCCCCAAAGCCCATGCGGCAGCTTATGTTATGATGGCTTTACGTATTGCTTATTTCAAGGTACATCATCCTCTGGAATTCTATGCTGCATACTTTACTGTCCGCGCAGACCTTTTTGATGCCGCAATTATGACAAACGGCAAGGAAAAGGTCAAGGCAGAGATGCAGGTTATCAACCTTAAGGGCACAGGGGCTACGGCAAACGAAAAGGACCTTTATACAATTCTTGAAATCTGTCTTGAAATGTATGAACGAGGCTATGCTTTTCTGCCTGTGGATTTATATAAATCCCACGCAAGAAAGTTCCGTATTGTAGACGGCGCAATTTTGCCTCCTCTGAACGCTTTCGCAGGGGTTGGCGACTCTGCAGCAGAAGCCCTGATGAACGGCGCCAAAGAGGGCAAATTCCTTTCTCAAGAGGATTTAAAGAGCAGAACAGGGGTAAACAAGTCCGTTGTAGAAACCCTGGCAGAAAACGGCGTTTTAGACGGTCTTGCAGAAACAAGCCAGATAGATTTCTTTGGACTGTTGTAATATGTTATAAAATAATCAATTACAGCACAGAAGATATAAAAACAAAGGATTAACACAGAAAGGATATGATATATATGACAATTAACGAGCAGCTTGCCGCCGAGCTTAACCTTAAGCTTTGGCAGGTAGAAAACGCTGTAGGGCTTCTTGACGAGGGAAATACTGTACCCTTTATCTCCCGTTATCGTAAAGAGGCTACAGGGGAGCTTGATGACGAGGTATTAAGAGCTCTTGAGGAACGGCTGGCATATTTACGGAACATGGAAGAGAGGAAAAATGATGTCAAGCGTATAATCGGCGAACAGGGCAACCTTACTCCCGAGCTTGAGGCGGCAATTGACGCCTGCACCAAGCTGACAGAAATTGAAGATATTTATCGTCCATTCAGGCCAAAGCGCAAAACCCGTGCAACCGTTGCAAAAGCGAAAGGTCTTGAGCCTCTTGCCACCCTTATATATGAACAAAACCCCGACAACACAGACATTCTTGCCCTTGCGTCAGAATATATAAGTGAGGAAAAAGAGGTTGCCACAGCCGAGGAAGCTATTGCAGGGGCAATGGATATTATTGCCGAAGCTGTTTCCGACAATGCCGACCACCGCAAAAAAATCCGCGAGCTTATGTTTAAGACAGGAATCGTTGTAACCTCCGCTACAAAGGACGAGGACAGCGTATATCGTATGTACTACGAATTTTCAGAGGGCTGCTCAAAGCTTGCCCCCCACAGAATTCTTGCAATTGACCGCGGGGAAAAGGAAGGCTTTCTGTCGGTTTCTCTTGAATGTGATACAGAAAAAATTCTCTCTTATTTAAAGAGAAAGGAGCTCTCTAAAACTCCCGCCCCCTCTACAGAATATGTAGATGCCGCAGTTTGTGATGCTTATTCCCGACTGATACAACCCTCTGTAGAGAGAGAAATCCGCAACGAGCTTACAGAGGCGGCACAGGAACAGGCAATGACAGTATTTAAGTTCAACCTTAAAAATCTTCTTATGCAGCCCCCTATTCACGGCAAGGTTGTAATAGGTCTTGACCCCGGATATCGTACAGGCTGTAAGGTTGGTGTTGTTGACGCAACAGGTAAGGTTTTGGACACAGGGGTTATTTTCGTAACTCATTCAGACGCTCAAAGAGCGTCTGCTGCAAAGTATATTAAGGAGCTTATTGCAAAATATGATGTTGACCTTATTTCCATAGGTAACGGAACAGCCTCAAAGGAAACAGAGATGTTTGCGGCAGATGTGCTTAAAACCGTTTCGGGAAGAGATGTAAGATACATCATTACCAACGAGGCAGGGGCATCTGTTTATTCCGCATCAAAGCTTGGGGCAGAGGAATTCCCCGACTTTGATGTAACCAAGCGTAGCGCAATCTCTATCGCAAGACGAGTTCAGGACCCTCTGGCAGAGCTTGTAAAAATTGAGCCAAAGGCAATCGGTGTGGGTCAATACCAACACGATATGAACCAAAAACGTCTGGGAGAAACTCTGGGGGGAGTAGTGGAAGATGTTGTAAACAGCGTTGGCGCCGACCTTAACACCGCATCCGCGCCCTTACTCTCTCATATTTCAGGCATATCCTCTGCCATTGCGAAAAACATTGTAACCTACCGAGAGGAAGAGGGAGCTTTTACCTCAAGAGCACAGCTTAAAAAGGTACCGAAGCTTGGTCCCAAAGCCTTTGAGCAATGTGCAGGCTTTTTGAGAATAAAGGATGGCAAAAACCCTCTTGATAACACCTCTGTTCACCCCGAGAGCTATGATGCCGCAAAGATTGTCCTTGAAAAGTGCGGATATACCGCAAATGATATTAACGAAAACAAGCTCTCTGACCTGTCAGGCAAAGCAACGGCTTACGGAATGGAAAAGCTTGCCCAGGAGGCAGAGGTTGGACTTCCCACTCTCCGTGATATTGTGGAAGAGCTTATGAAGCCCGGACGTGACCCGAGAGATGAGGTCGAACAGCCTGTGCTCCGCACAGATGTTATGAGCATGGAGGACCTGAAAGAGGGAATGGTGCTGACAGGAACTGTCAGAAACGTTATTGACTTTGGCGCCTTTGTAGATATTGGCGTGCATCAGGACGGACTTGTTCACATCTCACAGCTTTCCGATAAATATATCAAGCATCCCATGGAAGTTGTTTCCATTGGAGATATTGTAAAGGTTAAGGTATTGGAGTGCGACCCTGCGAGAAAGCGCATCAGCCTTACAATGAAGGGTATATGATACGACATTGTTTCACGTGAAACATTCTTTTTCGACTCATTGCTTCGGCAGTGGGTCGATTTTTGTTGTTTCACGTGAAACAATTTTTACATTTTCTCTTGAAGTATTCTAAAAAATGTGGTATACTTTATAGAAAACCAATTATAAAGGCATTACATGAGGTGCAAAATGGCTAAAGTAATTGCGATAGCAAACCAAAAGGGCGGTGTAGGAAAAACCACAACCGCCGTCAACTTAAGTGCGAGCCTTGGGCTTAAAAAGAAAAAGGTTCTCGTTATTGATGTTGACCCACAGGGCAACACCACAAGCGGACTTGGGGTTTCCGTTACTGACGAGGATTATGCAACCTACGATTGCATTGTAAACCATATCCCCATCAAGGACGCAATGATAAAAACCGAATATGATAATTTGTGGGTTCTTCCCGGCTCAATTGCCCTTGCAGGGGCAGAGCTGGAGCTTGCAGACATGGAAAATCGGGAGTATCAGCTGAAGCAAAGAATAGACGAGGTTCGTGACGATTTTGATTTTATTATAATTGATTGTCCCCCATCCCTGGGTCTTATCACTCTTAACTCCTTAAGCGGTGCAGACAGCGTGCTTATTCCCATTCAATGCGAGTATTATGCCCTGGAGGGCTTAAGTCAGCTTACAAAGACTGTTAAGCTTGTTAAGCAATCCACTAATAAAGCCCTTAAGATAGAGGGGGTACTTCTTACCATGTACGATTCCCGTACAAGACTTTCGGGACAAGTTGTGGAAGAGGTCCGCAAGCACTTTGGGGCAACGGTTTATTCCACCGTTATTCCAAGAAATGTTAGACTTTCCGAGGCTCCAAGCTACGGTCAGCCAATCTGTGCCTTTGACAAAAACTCCAAGGGCGCCAAGTGCTACAAAAAGCTTGCGGCAGAGGTTATAAAAATGAATTCAGCGAAAGGATAGTGATTAAATGGCTGAAAAAAAGAAAAAAGGTCTGGGCAAGGGTCTTGATACCTTGTTTTCCGGCTCCTCCGGGGATATAATTGCAGAAATTCATAACACAGGCTCATCAGAGGAGGCTATTGCTGTAATAGACATTGTTGATATAGAGCCAAACCGAAACCAACCCCGAAAAGAATTTGATTCAGAGAAGCTGGAAGCACTTTCGTCTTCTATAAAAGAACACGGCGTTGTTTCCCCTATAATTGTTGTTCCTACCAAAAACGGCACCTACCGGATTGTTGCAGGAGAGCGGCGCTGGAGGGCATCAAAGCTTGCAGGACTGCGGGAAATCCCCTGTATTATCAAGTCCTTTGAGGAACAACAGGCAATGGAAATCGCCCTTGTAGAAAATCTTCAAAGAGAGGATTTAAACCCCATTGAAGAGGCAGAGGGCTTTAAGCGTCTTATGGACACCTTTAATCTTACACAGGAAGATGTTTCTCAAAAGGTTGGCAAAAGCCGCAGCGCTGTTGCCAATGCTCTTCGTCTTAACAACCTTTGCGATGAAGTAAAGGATATGGTAAAGAGGGGCGACTTAACACAAGGTCACGCCAGGGCGCTTCTTACCCTTGACCACAAAACCCAGCTTGAGCTTGCAACTAAAATTACAGAAAACGGCTTAAATGTTCGTCAGGCAGAAGCTCTTGCTCAAATTGGCAACACAAGAAAGGCTGCCCCATCCAAAAAGAGCATAAGCCCCATGACACAAAAATTTTATAAGGATTTGGAAAATTCTCTTTCTTCACAATTTTCCACCAAGGTAAAAATTACCGAGGGTGCAAAAAAAGGAAAAATAGAAATTGAGTATTACAGCAAAGACGATTTGGAAAGAATTCTGTTTGAATTAAGAAAATAGAACATTCGACAAAAATCGACGCTTCAAAAACCGCCCTTAAATCAAAATTTTTGTATCCGCTAATGAAATTGCCGTTTGTTGACACAAACGGATTTAAAGGGCAATTTTGAGCTTTAAATACACACATACAGAAAAGAGGCGAATTTTATGACAAAAAAAGAGGTCACAAAGAGCAAACTTGGCACCTACGCAGTAATTATGCTTCTCTCTGCAATAATTATAATTATAATTGCCGCTATGGCAGATAATCGGGAAGCAAGATTTATGACCGAGATTGAAACCACCAACCAGACCAATATGACAATTCAAAACGAGATAGTTTCTCTTAAGGACGAAAACTATGCTCTGAAAAACGAAAAGGAGTCTTTGACAAAGGAGCTGGAGGAAATTTCGGCAGAAAATAAAATATACAATATTTTATCCGAGGGCTTATCCCTTTTAAAGAGTGATAAAAATGCCGCAAAGGAAAAGCTTTCAGAGATTGACGAGGCAACTCTCCCTGAAAACTGTAAACAAATTTACGAAACAATAAAGGACATAATTGTAACAGATTAAAGAAAGGATGTATTACAAATGATTGATATTAAATTATTGAGAACAGAGCCTGAAAAGGTAAAGGAATTACTTTCACGCAGAAAGGAAGTCGTTGATATTGACGGACTTTTGGAGCTTGATGCACAAAAACGCGAAATTATGTATCAGGTAGAGCAGAAAAAAGCAGAGCAGAATGCGGTTTCAAAGAAAATTCCCGCAATGAAAAAGGCAGGGGAGGATACAGCCCCCGTTTTTGAAGAAATGAAGGCTCTCTCTGATAATATTAAGGAGCTTGACGAGCAGATTCGTGTTCTTGACGAAAAAATGATGGATATTTTATATACCATACCCAATCTGCCAAACCCATCTGTTCCCGACGGAGATACCGACGAGGACAACATCGAGATAAGACGTTTTATGGAGCCTACAGCTTTTGATTTTGAACCAAAGGCTCACTGGGATTTAGGTGCGGATTTAGGGATATTAGACCCCGAAACCGCTGCAAAAATCACAGGTACCCGCTTTACTGTTTACGGAGGAGCAGGGGCAAGATTAGAGCGTGCAATTATGAACTTCTATCTTGACACCCACACCGCAAGAAACGGCTATAAAGAGATATTCCCTCCCTTTATGGTTCACAGAAACAGCATGGTTGGCACAGGACAGCTTCCCAAATTTGAAGAAGATGCATTTAAGGTTGCAAACACCGATTATTTCCTTGTTCCCACCGCAGAGGTTCCTGTTACAAATATGCATCGTGACGAAATTCTTGACGGCTCAAAGCTCCCTCTTAAATACTGTGCATACACCGCTTGCTTCCGTGCAGAGGCAGGGTCGGCTGGCCGTGACACAAGAGGTCTTATCCGTCAGCATCAGTTTAATAAGGTAGAGCTTGTTAAGTTTACCAAGCCCGAAGAGTCTTACGAAGAGCTTGAAAAGCTGGTTGCAGATGCAGAATCTGTACTTCAGCTTTTAAAGCTTCCCTATCGTGTAGTAAAAATCTGTATCGGTGACCTTGGCTTTACTGCTGCAATGAAGTATGATATTGAAGTTTGGATGCCCAGCTACAACCGCTTTGTAGAAATTTCCTCCTGCAGTAACTTTGAGGATTTCCAGGCTCGCCGTGCAAACATTAAATACAAGAATTCTCCCAAGGATAAGGCACAGCTTGTTCACACTCTCAACGGTTCAGGTGTTGCCATCGGCAGAACTACTGCTGCTATTTTGGAAAATTATCAGAATGCAGACGGAAGCATTACTGTACCGGAAGTTCTTCGTCCTTATATGGGCGGAATTGAAACAATTTACCCTGAAAAATGATGATTTCTGTTAAAAATGTAAGCAAAATTTATAACAGCCGCAAGTCTCCGTGCAAATTTGCCGGGGGCTTGTTTGCCATTGAAAACAAAAAATATGCCCTTAAAGATATATCTTTTAACATAGACAAAGGAGAATGTGTGGGGATAATCGGAGCAAACGGCTCGGGCAAATCCACTCTTTTAAAGCTTTTGTGCGGAGTAACCGACGCCACAGAGGGGGAAATTTGGGCAGAGGGCAAAATTTCTGCCCTTTTGGAGCTGGGGACAGGCTTTAATCCGGAATATACAGGAATTTCAAACATATACTTAAACGGGACCCTTCAGGGTCTGTCTAAAAAAGAAACAAAGGCACTTATCCCTTATATAACCGAGTTTGCAGATATTGGTGATTATATAGAAAAGCCTGTAAAGACTTATTCTGACGGAATGTTTCTCCGTCTTGCCTTTGCCTGTGCCGTTGCAACAGAGCCTGATATTTTGATTGTTGACGAGGCTCTTGCGGTGGGGGATTTTGCCTTTCGCCAGAAATGCTTCTCAAAGATAAGAGAGCTGAAAGAAAAGGGGACTACAATCCTTATGGTAAGTCACGATATAGACACTGTCCGCCGTTTTTGCGGGAGGGTGATATGGCTGGACAAAGGCACCCTACGTGCTGACGGAGAGGTAGCAGCTGTCAGCTCCGCATATATGGAAAGCGTAACAGGCTGTACACAGGAGACAGTTTCTCCAAAGCCCTGTGACAACAACTGTATTAACCGTTTTGGCTCTTCGGTAGGGTCCATTTTGTCCGTAACGGCTCCAAAGGTAATACGGACAGGGGAAAGGATAAGGATTTCCTGCAGAGCTTCTATTCCCGAATTTGCAAGGCTTGACACCCTGGCTCTGTCCATTTCCTTTAAAAACTCCTTTGGTCTTGATGTTACTGTAATTTCCACAGCCGACAACGGCTTTAAATTCAGGGACAGAGAAGAGGCAACTATAGACTTTGATTTTGTATGCAACCTGTGTCCCCAAAAATATTCCCTCTGCGTTTCCCTTGAGGACAGAGGGCAGACTCCCATTAAATACTATGATTATGCAGAGGGGACAGATACTCTGGAAATTATTTCAGATTCAGAATTGTTCGGGGTTCTTTACACCCCTGCGGAAATAACTCTCAACCGAGGTGACTCCCATGAGTAAAAACAAGGCTAATATCGCCCTTTCGAATTTAGGAGAGGTCAGCACAAGCGGGCCTCTTATCGCTTTGCGCAAGGGGATAAATGAGCTTATAAACCGCAGACAGAAAAGACAGGCTCCTGTTTCTGCCCCAAATATAAAGGTTAAATATAAACGGCTTTTATCAGTAATTATATGCACCGCAAACCGTACAGAGCTTGCAGCTGCAGCTGCAAGGAGCATAGCAAACCAGAATTTTGATAAAAGCCTTTTGGAGCTGATAGTGGTAAACAACTCAACAAAGCCCTTTCCCAAGGAGCTTTTGCCCCCCTTTACCACCCTTGTCACAGAGGAAACCCAAGGTCTTTCCCTTGCCCGAAACAAGGGGGCAAAGACCGCAAATGGGGAATATCTTTTGTTTATTGACGATGACGCCCTGGCAACAGAGGGCTTGCTCTCGGCAATGTTTTCTGCCTTTGAAAACCACTCTGCCTCTATAATAGGGGGACAGATTGAGCTTAAGCTTCCAACCCCTGTACCCTCTGTATTTTTAGAGGGAAAGGAAGCCCTTTGGAGCGGATACACAGTTCCATATAAGAGCTACAGGGAAGTACGGGAACAATATGAGTTCCCCTATGGTGCATGTTTTGCTGTCCGCCACTCTGTACTGGACTTTTTAGGAGGCTTTTCCACCTGTTTCGGCAGATGCGGAGACGACTATGCAGGGGGAGAGGAAACAG
>JAFSDQ010000019.1 GCA_017436135.1 Clostridia bacterium | reverse complement strand
ATGGCTTTCGATTTCAGCTTTGGCTTCTGTTACGGTCTTGTCCATCTGTTCGTTAAACATTGAATACATATATGGATAATGGGAAGCAAGCTGACTCGTTACAGATTTAAGAGCAGATAATATTTGGTCCTTATCTGCCTTGTTGAAGGTTCTCTTCTCCTCAATGAGCTTTTCAACATGCTTGGTCGCTTCTGTGAGTTTCCTTGTGAGTGCATTCATATCTTCTCTGAATTCATTATTGAACTGCTCCCTTTTATCAACAAACGGACACGGTTCAATATATTGGTCATGAAGTCTTCGAAGTGTAACCGGAACTCCGGCACCCATATTCAGCGAGGTTATTGCCTGAGCAAACTGCGACTGGCTCATCTCAATTTCTATGTATGGTCTTGCTTCAGGGAAGTATCTGTCCATATTTAAATCTCTATCAATAAATGCAGGAAATATTTTTAATGTGATTGTATCGTGATGCTTTATAGAGCTTCCAAACAAAGCCTTTTGACCACTGCACTGACTTCTGCCAATATACAAATTAGCAAAGCTCGGATGCTTTATTCTTTCTGACATTTTCTTTCACTCTCCTTTTCCTCATATGAGGATTTTCCAATGGTGCAACACCATATTTGTTTACAATGAAAGAATTGGTTATAAGCAGTACGATGTGATCCTCAATTATTTCAGGCTCTGCCAAATCTTCAAGTGTAAGATTTTCTGCACCGTACAATATAAATCTCACTGCCTGATACACATCATAAACATCCTCGCTGTCAGAATGTATATCAATCTGTGTTAAATTTATTGTATCCTCATTTACAATTGTTTTTACTTGCTTCCACAAATGCGCATTTCCCGAAAGCAAAAACAACGCCGCAAGATTCCGGTTGGATTCTATCACATTCCAGCCTTCCTTTTTGGCGTGTTTATAAAAGTTATTAAATCTGTTTTTGTGTTCTGTATTCATAAACAGCATTACATACTCATCTCCTCCTTCAAAAAATTTCTTAATTTTTTTGTACAAACCTTTGATTTGATAGTCATTTACAGTTCTTTGCAGTATCTCTAAATATGTTATGTTTTCCGGCATAATTTCTCTTCTTATATATCTTGGCACCATCTGCATCATCACTTCAAACTCTGCCAAGCAGGTGTGTTGTAAAAATAATCTTCCCATGACATCCTACTCCGTTCCCCTTTCTGAATTTTCGTTCTGCTCCAAAATATAAAATACAGTCTGATCATATGCCGGTTGTGTCAGAATTCTGTATCCTCTTAATGTTTCCATAACATAATCTTCAAGCTGCTCCATTGATGCTGTAAATGTTTCGCATAGACCATCAAACTGCATTACATCATGCTTAAGGTGATTTACCCATGTATGGTAATCATCACAATCAAAGCCTCCCACAATTGACATAGAGTCTCTTATATCTACCGTAAGTGCATTGAGTAAGCTATCGATTCCAATAATTACATTCAGGATTTCAATAATATCCTCATCGTTCTTGGATATCAACTCGTCAAGCGGCTCATCTTCCGTTTGACATCTGACTTCAATGTCATCAATCAAAAAATTGTATTTGTCAATGTATTCCTTAAGCTTAATTAAAATTTCAATATTAATTATCATATTCTTTTCTCCTTACATACTCATATTTTGTTCTTGTTCGTCATCCGACTTAAACCATCTGTCATATTCTTCTGCCGGCCAATTTCCTGAAAGTGCATATGAAAAACTTGAGAGTCTTTGATCGTCAACACCGCTACATTGAATTTGTACTCCATAAGAACCATCAAATATCTCATCCACTTTTGCATTCAAGACATCTGCCCATGCAATCTTGCCCTCTTCTGTCAGCATTGCATCTGACAAATCTTCAATTGTTGCAAGGTCATTATCAACCTCATCATGTACCAAGTGAACCGATGAAAGTTTTGTTCCCTGTATTAAATCTCCGAGTGTCAGATTTGTGAGTGTTTGACTTAACGGTACTTTTACAAATGAACTTCCCTCTGATGCAATATCCGGCAGATATGTTCCCATTAATTCAGGAACTACAAATATCTTTTCTCCGTCTGCACCCTCGAAAAGCATATTTTCTTCTGTTACCCTGAATGTGTATATCCTTCCGTTATTTTCATATCTATCACCATTTATGTAATAGTTACGAGCTTCCGCCAAGGTCTTTTGAGCAACCTCTTCAACCTTTTCGGTAAGCTTTCCGTTTTCATCTCTGAATCGTTTGGCATTAAGATATTGAGGTTCTTGGAAACGCTTATCATAACAGTAGATATAAAAGTCGTAATTACCATTCTCTGTGATTAACCTGATATCATACTCGTACATATTTGTTTCAACAAACATTCCGTATGAATTTGTTATTTCACTGTTGATTTTTGAATCAGGGTGATTAAATGCTACACTTCTCATCCAACTACGTTCAGTAAAAAGCCTTTCTCTTAAGGATTTCATAACCTTGTCCAAATCCTCTTTAAATTCATTAGTTTTAAGCTTTTCGTTATGGTCAAACCATGTGTTCCAAAGTTCATCTCCGTCTCTGCCAAAATCTCCTCTGATATAACCTATCAGACCTTTGGTTTGCTCCGTTTTTGAATTATGAAAGAAATTCTCCGGCCTGGTATGATAAAAATTAAACTTGTACATTTTCGTGTTCCACTCCTTCCGCCAATTTCTTATATACTGCATCATCTCTTAACTCACGATGTAACATGTCAAGCACGATACTGACAATTGCATCGGCCTTATACTTGACATCATTATTCTCATACGGCTCTTTTCTAACTGCATCTCCAAGTAAATCCGCATATTCAATAAGAGCAATTCCATACACATCGTGTAAAACGCCCAAATCATTGATGCTGATGAGCTTAATCTCATCTTTAATTCTGTTTGCAGTTTCTATATTATCCCGAATTATATTCCCCTTATCTTCAAATTCAGGCATATAGAACGGACTTTTTCTAAGCTTTTCTAATGGCTCATCGTATGAGTCTGCCATACAGATTATATGTTCAGCCAAAAGCCCGATTCCTCTGCAAAATTCTTTTCCCTCATTGCTTATCATAACTCTTTAACCTCCATAAACTTGTAATAAAAAAAACGATACATTCCTTATTAGAACATATCGCCTACATATTCATTCCCATTCCTGCATCCTGTTCTTCCTGACTAATCATAAGTTCATCATATCTTTCTCTCATATATTCAGCCGGAGACATTTCCAATGCTCTTCCTGCTGCACCATACGATGGAAGTCCGTTTTCATTCTTGAACTCTGTTTGTTTCGGAATTCTTCGATTTTTGAGCATAAAGTCATCTATAGCATCCATAACCTCATTTCTATCCAACGTTTTAATTCCGTCTGTATGCTTTATATCGAGTTCCTTATCCTGCTCTGCCTTTTGCTGCATTCTCAGCCCAATATCCTTGCTGATAAGCTCTGAAACATACTTTTGCTTGGTGATGTTTTCTTGTTCTACCAACTCATCAAGTTTATCAAACAATTTTCCATCAATTTTTACTGCTAAAATTCTTCCTTCTGACATTTACTTTTTCTCCTTTCACATACCGGACATGCCTTGCATGCCCTCTTCTTGTTCCTGCTCATCTACCAATATCTTTTTCAAATCATATTCTTCTTTAATTCCAACAAAGCCTGATGCACCGAGGAATTTTCCTTCAAAGTTTTTAGCCAAATACTCACCATACTCTTCATAATTAAAGAAGTCCTGCAGGTCGGTATTGATATAATACTCATCGTGGGCATCTATCCATTCACGAGCAAGTTCCTCTGCATTGTCAACCTCATCGTAGACAATAAAGCAATTTATGTTCTGTGCAAGTCTTATCAGATTTTCGCTGTCAGATACATCAGCATATTCGATAATTGCCTTAAAATCGTACAATCTCCAGCGGTCCAATTTTTTTAGCTCCGCAACGAAGTTGTTTAGTGCATGTACTCCCTCGTTTTCAAGCACATCTTTAAGAATTGTTTCATAGCCTTCTTCTATGTTGCATCCATCTACATACACCTTGCAATCTTCAACAGACTCTGCCTCAATTCTGTTTACAGCTCTGTCAATGGCAAACGGACAATCCGGCAAATAAACATAAGCACTTTTGTCATCGTTTATCAATTCCACAGTAATGAGCTTGCTGCCATCATACTCAAACGATGGTAATGATTTGCCGACATACGGTTTTTCATATTCCAAATCATCATTTACAAATATAATTCCGTACTGTGTCATCTTTCCTGTTCCTGATTCCATAAGCTCCTGACCGATTTTATAAAAGTCGTATCCTTCGCTGTTATCAGTTGACAATGCCTGTTCTCTTGTAAGCATATGTGTCCTGCCGATTCCCTCGACATTGCTCATATCTTCAATTAAAGTGTAGTAATGCATATTGTATGTAAGGTTTACAAGCTCTCTTGGTGTGTCAATGTTATATGTCCTTACTATCGCATTAAACTTCTTTAATTCTTTGTTGTCGAAGCTATCCATCTTCTGTGCAATGAAGTTCAAAACATCTGGATCAATGAACTGTCCTTCAAGTCCTTTTAACTCTTCATAATCGATTTCTTTTATGAAAATCGGATTTCGTTTCTTTTCTTCATCCGGCATATGCAGTTCTGCAAGCTTTGCGTATAGTGTACTGTTGGTACACGGGAAATCAATGCCTATACTTGTATCAAGATATTCTGTTTTAATTTGAAACATCTGCCTCATTCACTTACTCTCCTTTCAGTTTACATTGTTTGTTCAAAAGTTTCTTCTGCATCCAATTCTTCTTCATCTGCCTCCTGTGAAACAATTTCTTTAAATAACTCATCAAAATCTTGAAGACTGTTTTCTATTTTTTCTTGAACATTTTCAACTCTTGTCAATTGAGGTTCTTTCAAGTCATAAAGGTATTTCACATCTGCAATACAACGATATATCTCAACATATTCTTTAGGTTCGAAAAGCAAACCTTTTTGGACCAATCCCGAACGAGTTGCAAAATCTTCTTTCGCCTTCCGGTAGTCAGGATTGTAATGTCCGTGATATAATGCGTTTTTTCTATAATCCCATGTTGCAAATTCAAAGCTGCCATCTTCATGCTCTACACCTGCAAATACAACCTCATTAAATTCAGCGAGTTTTCTATACGGCATATTAAAGTCAATGGCCTTTAATTCTGTACTATTTTCCATTGCTTTGAGGTACTCATCTACATCACAAACAATTGGCTGTATTTTATTATGAAGTTTATCAACCATTCCTCTGTTCTGATTGTTTGCCGAATAAAACATTCCACCCTTTCTGTCAATCTTGAAAATCTCATTTTCTCCTTCGTAGATTTCAATGCAGGTATCTCTTAGTTTTGCATTTGTAATACCTGCTTCAATTAATTTACGATGTACCTGTTGCAAGAATTTTTCTGTGTACATTTCATCCTCTCCTTTCGTTTTTAGGCATAAAAAAAGAGGCAACTTCTGATTAAAGAAATTGCCTCAAAATTCAATATTAATTTGTATAAGTGTTGGTTCAACTCTATTCAGTGAGTTCTTGCTATAAGCCATATTTTACTCCATAGTCATAGTTCAAATCCCCCTGAATAGAAGTAAATATCTTCAAGTTTTGATTACGAAAGAGGGTTTGCGAAAATCTCGCAAACCCTCTCTGTTGCTGACCAAATCGACAATATATCTCTTTGGTTCTGCTTTTTTGGCGGAGAAGGAGGGATTTGAACCCTCGCGCCGCTTTCACGACCTACACCCTTAGCAGGGGCGCCTCTTCGGCCAACTTGAGTACTTCTCCGAATTTTTTAATATTCACTTTAAAATAAAAATGGCGGAGAGGCAGAGATTCGAACTCTGGGTGCTTTCGCATCACTAGTTTTCAAGACTAGCTCCTTAAACCACTCGGACACCTCTCCGTACAACGCATCTTCAAATGCGACTTGTATAGTATATCATCTAATTCTTCATTTGTCAAGCAAATTTTCACATTTATTTTATTTTTATTTGTTTGAATGCAAAGTAAAACTGACAGCGTAATCTCACCGTCAGTTTTACTTTGCATCTTTTTATTTATAGAATTTTTCCTTTGCTTCCTTTAAAAATCTAAAGGATTCTTCAAAGCGATCCTTGTTTTCGGGGGCAGTTTTTTGCCACGGCGCGGTAATAAATCCAACAACCTGATTATCAGGTGCATTATCCTTAAAATACTCTACCAAGTCAGATGTATTATAGTCACATCTGTTATTCACCGATGCACAAGGCACATAGTTATATCCCTCTTTCATAAGGGGAAGAGCAACTTTTCTGAAATTTACAAGGAACGGATCTTCTTCCACAAACTGAATATTCATATCCTTGTACTCTTCTGCGTTATAGTATTCAACATATTCTTCTCTTGAGGAAACAGGAGTCCAATGCTCTTTCCTGAATGCGTTGTAGTACCAGGGTGAAAGTATTGCCTCATCTGCTTCTATATAATTCTTGTATTCCTCGGGATGTTCAAAAAGAGGACAGGACCACATCCAGGGTTTCGCACCGGTATCCTTTACGCAATCTATGTAGAAGCGAATATCGTGCCAATAAAGCTCGCCCTGCCTGTAAACCGCAAGCTCGTCCCCTGCTACATGACTTGCATCCTCTTCGTCCATACCAATATGAATATATTCAGGGTGGTCAAAAATCTCGTATACTTCTTTAATCAAATCATTGCATACTCTGTAATATTCAGGAGTACAAAGCTTCCGGTGATATTCTCCAAGCCACTTGTCGTGAGGAGTTGCAAAATTGAGCTTTGGAATAAGAGCAATACCCTTTTCTTTGCATCTTGCAACCTCTTTGCGGGTACGTTCCCTTGTCCATGCGCCCTTTATTGCAATCTCGGGATGACTGCCAAACTCAATGCCGTCACCTACATCCAAAACAATTGTGTTAATGCCTGTTTTTTTGGATTCCTCTATAATATAATCCCACATTTCATCGTCAAATTCAAGCTCTGTGCAATTAAGCCTCCACATATTCATGCTGAGATGAACAAGTATTGCCCACATTTTTTCTTGTTTCTGCATGATATTTAACCCTCTTTTTACTTATAGAATTTTTCTCTTGCTTCTTTTAAGAACTTCAGGGACTTATCAAAATCCTCCTTGTTCTCCATCAAAGTTTTTTTCCATGGAGCTGTAATAAATCCAACAACCTGATTATCAGGTGCATTATCCTTGAAATACTCTACCAAATCCTCTGTATTGTAATCGCACTTGTTGCAGGTTGATGCAGATGGCACATACTTATACCCCTCTTTCATAAGGGGAAGAGCGACCTTTCTGAAGTTTACAAGGAACGGGTCTTCTTCTACGAACTGGATATTCATATCCTTGTATTCTGCTTCGTTGTAGTATGTAACATATACTTCTCTTGAGGAAACAGGAGTCCAATGCTCTTTTCTGAATGCGTTATAATACCAGGGTGAGAGGATTACCTCATCTGCATCAAAGTGTGCCTTGTATTCTTCGGGATGATCAAAGAGAGGACAGGACCACATCCAGGGCTTTGCACCTGTATCCTTTACGCAATCAACATAGAAACGAATATCGTGCCAATAAAGCTCGCCTTGTCTGTATACTGCAAGCTCATGTCCCTTTACGTGTTTTGCATCTTCTTCGTCCATACCGAGATGAATATATTCAGGGTGGTCAAAAATCTCGTATACTTCTTTAATCAAATCATTGCACACTCTGTAATATTCGGGAGTTGAGAGCTTCCAGTGATATTCTCCAAGCCAAATATCGTGAGGTGATGCAAAGTTAAGCTTTGGAATAAGGGCAATTCCTAATTCCTTGCATCTTGCAACCTCCCTGCGGGTGCGTTCTCTTGTCCATGCGCCCTTTGTTGCAATCTCCGGATGACTGCCAAACTCAATACCGTCGCCTACATCCAAAACAATTGTGTTAACCCCTGATTTTGCCGATTCCTCTAAAATATAATCCCACAACTCGTCATCAAAGGGCAGTTCATCATACTTTACAGCCCATTGGCTCATACTGAGATGAACAAGCAACGCCCACATTTTTTCTTGTTTCTTTGACATAGTTAAAATCTCCTTTTATTTATAAAATTTATTTATTGCTTCCTTAAAAAACTTAAATGATTCCCTGTAGCGTTCAGCGCCTTCTTTGTTAATTGCCGACCAGGGAGCGGTAATATAGCCCGGAATTTGTTCCTCTGTTGCATTGGTCTTGAAATATTCAATAAGCTCTGAATGGTTATAATCACATCTGTTGCAAACAGATGCACAGGGGACATACCTGAAGCCTTTTTCAAGAAGAGGAACCGCAATCTCTCTTACTCTTACAAGGAATGGGTCCTCTTCTACATATTCAATTCCCATATCCTTATAATCACCCTCGTTGTAGTAGGTAAGATAAACCTCTCTTGAAGAAATGGGGGTCCACTTCTCCTTATTAAAGGAGTTATAATACCAGGGGGAGAGAAGTGCTTCATCAGGGTCAAATCTCTTCATATACTCCTCCGGGTGGTCAAAGAGCGGGTCTGCCCACATCCAGGGTTTTGCGCCTGTCGCCTTTACACAATCAATAAGGAACCGAAGGTCATGCCAATAAAGCTCGCCCTGTCTGTAAACTGCAAGCTCATGCCCCTTTACATGCTTTGCATCCTCTTCGTCCATTGCAATATGAATATATTCAGGATGTTCAAACATCTCATAGGCTTCCTTTATAATATCATTGCACACCTGATAATATTCGGGAGTACAGATTTTACGATGATACTGGCAAAGCCATTCATCATGAGGAGATGCAAAGTTCATCATAGGCACAACCTTAATACCCTTTTCTCTGCACTTTGCAAGTTCCTTTTTTAGTCTTGCATGAGTCCACGCATCAGGAGATGCAATTTCCGGGTGGGAATGAAAAACAATACCATTGTTTATTTCCAGTACAATAGTGTTTATACCAACCTTTTCTCCTTCATCAAGAATATAATTCCAAACATCATCTTCAAACTCTAAATTCGTATTTTTTTCGTCATCAAGGGAGTACGCAAGGGGAACATAAAGTGCCCAAATTTTATCTCCTTTTTTGCTCATTATACAACCTCCGGATTCGTCAGTTTTCTAAACTCGCCCGCATAATATCATATTTTGCTTTTGGAGTCAATAGAAAACTGACAAATGTAACCTTTTTTTAATTTTAGAAATTAAGATACCAAAAAAGTAAAAAAAAAAAGTAAAAAACGGCAAGTTTTTCATATTGAAAAACTTGCCGTTTTCAGGTGCTTTATATTTACTTTTAATAGTTTTCTTTTCTTACTTCGAAATAGCTTTGTGGATGAGCACATACAGGACAAAGCTCGGGAGATTTTTTGCCTATAACAAGGTGTCCGCAGTTGCGGCATTCCCACATAACCTCTTCGCTCTTTTCAAATACTGCTTTCATCTCCACATTATTAAGAAGAGCACGATATCTTTCCTCGTGGGATTTTTCAATCGCAGCAACCATTCTGAACTGTGCTGCAAGGGCAGTAAACCCTTCTTCCTCGGCATCCTTTGCAAAACGGTCGTACATATCTGTCCATTCGTAGTTCTCGCCCTCTGCTGCGTGGAGAAGGTTTTTTGCTGTGTCAGACAGCTCGCCGAGAGCCTTGAACCAAAGCTTTGCATGCTCTTTCTCATTATTTGCAGTTTTTTCAAAAATCTCTGAAATTTGTTGATAGCCCTCTTTTTTTGCAACGGAAGCAAAATATGTATATTTATTTCTTGCCTGACTCTCCCCTGCAAACGCCTCCATAAGATTTTTTTCTGTTTTTGTTCCTTTTAAATTCATCTTTCTTCCTCCTTGGTATAAAAATTATTGTTTATTTTTACTTGTGACTTTAATTATTTCCTCTGCTTTAAGCACAGTTTCAAAGCTTGACATAACCTCATCAATGGTAGGAACAGCAGGAACATCCTCTTCTATCATTTTTATAAGATAGTCGAGCTGTGCATCAGTGGGTTGTCGGTTAGACTCCACATTGATAGAGCGATAGCTCTTATCTTCAAGGCAGTAATATTCTATCAGATCCCCCTCCTCAACATGAGCAATCCTGTCCTTTTGATAAATAATCTTTATACTGCCCTTGGGACCTACAAACTCCTTTGTATTGCTGGAGGATATAGCCTTGGTCCAGCCTGACTCATAAAATCCTACCGAGCCGTCTGCCAGCTTTGCCGTCAGCATTTCATAATTATTCTTACCCTCGGGTACATCATCATCTGTGCGCATTCCTATACCCGAAACATCCACAATCTTTGCCCCTGTAAACCATTGCATAATATCCACATAGTGAACACCGCAATCCACAATGGGGGCAGTTTCTTCTATCAGTTTTTTGTATCTTTCCCAATTCATTGTGTGCTGATTGTGGGACATTCTCATAATAATCGGCTTTCCTATTGCCCCGTCATGTATCATCTGTGCCACCCTCTTATAGGTGGCATTATGCCGAAGCAGGTGCCCGATTAAAACCTTTACATCAGGGTTTTCCTTTACAAGTCTTACAAACTCACGTCCATCCTCTAAATTTGAAGCAATTGGTTTTTCGCATATAACATGCTTTTTATGCTTTATGCATAGCTTTAAAAGCTCAAGATGTGTCGAGGGATAGGTTGCTATTATAACAATGTCCACGTCAGGTCTTGAAATACATTTTTCTGCATCCGTTTCAATATATCGAGCATTATATTTACGCATAAACACCTCTGCTTTTTCAGGGTTATTGTCACAAGCGCAAATAATATTTACCTCCGGTTTAAAATATATGTGCTCCAAATGAACCTTGCCCATTTGTCCGCACCCTATAATCGCTACATTATACACCTTCATAAAAAAACTCCCTGTCCTCATATCTTTCTCCATTTAATGAATCGACAACCGTCATTGTCATGAATTGGATTTCATCCATGAATTCTCGGAAGCGGACCGTCGAGGACGCCGGTCCCTACACTATATGAATTGAATTGCCTTTATAATGCACAAAGCGCAATTCCTTGATTTCATTTTTAATGAAATCATTATATATTATATCTCTTTAAAAATCAATGCCCGTAATAATTTTTTAATATTAAATTTTGCTGATTTTTCTGTATTGCAAAGGGGTTATTCCCATTGCCCCCTTAAAAACTGCCGAAAAATAATTGCTGTCATTAAAACCGCACCGCTCCGCTACTTCGGTTACAGATAATCCGGTATCTCTTAAAAGCCTTTCTCCGTTCAATATCCTGATATATCGAATGTATTCGTTAAGGCCCGTACCCATTACACTCCGAAATTTACGGGAAAGCTGTCCCTTGCTTATTGTAAATCTTTTACTCAACATTTCAAGGCTTAATTCCTCCGAAAAATTAGCTGATATGTAGTCTGCTATCTCATAGATTATCCTGTCTGAATCAGAGATAATCTGTTTTTCTTTAGAGCGATATCTGCAAATAAGCGTTAAAAGCTCTCTTACATAATTTTTAAAAACAATTTCCTTATAAGGGTAGTTGTTGTAATATTCCATTTGCAGTTTTTGTAAAAGCTCTGTTATATCAGTAAGATTATTCTTGTCAACAGCTATCAGTTTCTCTCGTGACAGCTCCTCCAGAACAACTGACATATCCCCCTCAAACACAGAATCATCAAAGCTTACAAGAAGCCTTTCGTTATGCAAACACTCCTCACTATCGGTTTTATGGGGTATACTCTTTGGCACAAAAACAAAATCCCCCGACTGTACCCGAAATGCCTCGTCGCCTATGATATATTTCGTAGTACCGTCTATAAGATAGTAAAGCTCGTAATTCGTATGGTAATGAAAATCTTCCATAAATGACCGTCTGTTTGTTACCTTGTTATATGAAAATATCTGGTTTTCAAACACCTTGCCATACATAAATCCACCCCCATTTTTATCAGCATAACACAATATTTAAAGTATTTCAAGCAATTTTTTCTTGTTTTTATGTAAAACAATCATTTTTTTAAAGGAAAATACTAAAAATCCATTATAAAATATAAATAATATTATTTAGTGGGGAGCATTTTTTAAAATGTGTTAAAAAACTAAAAAATATTTGACTGTGTATAAAATTTATTGTAATATTATAATAACAATGTTTGGAGGAATTTAACATGTTTAACAAACCAACAAGATGCGAAAAGGTTATTCAGTTTGGCGAAGGGGGATTTCTTCGGGGTTTTGTGGATTGGATAATTCAGGTAACAAACGAAAATACAGATTTTAACGCAGGTGTGGTTGTTGTTCAGCCAATCGAAATGGGTATGTGTGACAAACTTGAGGAACAAAATTGTGTCTACACCCACATCATGCGCGGAATGAAAAACGGTGTACCAACTGTAGAAAAGAAGCTGGTTGACAGTATTTCAAGAACCGTTCAGCCTTACCGTGATTTTGATGCATACCTCTCTCTTGCAGAAAATCCTGATTTCAGATTTGTTGTTTCTAATACAACAGAATCAGGAATTGCATATAACGAGGCAGACATTCCTGATAACGCACCCAACGTGACATTTCCCGCAAAGGTTACTATGCTTCTTAAAAAGCGTTTTGATTTAGGGCTTAAGGGTTTTATTTTTCTCCCATGTGAGCTTATTGACAAAAACGGCACAACTCTCCGTGAATATATTTTAAAATATGCCGATAAATGGGGCTATGGAGGCGACTTTATAAACTGGGTAAAAAATGACAACATTTTCTACAATACTCTGGTTGACAGAATTGTTACAGGCTACCCCAAGGGAGAGGATATAGACCTTGGCTATGAGGACAATATGCTCAACACAAGTGAGCTTTTCCATCTTTGGGTAATTGAGGGCCCGAAGGAAATCACAAAGGAATTCCCCTTTGATAAGACAGACCTTAATATTATTGTTACTGATAATCTAGAGCGCTACAGAACCCGCAAGGTTCGTATTCTCAACGGCGCCCATACATCTATGATTCCCTATGCCATGCTTGAGGGAATTGAAACTGTCGGTGATTGTATGAACGACGAAAATATGAGTTCTTTTGTCAAAAAGTGCGTTTACGACGAGATTATTCCCACGCTTGATTTGCCCGAGAGCGAGCTTTTGGATTATGCAGACAATGTTTTTGAAAGATTTCAGAATCCCTTTATCCGCCATCTGTGTGCATCAATTTCTTTGAATTCCGTAAGCAAGTTTAAGGTAAGGGTTCTTCCCTCACTTCAGGAATACATAAACCGCAAAGGCGAAATGCCGAAAAACCTTATTTTCTCCTTTGCAAAGCTTATAGAATTCTACAAGGTTGGCACCCCCAATGATGATTCAAAGGTTATGGAATTTATGAAAACCGCTACCATTCCCGAAATTTTAGGCAACACTGATTTCTGGGGCGAGGATTTATCCTATCTTGCAGACGAGGTGGAAAAATATGTTAATAAATAAGCTTGACAATGTAGAGGTAAATTTAGAGGACGGACACAAATACGCCCGTTTTGATATAAAAAGCGGTGAGGACATCATCAAGTACGGCAACCCCATAGGCCACGCAATTTGTGACATAAAAAAGGGGGAGCATGTTCACAGCCACAATATGAAAACAAATTTAAGCGGTAACATTGAATATGTCTATAATCCTCAATACACCCCCATTACCCATATTGACAGCGATAAAACCTTTATGGGCTATATTCGTGAAAACGGAGAGGTGGGTATCAGAAACGAAATCTGGATTATAAATACAGTAGGCTGTGTAAACAAGCTATCCAAAAAGCTCTCCGAAATGACAGGGGCTATTTCCTTCGAGCATCCCTTTGGCTGCTCCCAGCTGGGAGATGACCAAAAAACCACACAGCTTATACTTAAAGGTCTTGTAAACCACCCTAACGCCGCAGGAGTGCTGGTTTTAGGTCTTGGCTGTGAAAACAACAATATTGGAGAGTTTAAAAAGGTTTTAGGAGAATATAACCCAAGCAGAGTAAAGTTTATGAATGCCCAGGACTTTGACGATGAAGTCAGCGAGGGCATACGCATTATAAATGAGTTAAAAAATTATGCCTCAAAGTTTGAGAGAACTCCTGTGCCCATATCCAGACTCAAGGTTGGGCTCAAATGCGGTGGAAGCGACGGCTACAGCGGAATTACCGCAAATCCTCTTGTTGGCTCCCTCTCGGACAGACTTATATCCTATGGAGGAAGCTGTATTTTAACCGAGGTCCCCGAAATGTTTGGGGCAGAGCATCTTTTAATGCAAAGATGCCCCACAAAGGAGCTGTTTGATAAAACCGTTTCTCTTATAAATGATTTCAAGGACTACTTTACACGGCATAATCAGGTTATTTACGAAAATCCTTCCCCGGGAAATAAAGCAGGGGGAATAACCACTCTTGAAGAAAAATCCCTTGGCTGTGTTCAAAAAGGCGGCATCAGTCAGGTTGTTGATGTCCTTGACTATGGTGATGTTATTTCCAAAAACGGACTTTCTCTTCTCAATGGTCCGGGCAACGATATTGTGGCAATAACAAATCTTACTGCAGCAGGAGTACACATTATTCTCTTTACCACAGGCAGAGGCACTCCCGTTGGCGCACCTGTACCCACGGTTAAGGTTGCCACCAACCACAGCCTTGCAAAAAGAAAGACAAACTGGATTGACTTTGATGCATCACCCCTTATAAACGGCAAGGATATGGATACTCTTACAGATGAGTTCCTTGATTATCTGTGCAAGGTTGCATCGGGAGAAGAAACGAAGAACGAAATAAATAACTACAGAGAAATATCAATATTTAAAGACGGCATTGTGCTTTAGGAGGTAATAAAATGGGAATTATTAACGATAATTTTATGTTTACAAGTGAAACTGGCAAAAAGCTTTTCTTTGATTACTCAAAGGATATGCCTATAATCGACTATCATTGTCATCTTGTACCCGAGATGATTGCAACCGACTATAAATTTAAAGACACCTATGATTTGTTCCTGGGAGGCGACCATTACAAATGGCGTCAAATGAGAACCTTTGGTATTGATGAAGAGCTTATCACAGGAGACGGGGACAGCTACGAAAAATGGGTTGGCTTTGCAAGTGCTATGCCCTATCTTATCGGCAACCCTCTCTACCACTGGACCGCTCTTGAGCTTAAAAGATATTTTGATATTGATATTCCTCTTTCCGATAAAACCGCAAAGGAAATCTGGGATATCTGTAACGAAAAGCTCAAAGGTGACGACTTTTCTGCAAAAGCCTTGATTTCAAAATCAAATGTGGATATTATATGTACAACGGACGACCCTGCTGATGATTTAAGATTTCATAAGCAGATAAAGGCTGACGGCTTTGGCACAAAGGTTCTTCCCACCTTCCGTCCCGATAAGGCTGTAAATATTGACAAGGAATGGTTTGAGGGCTATATCAAAGACAACGGAATTGACAGCTACTCTGCTCTTATTAAATGGATAAAAGAGAAAATTGCATACTTCCACGAAAACGGTTGCCGTCTTTCTGACCACGCCCTTGACTATGTTCCCTTTGCATTGGGAGATGCAAGCGCTGTGTTTGAAAAGAAAATGAACGGAGGAGAGCTCTCCTCCAATGAAATTGATATATTCAAGACAGCTGTTATCCGTGAGTGCGCTATTGAATACTCTCGCCTTGGCTGGACAATGCAGATTCATATCGGCGCTCTTCGTAACAACAATACAAAAATGCTTAAAAAACTGGGTCCCGATACGGGCTTTGACAGTATCAATGACCTGTGCATTGCAGAAAATCTCTCTGCATTTCTTAACAATCTGGACAGCGAAGATTCTCTGCCAAAGACAATCCTCTACACCTTGAACCCCAAGGATAATTATGTTCTTGGTACAATGCTGGGTAACTTCCAGAGAGGCCCTGTTCAAGGCAAAATCCAATTCGGCTCGGGCTGGTGGTTCAATGACAACCGTGACGGAATGGTGGCACAGATGACAGCTCTTGCAAACCTTGGTATGCTGGGCAAATTTGTCGGTATGCTTACAGACTCCAGAAGCTTTGTTTCATACCCAAGACACGAATATTTCAGAAGAATATTCTGTAACCTGATAGGCACCTGGGTAGACGCAGGAGAATATCCCAACGACCCCGAATATTTAGAAAAAATTGTTAAGGGTGTTTCTTTTGAGAACGCAAAGGCATATTTTAATTTTTAATACCTATACAAATACCCACCCGCTGTGCGGGTGGGTATTTATTCTTCAAGTCTTGCTTTTACAGTATTTATATATTCCGAGGGTGACATATTTTCGTAGCTTTTAAAAAGCTTGCTGAAATAATGGATTGAAGAAAAGCCCACCCTCGCCGATAATTGGGTAAGATTAAGCTCTCCCTCACGCATAAGCTTCTTTGCGGATTTTATTCTTAATTTGTTTATGTAGCCAATAACCGTTTCTCCGTAAGCTTCTTTAAAGCTTTTGCATATAGTTGTCTTATTTGTCCCAAATATAAAACACAAATCATCAAGAGTTATTTTTTCTTTATAATTATTATTCACATAGGTAAATATCTCTTCTGTTTTCGAATCAGTGCGAACCTCCTTTGGCAAATTCGGATGGGTTTCTGCATTTCTTATAAGCTCTATCAAAAACATCTCAAATTTAAGCTTGAGCATCTGGTCCGCGCCAAAGGGAAAGTCACTCCTCTTTTTCATATCTCTCAAATTCGGCACATCATAGGGCGGCAGAAATACCGATCTCCCCTCCTTGATTACCTCTGTGAGAATCCTGATTTGTTCATTTGACAAAGTATGCGGTTCACGGGAAAATTCATCAAGTCTTTCCGACTCACATTCAAATCCAATAATGATTACATTGGGAGCATCTGTTTCAAAGCATGAAAGAGAATGTACCTCGTTACTTTTATGAATAATAAGCTGTTTACTGCAAAGGGTTCCGCAATAACCCTCTGCCTCTACCTTTATAGCTCCGCTGTCAACATAAACAAGCTCCCTGAAGGCATGCTTTTCCTTGAATGTATGATATTCTTTTATAAATTCAAAATAATGTATGTTTGCCATTTTGGTAACAGCAATGTCTGTTTTGAATTCTTTAAGCTTATATTCCATATACTTCTCACCCGCTTAATTCAGAGAAAAGCATTTTTATCCCCACGCCAGGACATAAAATGCTTTTCTCTATGGATATACCGCCGTTGCAAAATTCTCTGCTGTCTTTTTAAACTTCTTAATTAAAGCACAGAATTTTGTTATTCACTTTCTTCCAGCCAGGTTATAAAACCATAGCTGTCTAATGTATTCATATAGGTAATCAATCTCTCATACAGAGGATGAGAGGCCTCGCCGAATTTCTCTTCAACCTCTTTTCCAAGGTCAAAAACCGTCTTTTCTCCATCTATAAGGGGCCATATAAAACTTCCCGTTTCTTCTAAATGAATATAGCTGATTTTCGGCTTTTTAAAAAGCTTCTGGGCAATTTTATTAAAAACACCTTTGTTCTCAACCTCAAGAGTCACAGCCCCGTTTTCGTCGGCAGACCACCTGTATATGCTGTTCCTGACGGGAATTTTATCAAGATAATTCTTTCCGTCAATCTTTTTCTTTTTCATTCCTTACTTCCTCTTTTTCCAAAGTGAAAATTTAAGCACCGTCAAGATAATTACAGCAAACAGTACAAGGCTTCCTATGTTGGAATACAGAGCGGGAATATTAAATCTTGCTGAAAGGTCAAGGACCTTATCAACCCCTGCAACTGCAAGTACCGCCAGAATAATACCAACAAGACCCTCGCCCGCTATCATACCCGAGCAGAAAAGTACACCGTCGTTTACAATAGCTTCCTTTTCTTCCTTTTTGCGGTTAAGCTTATCAAGAGCAAGTCTTACCAGTCCGCCAACCATAATGCAAGCATTGAGCTGTACAGGGAGGTAAACACCAATTGCAAAGGGAAGAACAGGAATTCCTACAACCTCTGCCACTACTGCAATAAATACACCGATAAACACAAGTGCCCAGGGGAGATTTCCCTCCATGACACCCTCGATAATAAGCTTCATCAAGGTTGCCTGGGGTGCAGCAAGTTCCTCTGTTCCGAAGCCCCACGCACTGTCTAAAAGATAAAGTGTACCGCCTATAGCAAGTGCCGCTGCAACTACACCAATAATCTCACCGATTTGCTGTTTCTTTGGAGTAGCCCCAAGAATATATCCTGTCTTTAAATCCTGTGATGTATCCCCCGCAATGGCAGACACGATACAAATTACCGAACCTATTGCAATTGCACTGCACATTCCAACAACACCTGTTGTGCCTGTAACCTTTAAAATGAGAGTTGCAATGAGCAGAGTTGCAATCGCCATACCTGACACAGGGTTATTACTGCTTCCCACCAAGCCAACCATTCGTGATGAAACTGTTGCAAAGAAGAAACCAAATACAACAATTATCACCGCACCCAAAAGACTTACAGGAATTGCAGGAATAAGCCATACAAGAAGTGTCAGCAAAGCAATTGCGCCAAGCACAACCTTCATATTAAGGTCGGAGCTTGTACGGTCAAGAGATTGAGCCTTGCTTCCTGCCACACTTTTCATTGCGCCCCCAAAGGTTTTTACAATAAGGGGGAGGGATTTGATAAGGCTGATAATACCACCGGCTGCCAGGGCACCTGCACCAATATATCTGATGTAACTGCTCCAGATAGCACTTGCACCGCCTGCCTCATACATCTCGGCAACGCTTACTGTCCCCGGGTATATAACAACATTTTCACCAAACAGCACTATAATCGGAATAAGTACAAGCCAGCTCAATGCACCGCCTGCGAACATATATGAAGAAATTCTTGCTCCGCATATATAGCCCACGCTCATTACAGCCGGATAAATCTGTGTTCCTATTTCACCTGCAAAGCCTTTAACAGATGCTGAAACCTCACCTGCAACAAGCTTAAGTCCGTCAATTATAAACTTAAATAAAGCCGCAAAGCCCATACCTGCAAATACAGTAGAGGCGTTTGCACCGCCCTCTTCTCCTGCAAGAAGAACCTCCGCACAGGCTGTACCCTCAGGGTATGGTAAAATTCCATGCTCTTTTACAATAAGAGCATTACGGAGAGGCACCATAAAGAATACACCAAGCAAACCGCCAATCAGGGCAATAAGGGTTATCTCAAGCATGCCGGGTTTGTCTGCTTTGCCCTCTGCCGCCCATAAAAACAGTGCCGGCAGAGTAAATATAGCTCCTGCCGCCAGAGATTCGCCGGCAGAACCGATTGTTTGAACAATATTGCTTTCAAGTATTGAGTTTTTACGCATAAGCACTCGTATTACTCCCATAGCAATAACTGCCGCAGGGATTGATGCGGAAACTGTCATACCAACTCTAAGTCCCAGATAGGCATTTGCCGCACCGAATACAACTGCCAGGATAACACCCATAATGATTGACGTAACGGTAATCTCGGGAGTCACCTTTTCCGCAGGGACATAAGGTTTAAATTCTTTGTTTTCCATAATTCCTCCATCTTGTCTTTTTTGACATTATATATTTTTTATTATTTGCAGTATTTTAAGGTGTCACACAAGCAGTCATAAACCCTTTTTACAGATGAAATACTCAACTTTTCCTCTGTTGTATGAACCCCCATCATATCGGGGCCTATTGCAATGCAATCCAAATTCTTTATCTTATCCGAGAAAACTGCACATTCGAGCCCTGCATGAATAGCTGAAATATGCGGAGCTTTCCCGTATTTCTTTTGGTATGTTTCTATATATAAATCCCGAAGCGCCGAAGCTTCTTTATATTCCCACGGCTGGTATCTTCCCGAAATTTCAGCATTGCAGCCGTTATATTCGGCAAAAACAGAAAGCTTGTCCTCTAAAAAGTCCAACGCTGATGCCTTATTGCTTCGCAGAGCATACTGCATAAATATTTTGTCCTCTCCTGTTTCAAGCACCCCGAGATTCAATGATGTTTCAACAAGTCCGTCTATATCCCTGCTCATTTCCAATATCCCGTCAGGGGTGGTAAGGAGCATATAAACAAGCTTGTTTGCAGCATCTTTGCAAAGAGAATGAAATTCCCCTTTTTCACAGCGGGTTACTTTCAACTCGCACCCGGGCTCTCTTGATTGTATTTCTTCTTTTATAATTTTAAAATAAGACCGAAGCAGTTCTTCGGCTTTTTCTGCATCCCTTACTATTACTTCCCCACTGGAGTATCGTGGAATTGCATTCATTTTGTCGCCGCCGTTTACACTTATAATATCAAGGTCTGTGTTATTGTGCAAATACCTCAACATTCTGCCCATAAGAATATTGGCATTTACTCTGCCCTTGTCAATCTCAACTCCCGAATGACCTCCAAGCAAGCCCTCAAGCTCAATTTCCATTCTTGTACCTGTTACCTTTTCTCTTTGAAAGGGCAAGAAGATTTTAAAATCACTTCCCCCTGCACAAGAAACGGTTACATATTCCTCTTCCTCTGCATCAAGATTTATCATTCGCGTACCCTTAAGCACAGTTTCATCAAGGGCACTTGCACCTAACATTCCAATCTCTTCGTCTGTTGTAAGCACTGCCTCAATGGGAGGGTGGGATAAATCTCTTCTTGCAAGAATTGCCATTATCATAGCAACAGCTATTCCATTATCCGCCCCAAGAGTTGTCCCCCTGGCACGGAGAAATCCCTCTTCTTCAAAAGCCTCTATTCCGTCTTTCTCGAAGTCAATCATACTGCCTGGTGTCTTCTGGCAAACCATATCAATATGCCCTTGAAGAATAATCGGCTCTGCGTCCTCATATCCTTCTGTGCCATCTTTATAAATTATAACGTTTTTCCCATCATCCCGAATTGCTTTAAGTCCATTTTCTTCTGCAAAATCAAGGCAAAACTTACTTATTCTCTCCATGTTGCCCGAGCCGTGAGGAATAGAACATATTTTTTCAAAATATTCAAATACCTCTTTGGGTTCTATGCCTGAAAGCTTTGTCACAAAAATCTCTCCCGTCGCTATACTTTTCTATATTTCCCAATGATTTTCGCAGATAACCTCTTTATCCTGGTTTGTATGAGCTACGCTGACTTTGTTACCCTTGTAGGAAACAGCACATCCCTCAAACTTTTGTTCCGCAATATCACCTATGGGTACCCCTGCAAGAATTACAGGTCTTTGCTGATTATGGAAGTCATCCTCATCTCCCGGCATAACAACTCTGCTTTCGTGCTTGTGACCAAAGAGATAAAAATCAGGATTTATATTCCCGGCTACAAGCTCTGTCCATTTGGCATAAAGCTCCTGTTCTATGTCAAAGGGCTCTTTGTCAACCATAGTAAAGGGGATATGACAAACAACCATTTTCTTTTTTACATTCTCTGCATTATATTCTGTGTCGGCATTTTTAATTATATTCTCGATAAACTTTGTCTGTTCAATTCTCATACTGTGACAGCAAATGGTGTTTCCGTATTCAATACTGCCGTCTCTCTTATCCTCGCCGCAATCAAGAACAAGACACCAAAGCTCACCAAGCTTTACGCTGTAGTAGGATTTACCGAAGGAAGTTGGGGTATAATGCTCCAGCTGCTCTGCACAAATTCCTCTGGTGTCGTGATTTCCCCTTGAAAAAATCACAGGAATATTGCCCTTTGATATCTCTCCCCCAATTTCGTATATGGTTTTAAAATTTTCCACAACGCCACTGTGGTCAGGAATATCACCATTTAATATAAGCAAGTCAGGAGTTTTACCAAAATACTCTGCCGCTTTAACGGGGCCTGTTGTTCTGTAGTGTGCATCGGATATACAATAAATGTTAATATCCCCTGATTTATAGGGTTTAAAATCAAAGGTATATTCTTCAATCTCCCCTGTTTCGCTGTAATAAGGCTTTCTGTCTATAACACGGCGATAGCAAACTGTGTAGCTCTCTGCCCTGTCAAGCTCACTCATAGGTACAATAATTTTATGTAAAAAGGAAGCTGAACGAAGTATGCCGTTTGAATGGTCATAATATTCAACCCCGTTTACTCTCACCCACATTAAGGTTTCCTCTTTTACACAAACAGAGATATGATAATCATTCTCCACTGCAAACACAACAGGATAGGTATGAAAAGCAGTTTTTTCCATTTCCATAATACTTGTCCCCTTTTGTTTTGACAATTTTTTATCAATATATATATTACCCGATTTATTGTCAAAAGTCAATATAAATTCCCAACAAACGCATAATTTAAGAAGGCATATTTTGGGTATAGAAAAATACCGAGGAACAAACTTCCTCGGTATTTGGTATTTAATTTATGCCCACCACATTTCGCCTGGAGCCTCGTATATCAATACTTCCTTTAAGAAGCTGACTGCCTTTTCAAGACCCTCCTTGGGGCTCATAAGTCCGTCCTCGTGTTCTATGCTGATAGCACCGTCATAGCCTACTGCCTTAAGAGTGCTTATAATATCATTCCACTCTTCTTTTCCATGACCATAACCAACTGTTCTGAACACCCAGGAGCGACCCAATACATCTCCATAACTCTTTGTATCAAGAACGCCGTTTACAGCTGTGTTGCTTTCGTCAATTCTTGTATCCTTTGCGTGGAAATGGTGAATTGCGTTTTCAGCACCAAGACACTTAATTGCCTCAACAGGCTTTATTCCCTGCCAGTAAAGGTGGCTGGGGTCAAAGTTTGCGCCTATGATTTCTCCAACTGCCTCTCTTAAGCGAAGGAGAGTTTCAGGATTATATACCATAAAGCCCGGATGCATCTCAAATGCAATCTTTTTAATTCCATGAGCCTTGCAAAATTCCACCTTGTTTTTCCAGTAGGGAATAAGAACCTCATTCCATTGCCAATCAAGAATTTCAAGATAATCAGGTGGCCATGCACAAGTAACCCAGTTAGGATTTTTGCTGTCCTTGCAATCTCCTGCACATCCCGAGAAGCCGATTATAGTTTCCACTCCAAGCTTTTCTGCAAGCAAAACCGCATTGTCAAAATCTGTTTCAAACTCTTTTGCAATATCTGCGTTGGGATGAATTGGATTTCCGTGACAGCTGACAGCAGAAAGCTCTATGTTGCTGTCTTTAAGCAAAGCCTTAAGGTTTTCAATTTTTTCGGGGTTATCAAGAAAGTCCTTTGCATCACACAAGGCCTTTCCGGGATAACCGCCAACTCCAAGCTCCATGCTGTCAACCCCAAGCTCGCCTAAATATTTGATTGCGTTTTCAAGTCCCATATCGTTGAGGACAGGGGACATTACTGATAATTTCATATTTATCTCTCCCTTACTTAAATACCAAAGCTATCCTTTAAATATTGTCTGCTTTTTCTTGCCTCTTCAATACCTGTAGAATCGTACCACGAATCCTGTTCTACGATTACATACTCTGTGCCGGCTTCCTCGCAAGCCTCAAGAATAGCTTTCCAATCCTGAATACCGCTTCCGATAGGCTTGTATCTGAAACCGTTATCCTCTCTTGATACGCCCTTCTTTGTGTCAATCTCGCCGATAAGCTCGTAAACGGGGCCTGCACCAAATTTGTCACAAACAAAGTCCTTAATATGAACAACTTCTATTCTGCCTGCATACTTCTTTAAATGCTCTGCAGGATTTACCCCTGCATAATGCACCCAACAAGTATCAAACTGGGGATTGAGATATTCACTTGGTACTTCCTCATAAAGTCTGTTGAGCATGGGCTTGCCATCTTGCTTTTCAAATTCAAACTCGTGGTTGTGGTATAAAAGCTTCATACCTTTTTTGTTTACATCCTCGCCAAGCTCGGTCATAAACTTTACTGTTTCGTCCCACTCATTTGTGAGCTTCTCGTAAGGATAGTGGGGAATTGTACAGTACTTAACCCCAAGCTCCTTTAAATATTCAAGGGTTGCCTCTCTGTCATCAACAAGAGGTGCGTATGCCTGATGAACAGAAACTGCCTCTAATCCGTGCTTCTTAAGCAATGCTTTTATCTCTTCTACAGGCTTATCATAAAAACCTGCAAATTCAACATAATCATAGCCTATTTCCTTTACAGCTGCAAGAGCTTTGTCCATGTCCTTTGCCATTTCCTCTCGAATGCTGAAAAGCTGAAGACCTACTTTAAATTTTTTCATATTCAATGACCTCTTTTCTTATATATGCTTATTCGGGCTTTTTAATCCAGGGACAGGTAATTTCCCCTCTGTATTGAGGTGCTGCCCAATATACCGCATTTCGTATTACCGTCTGTATATCCTTGTTATAGTATGTTGGACAGGTTTCGTGTCCCGGCTGGAAATAAAATATCTTTCCATTTCCACGGAAGAAGCAGCAACCCGACCTGAACACCTCGCCACCTTCATAAGTGCCAATCATTATAGTCTGGTCAGGCTCGGGAATATCAAAGGGCTCTGCATAGGTTTCCTCATGTTCAAGCTTTATATATCTGTCAATACCCTGCACAATAGGATGAGACGGCTTACAAACCCATACTCTTTCCATATCCCCGTCCTCTCTCCAGCCGAGAGAGCAGGTTGTACCCATCAACATAGTAAATGGCTTTGAGAAGTGAGCAGAGTGAAGTGCAATAAAGCCCATTCCCTCTAATACCTTTTTATGTACAAACTTTGCAATGTCATCAGGAACATCTCCATGTTTACAATGTCCCCACCAGAGAAGTACATCTGTATTATCAAGACGCTCCTCTGTGATACCGCAATTTTCATCATAAAGAGTTGCCGTTTCTACATATATGTCATCGCTTTTTAAAAAATCCGCAATTGCCTTATGAATACCCTGGGGATATACCTCTTTGGGCTTGCTGTCTTGCACCTGCTCATGCCAGAATTCGTTCCACACTAAAACTCTTATCATGGTTTTACCCTCCATTATATTTCAGGGATTTCTATCTCGATTTCCTTGCCAAGCTGACTTGACTTAACAATACCGTCAATAATAGCCTGGTTGAGTATAATTTCTTTTGAAGAAATAGGCGCCTTGTCCCCCGTCTTAACTGCGTCAAGGAAGGATCTTACCTTAAGATAGAAATTGCTGTACTGCTGACCATCACACATGGGGAATTCTGTAATAACATCCTTGCCTGCAACTCTCTGATAGAGCTTGAGAGGTCCGCCGATAGAACCATTCCAGCAATCAGTTGAAGGAATCCTGAGTCCGCCCTTTGTTCCAAGAATGAGTGAGTCACCGGGAGTATCCATGTGCATTGCCCAGGAAATTCTGAAGTCGAGGATAATTCCGCCCTCCAAACGAATAAAGCCTGCGCCGAAATCGTCTACTCCGAATTTTTCTGCATATTCAGCGGGCTTGCCGTCTGAAGTATAATAATCAGGGTCCGTGCCGAAGAAATCGGAAATATAGCCTGTTACTGTAAGGGGCTTGGGATATCCAACTGCATTGAGCACCATATCCAGTGAATAACAACCTATGTCGCCCAAAGCACCGATTCCGCCTGTTTCCTTTTCGATAAAGGTTGTGCCAAAGGGTGTGGGAATACCATGGCGTCTTCCGCCGCCTGTCTGAATGTAGTAAATATCACCCAGAACACCTGACTGCACAATCTGTTTTACCATCTTCATATTGTTATCAAATCTGGGCTGGAAGCCGATTGACAAAATCTTGCCGCTTCTCTTTTCTGCCTTGCAGATTTCAACAGCTTCCTCTATTGTAACGCACATAGGCTTTTCAAGAAGAACGTCTACACCATGGTCAAGGGCATAGATAGCACATTCTGCATGGGTTGCGTTGTATGTACAAATACTTACTGCGTCAGCCTCTCCTGCATCAATAAGCTCTTTATGGCTGTTGTAGCATTTTGCCCCCTCAACACCAAATTTTTCAAAGAAAGCCTTTGCCTTACCGGGAACAAGGTCTGCTCCTGCAACAATTTCAACATCAGGCATCTGAAGGTATTGTTCAATATGAGCCTCTGCAATCCATCCGGTACCTATAATACCTATTTTTACCTTTTTGGTTTCATCTATAACCTGTTCACTCTGGTCATACATAAACGCATCCAAAATTCCTTTTGACATTTTTATAACACTCCTTTTAATTTAAAATATTGATTTTAAATATATTCTGTGATATACTAATAATAACCTATTTGCATACTTTGTTCTATAATTATATTGACTAATGTTTTAACAATATTGACTGTGGGGTATTTTCTATGATAAACGAAAAGATATTTTACAAGAATCCAAACAGAACTGCAAATATTTTAGAGGGCAAGCCCTGGGTCAAAGGGGAACTGTCAGTCTTTCATTTCCATACCGAGCTTGAGTTTCTCTATATTCCCACAGGTAGTATGCGTGTAAAAACCGACAAAGAGGCTCAAATCGCAAATCAGGGGGAAATTATTTTTATAAACAGCAAAATCTCTCATTCTACCGAATTTCTCGAAGACGGTTCTTCACAGGTTCTCGTTCAGTTTCGCAATCCTGTAAGCTTTAGAAACAACCTTAAGTATCTGTCATATTTTTTAGAGATGAACGCTGTTCCCATTTTTATATTCAGGGCAAGCGACCCCGATTATGATGAATTGCTTTCCTGTATTCTTGATATGGTGGAAAAAAATGCAGAAAAAATCACCTCAAACGATTTTTACATAACCTCTGATATATACAGAATTCTTGCCATTCTTCACAGAAAAGGCCTTATCAATATCGAGGACAAGTTTGTAGATATCAAGCTTATGAACAGAATTCTCCCTGTTTTTGACTATATTGATAATCACTATGACGAGCAATTAACTCTTGAAGATATTTCAGATAGGCTCTCTCTCAATCGGGAATACTTTTGCAGACTGTTTAAGAAAATCACAGGAATAACTATTTTCGATTACCTGAATTTTGTCCGGGTGTGCAAAGCAGAGGAGCTATTCTCTACAGAAATGACCTTCTCCGAAATTTCTTACAAGGTAGGCTTTTCCTCTCTGTCTTACTTTAATCGTACCTTTAAAAAATACAAACAGGTTTCTCCCTCTGACTATAAAAAAATGTACAAGAATTTCTTCGAAGCACACAATATGTAACAAAAAACCTTTAAATCGCAAAAGCGATTTAAAGGTTTTTTAATATCCTGCTTGACAGCTTTAGTTATCCTCTCAAGAAATCTGCTCTTTGAATGCAGCACACGCCGCATCAAAGGCTTCATTTGAGTTTGCATATACAAACCTCTGTCCAACCTTACTTGTTTCCCCTTCCTGCTCAAGGTCAGCAAGTCCCCTGAAAACAGTAAGATGGGGCTCTATTGTAAAGGAAGTACCGCCTTTTTTAATAAATTCCTTTGCAATATAGGCGATATTTCCAATCCCTGCTCCAGAGGGAACAATATCTCCCTCATGAGTGGCGTCCTTGATGTGCATATAAAAAATGTAATCTTTAAGGAGGTCCCACGCCTCTTTTATATCTTGTCCGCACTGAATAAAATTAGCAGGATCAAACACACCTTTGAGATAAGGTACCGCCTTAAATATTTCAAGGCATCGTTCTGCCACGTCGCCATATATGCCCTTTTCGTTTTCGTGGCAAAGATAAATTCCGTTTTCTTTTGCAAGCTCTGCCATTTTGCCCAGCTTTTCTATTACCTGATTTTTATAATCCTTATATTCACCATCTTTTGGCATATAGAACGAAAACATACGGATATTTTTTGCACCAAGAACCTGTGCAACCTGAAAAGATTTCTTCAACTTTTCTATGTGCCCGTCAAAATCTCCGTCAATCTGAATTTTTCCGTAGGGCGAGCCCAGTGACCACACCTCAAGTCCTGCATCATCCAACTGCTTTTTAATTTCTTTTGCTTTTTCTATGGAGATATCAGCAATATTTTCATTATCAACACTCCTGATTTCCATACCATTTAGATTATTTCGTTTAAGAGCAGCTATCTGTTCTTCAAGAATAGTACTTGCCTCATCCGAAAAAGCATAAATTTTAATAGTAGACATTTAAAATTCTCCTTAGGGTGACAGAAGTTATCTGAACCTCGATTTTCAATGGTTAATTTTCCCTTCTGCCACGTTAAAATACTCGGTAATCCGTCAGGATTACCTGCGTTTTTGCCTTGCATAAGCATAAAATTCCCTCTTTGAAAATTCTTCGACCTTAAACTGATGAAATTTCGAGAGAATTTTGGTGCGGAAGATGAAGCAAGGCTGACGCCTTGCAAAGATGACAAGACGAAATACACCGAAATTACGCAGTTTAAGGCGTGGTTCGGATAACTTCTGTCACCCTATGGTGACAGAAGTTATCTGAACCTCGATTTTCAATGGTTAATTTTCCCTTCTGCCATGTTAAAATGCTCGGTAATCTTATACTCCTGAATATGCAGAAAATCCCCCGTCAATAGGGACAGTAACTCCTGTTACAAAGCCCGACTTCTTTTCGTCAAGAAGCCACTCTACTGTGCCTAAAAGCTCCTCCGCTTCTCCAAATCTGCCCATAGGAGTAGACCGCAAAATCTTGTCTGTTCTTGGGGTGGGAGTGCCGTCCTCGTTGAACAGCATTGCCCTGTTTTGATTAGTAACAAAAAATCCGGGAGCAATGGCATTTACCCTGATGTTCTCCTTTGCAAAGTGAACCGCAAGCCATTGGGTAAAATTACCAACAGCAGACTTTGCAGCAGAATATGCAGGAATTTTTGTAAGAGGTCTGTACGCATTCATAGAAGAAATGTTAAGCACACAACAGCCCTCTCTGCCTACCATATCCGCCATAAAAATCTGGCTTGGAAGCAGCACACCCTTAATATTAAGGTCAAATACAAAATCAAATCCGCTCTCGTCAATGTTAAAAAAGGTAAGAAAATCCTTTTCGTTTTCGTCCCCTTTTTCATATTCCTCGTGCAGAGTTGTGCATTTGGGGTTGTTCCCTCCCGCTCCGTTTATCAGTATATCACACTTGCCGAAATCCTTTAAGATTTGGTTATGTACCTCCCCGATATTCTCTCGGGATAAAACATTACATTTGTAAGCCTTTGCGTTTCCGCCGTCTGCAACAATTCTGTCTGCCACAGCTTTTGCCGCCTCTTCATTTAAGTCAAGAAGTGCAACATTGTTTCCACTCTTTGCAAGAAATTCCGCAAAGGAAGAGCAAAGCACACCCCCTGCACCTGTTATTACAATATTTTTCATACTTTTTCTCCTATTTCATTTTCTCTATTGCCTCAAACAAGCCCGAAAGATATGTAGCACCAAGAGCTCTGTCAAAAAGGCCATAGCCATATCTTCCCTTTTCGCCCCAAATCATTCTTCCGTGGTCGGGACGCACATAGCCGTCAAAGCCGTTATCCACCAATGCCTTTGCGATACCAAACATATCAATAGAGCCACAATCTGTGGGATGACCAACCTCTTCAAACTTTCTTGTGCCTGTGTATTTAATGTTTCTCAAATGAACAAAATGAATTCTGTCCGCAAAGGTGTTTATCATATCAATCATATCATTATCGGGGTTTGCGCCAAGCGACCCTGTACAAAGAGTTAAACCGTTATTTGTTTCAGGAACAAGGTCTAAAAATCTCTGCAGATTTTTCTTGTCGGTAATAATCCTCGGCAACCCAAAAATTCCCCAGGGCGGATCGTCCGGGTGTATTGCCATATTTACTCCGCACTCCTTGGCAACAGGAATTACAGCCTTTAAAAAGGTTTCAACATTTTTCCAAAGCCCCTCTTCTCCAAGGTCTGCATACGCCTTTAAAAGGGACTTAAGCTCATCACTTTCATAGCTTGCATCCCACCCCGGGAGAGATAAGTCCCCAAGGAGAGGATTCATAGCAAGAACTGTTTCTTCATCATAAGCAAGGGCGTTGGCGCCATCTGCCTGTTGATGTTCAAGCTCACTGCGGAGCCAGTCAAAAACGGGCATAAAGTTATAACAGATACACTTTACCCCTGCCTTTGAAAGTCTGCGAATATTCTCACAATAATTCTCTATAAGCTGCGGCGCATTTGCATTCCCCAGCTTAATGTCTTCAGGCACGGGAACACTTTCCACCACCTCAAACTCAAGCCCGTGAGCATTTGCCTCTGCTTTAATTTTTTCAATGCTTTCATTGCTCCATACTCCGCCCGGCTTAACATCGTATACTGCAGATACAATACCGCTCATGGTAGGAATCTGGGAAATCTTTTCCAGGGTAACGGGGTCATCATTTCCGTACCAGCGAAAGGTCAACTTCAATGCATTCACTTCCTTTTCTTATTTTGTTATTATATAATATCACAATATTTCTCACAATTAAATTGCTAATATTTGCATATATATTGCAAATATTAGCAAGTTGTGTTATAATACTGCAAGGTGATTAAAATGAGTAGATTTTTCAAGTTTTCAAACAATAACATAATATGCCATCATTCTGTGGACGAGCATCCCGAGCAATTCAAGTTCAATATGCATACTCATACCGACTGTGAAATTTTTTATTTTCTGGGGGGCGAGGGTAATTACTATATTGAGGGTAATAAATACCCCTTGCTTCCCGGAGATGTTCTTATAACAAATAATACAGAATCTCATTTTATTGAGCTGAATACGGACATTCCCTACGAGCGCTTTGCTCTTCATTTCAAGAAAAACTTCATTCAAACTCTTGACCCAGACCAGCTTTTGCTGGCACCCTTTGAAAATCGGGAGCCCGGAAAGTACAATCTTCTCCGCAGCGAAAATCCTGATTCCGAAATGTATATTGCTCTCCTTAACAATATGATGGCAGAAACCTCTAATCGCGGACTTCAGCTTGAAACAAATCTCTTCCCTCTTCTTAACGAAATTCTCATTGCCTTTAATAATTCAGGCTTCCAGAATGTGGAGGGAGGAAAAACCTCTGCGCAGCAAATAGCAAGATATATAAACGAAAACCTTGAAAACCAAATTTCTCTTGACGACATTTGCGACAAATTCTTTTTAAGCAAGTCCCAGCTATGCCGACTTTTCAAGAAAAACTTCGGTAGCTCTGTCTGGTCATATATCACCATAAAGCGGCTTGTTGCAGCACAAAACATGCTTGACATCGGCTGTGCCCCATCGAGAGTATATTCAGAATGCGGGTTCTCTGATTATTCCGTATTTTTCAGAGCCTACAAAAGATACTTCGGCAAATCCCCCAGTCAAGGCATTAAAAAGCAACACTGATTCAAAGGTTTACTCGCTCTCCAAATAGTTTTGGAGAGCTTTTTGTTTTTCTCACAGCTTATCATTTTTTAATGCCATTTTGTATATGTCAAGAATTTCCTCATAACCAAGCTCCATATCCCCCGGAAGAACCCTGGTTTTTTCATAGGTACAATTATATGCAAGAGCAGGTAAATCCTCTTCTTTTACTCCAAGCTCTTCAAGACAAATTGGCATCCCAATAGCCTTGTAGTAATTTTCCTGCATCTCAATTCCTTTTAATATGGCAATATCTGTATTTTCTTCATCTACTTCCCAGATTTTCCTTACATACTGCAAAAATCTTTGGGGGTTTGCTTTGTATACATATCTTGCCCAACTGCACCAAAGGGCTGCAAGTCCCGCCCCATGGGCAACTTCAGGATACATTCCCGAAACCTCATGCTCCAGCTGATGCACCGCAAGAACATAATCCCGTCCGCAGTGGGTCAAGTCATTATGTGCCACAGATGACGCCCACATCATATTTGCCCTGGCGGTATAATTACAAGGGTCTTCTATAGCATCCCTGCCCGCCTTAAAAACAGACCTTATAACCGCCTCGGCAATTCCGTCTGTCAAATATGTGTCAGCCCCCTTGGAAAAATACCTCTCTATTGTATGCATAGAAATATCAACTGTACCGCAAGCGGTCTGGTAAGGGCTTACTGTATATGTAAGCTCGGGGTTTTCTATAGCAAAATTCAACCTGTTGAAATCTCCGTTATATCCTCTTTTTTGTCCTGTTTCTGTGTTGGTTATAACACAGGAGGATGACATTTCCGAGCCTGCCGCCGAAAGAGTAAGGATTGCTCCCTTGGGAAGAGTTTTCTTTGGAATTGCTCTTTTAAGGGAAAATTCCCATACGTCTGTATCAGGGTTTGCCGCACCGTTTGCAATATCCTTGGCAGAATCAATAACAGAGCCGCCCCCTACAGCAAGTACGAAGTCCACGCCCTCTTTTTGGCAAAGAGCAATTCCCTCTCTAACAAGACGCAATTCGGGATTTGGCACAACACCCCCAAGCTCTACATGGGATATTCCCTCTTTTTCTATACACTCAATTACCCGGGAGAGAAGTCCGCTCTCCACTGCAGATTTGCTTCCGTAATGGATAAGCACCTTTTTTGCACCAAATTCCTTTATAAGCTGTCCCACACGCATTTCCTCATCTTTACCGAAATAAACTTTTGTGGGAGTATAGTATACAAAATTTTTCATTTTTATCTTCCTTTTCCGTTATTTTATATTAAGCGTATCCTTAAGCTGTGAAAGTTTAGAGGGTCCAATAATTGGGAATACATCAAAATTACTTTGCTCCTGAAGAATTTTAAGGTTAGCGCAGGAAATGGTAATATTGTCCCGCTCTGCCCTCTCGGCAATCAGCTTAAAAGTTTTCAAAGAGCCATCATTTAAGTATCTTTCCTTTGCCTTGGGTGATAAATTCCCCTCGGCATACTTCTCAAAAAATCCTTTTGCCTGGGAAGAAAAAGCAAATACGGGAATATTGCCCCTGTCATACTTCTCTTTTTCCTCATCAATATAGGCAAGCTTGTAATCCCAAACCTTTGAACGGGTAGCAAGGTTATACAGAGCCTGACTTGCACAAAAGCCAACTAAATTATTTTCTCTTGCGTATTCGTTTGCCTCCATTATTCTGTCATAAGACCAGTTGGATGCGCCAATATGACCCACTACGCCCTCCTTTATAAGTTGGTTCAGGGTTTCTATTATGGGACCTACAGGCTTTTCTTCATCGTCCCTGTGGAGCCACAGAATATCAATGTAATCAATATCAAGAGCCTTCAGACTGGCATCTACATCCCATAATATATCCTCTTTATCAAGACGGCTGCGGGTTAAATCCTGAAGGGTAACGGGATGACCGCATTTAGTTGAAATAAATACCTTGTCCCTTTTTCCTTTTATATATTCTCCTACAACCTCTTCTGTTTTTCCGCCGCAATACAAGCGTGCCGTATCAATAACATTGCCGCCTTTTTCTATATAAAAATCCATAAGCTCAAATGCTGTTTCCTTGTCTATTCTCTCCCCGAAGCCCTCTGTGCCCAGAACAATATTTGACATTTTCATATCCTGCAACTGCTTATATTCCATAACCTTTTTCTCCTGTCAATCTTATTTGTTTAAAAGTATATCAATAAAGAATACCTTTGTCAACAATCCCTGTTCTCAAAACCCGCTTTGTTGACAAACCCTGTTCATTATGGTATATTTGAATATATTAGAATATATTTTCAGGAGATTAACGTGAAAGGAACTTTCACGTTAAGCCTCCGGCGGAATTTATTGTCCGTGCAAAATTTTCCTCGCATAAATGCTCGGAAATGCACATGGACGAAATAATCTCTTATCATTCCTTGCTCTGCGGATAAGAGAAATTTCATTTCTATTTGTGCTGACGCAGAGCGGCGGAATGGAGATTATTATGAACAAAACAACCTTAAAGATTTCTGTTCTTTACGATAAAATGGGCTATGCCGAAAAACGTATAGCAGACTGGCTTCTTAAAAATCCCGGGGGGATTGTTCCCCTTTCTATAAGTGAGCTTGCAGAGCAATGCGGCTGCGGCGAAGCAACCGTAGTAAGATTTGCTCACCGACTTGGCTTTGAAGGGTATCAGGAGCTTAAAATTTCCCTTGCCCGCGAAGAAGGCAGTATAGGAAACTCTTATGTTATTACCGAAAATGACTCTTGTATGGAAATTTTTGACAAGGTTTCAAACGACATATATTGCTCCCTTGAAATGACAAAGAAAAGTCTTGATACAAATATGCTTGAAGCTGCGGCAAAAAAGATTTTAAACGCAAGCTCCATTGCCATCTACGGCTTGGGTAACTCCTCCTCAATTGCTATGGATTTTCAACACAAGCTGCTCCGTATAGGCTACAGGGCGGTTGCCTTCAGCGATAGCCATTTTCAGGCAATCAATGCATCCCACTTGACAGAGAATGATGTTGCAATCGGTATTTCTCATTCAGGCTCCTCTAAAGACATTGTTGAGGCTTTAAAAATTGCCAGAAGCAAGGGCGCAACCACAATAAGCATTACAAATCACGGAAAATCCCCTATTGTTAAACAAAGTGACATTGTTCTTTTTACCTCTTCAAACGAAACACAGTACAGTATTTTGGGGCTTAATTCCCGTATTGCACAGCTTGCAATTATCAACTCAATTTATTATTATCTTATCTATAAGAATAAGTCCGCTGATGAAATGGCAAAAAACACAGAGGAAGCTCTTCAAAACAAAAAATTCTAAAACAAAAAAGGGCAGATGTTCTGTTTTTGGAACATCAGCCCTTTTGTGTGTAGAAAAACCTTATTTCTGCAAAAACTTTGAATATATGTTGCCGAACCCTGTTGCGTCAGCCAGACCCTGACGCAATCCATCGTTTCACTTCGTGAAACTCGGACAAAGGGACTCTGCCCCTTTAAAACCCCGCATTTATGGGGTTTGGGGCAACGCCCCAATCGTTTCTGCGAAGCAGAAATCGACTCCGCTCGGGTGGGCGTCACGGCGTAAATAAATGTGTCGGTGACACATTTTAGCCGGGATTGAGGTGCGGCAGCACCGGAATGAAATGACAACAAGGTTGTCTTTCGACCTAAAATCAACAGGGTAAGGCGTAGCAGATGCAATCTCTTTGCAAGACATAGACTTTTTCGACAGTCTAAAGGGCAGATGTTCTGTTTTTGGAACATCTGCCCTTTTGTTTTTATAATACTATCCCATGTTCTGCTAAAAAGTCAGTTACTTCCTTAAAATCAGGCACGCTCGCCCTTGCACCGACTTTTTGGCATTTAAGAGCGGATACAGCACTTGCAAAAATGCAACAGCTGTAATAATCATAACCCTTTGTCATTCCAAAGGCAAAGGCGCCATGGAATACATCTCCCGCTCCGTTTGTATCAACTGCCTCTACGGAAAACGCCATGTATTTTTTTATTTCATCTTTTTCTAAAATTATTCCGCCTTCTTTTCCGCAGGTAATAACCACAACCTGGGGATTATACATTTCCATAAGCTTTTTTGCAGCTGCCTCCGCAGATTTCTCCCCTGTGTGACCAAGGGCAAATTCCTCCGAGGGAATTAAAACATCTGCATAAGGCAAAAGGTTTTCTACTCCCTCATATAAGCCTCCCGCATCATATAAAACCTTTGTACCGTTTTCCCTTGCAAGCCTTGCTCCCTCTATTGCTGCCGACATTTCGTTGCCGTCAATCATCAGGATTTCGCCCTCTTGAATTGCTTTCTTTTGCTTTTCCGACAATTCAAGAGGAGGAAGATTACCCTTATGGAAAACACAGGTTCGGGTAGCCTTTTGGGTATTTAACCATATATAAGAAGAAAATGAAGCATATCCCTCTTTAATATTCACAAGCTCTGTTGATACCCCATATCTTTTCATATCTTCCACAAGAAAATTTCCGGGAATATCATCGGCTAAATTGCCAATATAGGCAGCACTTTCCCCAAGCTTTGACACAGCAACAAGTCCTGTTCCGCAAGGACCTCCTCCGCTGACACAGGAAGAGTCTGCCCTTACCTTTGTATCCTCTTTGGGGAAGCCGTCAACAGTAATAAGGGTATCATATACGTTTGCGCCTATTCCTACAACCTTTACCATGCTTTATTCTCCGCTCCCAAAAGCTTAATCTTTTCAATACCGAATGCCTTTACGTTCTGTATAGCATCCTTCATAAAGATATCTACCGCAATTTTATCTCTTGAGGTTTCAAATACCTTGTCAAGAAAAGCGTAGCATACATCTGTACCAAAGTTTATTTTTCTTATACCCGCTTTTATAGCCGCCTTTATAGCATCATCGGGAATACCGCTTCCGCCGTGAAGAACAACATGGGCATCAATTGCCTTTGATATTTCCTCAATTCTGTCTATGTCAAGCTTTGGCTCCTTTTTATATCTGCCGTGAGCTGTGCCCACTGCAACCGCAAGTGCGCATACTCCTGTTGCATCAACATAAGTTTTTGCTTCTTCAACTGTTGTATACTCTCCCATTTGTTCATCATTTACAGAGCCCACATGTCCTATTTCTCCCTCTACAGGCACACCAATTACATTACACATTTCGCATACCTGATTGGTATAGGCAATATTCTCTTCCATAGAAAGCTCTGATTTGTCTATCATTATTCCTGTTGCCCCGTATCGAAGAGCTTTTATTGCTTCGTTTTTACTTGCACCATGGTCAAGATGATAGCAAACAGGCACCTTTGCCGCCTTTGCAGCTGCCAGGGCAACTGCCGCCACATAGTAGCCCTCTTCGTTGGTAAAAAGTCTGCTGTAGGTCTGCATAATAATCGGAGCGTTTGCTTCCTCTGCTGCAGCCACTATTCCCATTGCTGTTTCCATATTGTACACATTAAAGGCAGGGACAGCATATCCTCCATCCTTTGCTTTGTCAAGAATTTCTTTCAAGTTTACAAGCATTCTGCTACAACCTCCTCAATTTTCTTAAGTTCAATATCCTCAGGCTTGGTTTCAGAGAGCAAAATATATTCAGCTGTCTTTGCTGTTACCAGCACCTTTGTATCCATATTTCTTGCATTTACCCATCTTGCCTCTGCCACCTTCTTCATAACCTGCGGCATATATTCATTCATTATAAGATTTCCTGCAAGTACTGTATGCTCTTTGTTTAGAAGCATTTCTGATACCTGACCGCAGGCAGATAATATATCGCGAATCGGTTGTGTTTCCTCTAAATCTCTGGAAAGTAAATGGCTGTCCTGGGGTGTATATTTCACTCCGTTGTTCTTTACCTTAAGAGCACCTGATTTAATCAGCTCTGCAAGATATTCTGTAAAGGTAACAACTTGAGGCTTTAAATCTATTCCCCATTCTTTATACTCTCTTCTCATAACCTTTGCATCTGCAGGGTCGTAGCAAATAACTGTCTTATATCCCGACATAGCCTTTGCGCACTTCTCCATAATAGCCTTTGTTTCTGCTGCCGCACCAACCAAAAAGTCCATTGATGCACCGCTGTTTGGCTCATCAGCCAGGATTGCAAAGCTTACCCCCGCTGCCTTTAAAACCTCAACCGCTGTTTTTGCACAGCCCTTTGCCCTTGTTTCTTCACCTATAAAGAAAAGGGTGTCCTTATCCTCGAAAACAGGAATGTTGGGATTTTTTTCAGCTCCGTAAATATTGCCCTTTTGAGAAAGGTTTTCAATCAGCTTCATTATGTAATCGGGAAGCTTTCCGTCAAGAGCCGCACCAAGTCTTGCTTCCTTTGTAAACATTATAGGATCCCAGCCTGTTACGCAGTCTGTCATACAGCCTCCGCAAAGGGAGCATTCGTAAACGTTGTTTATAATATCCTCTGAATAATCAATTGCATCACGTGCAACAAGGGAAAGTCCCAAAGCTCTTGCACGGGCAGTATTTCTCTCCTGACCTGTTGCATTTCCTATAGGACATACATGGTGGCACATCCAGCAGAAACGACAACTGTCTATATGTTCCTTTGATTTTTCTGTAAATTTCATTTCTTCTACCTCCTACAGTCCAAGCTTGAACGGATTCATTATTCCGTTGGGATCAAGCTGTTTCTTTATACCCTCAAACACCTGCATTGCAGGGCCGTATTGCTCTTTCATAAGTCTGCCAAGCTTTATGCCCACTCCATGGTGATCGTTTACAACGCCGCCATTTTGCAGAGCCGTTCTTACACCGCAATTCCAGATTGCCTGATGAAGTCTGAATGCTTCATGGGGATCTTGAGGCACCTTATCTCCATCCACAATAAATCTGTCATAAATCATACAACCCCATTCGTACCAGTGGGAGAAATGAGCTATAAACTTCGCCTGGGGGAAGTTTGTTTCAATGGCTTCCTTCATTGCCCAGTAAATCTTCTCTATCTTGTCATAAGGTGCAATTGTATCCATTGTACCGAAGCACTGGGGAATATCCATCATATGACCGGGATAGAAGAAGGTTATCTTCTCTTTCCACCATTTTTCTCCATATTCACCGCCTAAATCCTCTGCACCGTATTTTGCAAAGGTTTCAAGAAGAATTTTCATCTCTAAATCTGCCATTTCCTTTACACCCTCAATGGCAATATTCATAAACGCACCCTTCTTCTCTACACCTACAATCTTCTTTATCAGGGACACAGTTTCTGCCTCGTCATAAAGACGCATAACAGATGGCTTAAACTTCTGCAAAAGCTCTCTTCCTGCATTAAAGGCATCCGTCATATTATGGAACAAAAATCCTCTGAACTGTCTTGATTCAGGCTGTTCGTAAATTCTCATCTGTGCCTTTGTCATAACACCAAGGGTACCCTCCGAGCCGATAAATATCTGGTTCAGGTCGGGACCTGCAGCATGCTTTGGAGCAGGTGAGGTTTCTATAATATCACCGTTTGGCAGAACAACCTCCATCTGAAGCACCATATCATCAATCTTACCATACTTGGTAGAGGAAACGCCTATACCTCTGTGAGCTAAAAATCCCCCTACAGTAGAACAGGTCAGAGATGAGGGATAATGCATTGTGGCATAACCCTTTTCGTTTGCCGCCCATTCAAGATGCTTATAAATTGCGCCTGTTCCGCATTCTATGTACATTCCCTGCTCGTTCAGGTCATAAATCTTGTTCATTCTCTTTGTATCAAGGACAATACCGCCACATACAGGGATTGCACCTCCCTGTGTACCACCGCCTGCACCCCATGTTGTAACGGGTATTTTGTAGTAGTTTGCAATTTTCAGTACAGCAGAAACCTCTTTTGCGTCCTTGGGTGCAACAACAAAATCACCCTCGGGCATACGAAGACCTCTGTCTGCCCACATACGCGACAGCCAGAAATAGTCTACACTGTGGGCAATTTTGTCAATCGTTCTGGTAGAACAATTTTCTCTTCCCACCGCATCTTCAAGCTCTGTTGCAATTACATCAAACAAAAAATCATTCATTTTCTATCCCTCTTCCAATACAATAATTTTAATTATTTTTCAAAATTCATCAACTATGCCGTAGTCGGCATATTCAAATATTCTTGCATCCTTATCAGGATTTATGGCAATAATCGTATCTGCGTTTTCTATTCCGCAAGTATGATGTACCGCTCCTGATATTCCGATTGCAATATAGATTTTTGGTGAAACTGTTTTTCCTGTCAAGCCTATCTGCTGTCCATAGGGTGCTTTGCCCATATCCACAAGCCCTCTTGAGGCACCAAGCTCTGCTCCGTATTTTTCAGCAAGCTTTTCAAGCTTATCTTGTCTTTCCGCAACACCCTTGCCCCCTGAAACAATAATATCCGATGCCTTTGTAACAGTTCTCGCTGTTGCCATTTGAGGATAGGTATTACATTCAATTTTAGCCGTAATATTACCACCAAAGGCAGGACGGTACATAAAAAGCTTTTCTCCGTCTGTTTCAAGAGCAGTACAGTCCGCACACAAGCCTGTATTCAGCTTTGCCGCAACAACAGGTGCTGTTCTTCTTCCCCACAAATCTGCATTCCAAAGTATAACCTGTGGTTTTTCTTTTATGGCACGCTCTGCAATTATTTCAGGATTTCTCTCGTCAATAAAGATAACATTTTCGGCTATTGAACAGGCTTCCTTTTCCACCTCTCTGCCGATTGCCCACACAGACTTGAGCTTGACTCCGCTTTGAGTCACCATCTTCTCTGTCTTGTTTTCTTTTCTTAATTTTTCCACCAGCCCATCAAGTTCATCAATGGTAATAAATTTACATTTACGCTTTCCTTTGTCATTTTCAAAGGTTTTTAAAACTCTTGTGGGCGAGCCCTCTGTACCGCATTTTGACAAATCCGCTCCAACAGCAGAATTATCAAGAACCTCTACTGTACCCTGTTTTGAAAATATGCTTGGAAATCTTAAATCACATATTCTCTCCACAGTGAGAAGAGCAGGCAGGTTGCATTTTTCCTGTCCAAGCCTTGTTTCGCACTGAATACAGGTTTCCTCCGCCTTAAGAGCCATAACATTTGTAATTACATCAATTCCCAGCATGGTTCCAAGGCATGGTCCAACCTGGGCTGTATCACCATCTATTGTTTGTCTGCCGCAGATTATCAAATCATACTCCATCTTTTTTATCTGGCAGGACAAAACATAGGAGGTTGCCAAAGTATCAGACCCTGCATAGGCATTGTCGGTAAGAGCAATCACCTTTGCCCCAAGCCGGGTCAGCCGAGTCAGCTCGTCAATTGCAGAGGGGGGTGCCATAGACACCACCGTCACATCATCAGAGAGCCTCAAGGCGGTTTCAAGAGCACAGGCATCAAAGGGGTTTATCTCCCCCTTGATTATTTTTGCACATACTATAATCTTCATGAATTATTCCTCATTATATATAGGCTCAAGAGCTTTCTGAATTTTCTTATACTTTTCAAATTGCTTGTTGTACTTTTCTGTATTTTCCCTGTTTGGCACAGTTTCAGACAAGGTTTCGTTGCATTTCTCCAATGCCTCCATGGGAGTTTTCCATATTCCTATGGCAAGTCCCGCAAGCATTGCACTGCCAAAGGAAGAATCAGAGCGTTTTTTCTGTATCAGGGTAACATCAAGGCTGTCTGCCAAAATCTGTCTCCACAGAGCGCCCTTGCTTCCGCCTCCTATCACCACGGCTGTTTTGTTGTGTTCTATACCAATGCTGTCTAAAGCCTGCATACAATCCTTCATAGACATCGCAACCCCCTCCATTACGGCACGGGCAAAATGTCCCTTTGTGTGATTGGAACGCACTCCCACAAAGCTTCCGCTTAATTTGGGATTATTATAGGGTGTAAGCTCGCCATTGAGGTAGGGGTGAAACACAAGACCCTCTGCCCCAACCTCTGTCAAAGATGCCTCCTCATCAAGAGCGTTGTAATCTCCCTCAAAGGTATCTCTGAACCATCTGTAAGAAGAAGCACAGGATTTTGTTGCCGTACCCGGATACCACAAGCCGTCAATAAAATGGGAGTAATTTATAAGATTGGCATTTGGATATGCTCTGTCTGTAACCACGCATATTCTGCCCGCTGTAGCAAGCTTTACGGTCATTGCTCCCTTTTCTGCCCCTCCTGCGGCAAAAACCTCCATTACTGTATCGGTTGTTCCGCAGATGACAGGGGTGTTCAATGCAAGCCCTGTATCCCGACTCGCCTCCTCTGTTACTCTTCCCGCTATTTCCATAGGAGAAACAAGCCTTGGCAGTTTTTCTGCGGGAAAATCCGCCAAGTTGCAAAGGTCTTCCGACCAATCCATTTTATTGAAGTCAAAGAGCATGCTTCCCTCTGCTTCAATATAATCAGTAACATAGTCCCCTGTGAGCTTATGCCTTACATAATCCTTTGCAAAACAGATTTTATCTGTTTTTCCCCATATATCAGGCTCATTTTCCTTTATCCACATAAGCTGGGGAAGAGTCCATATAGTCCCGGGGGCATGAAGTGCCTGATTTAAAATCAGCTCTCCAAAGTTTTCCTTAAGAAACGCAACCTGGCTTTGAGTTCTGGTATCCGTCCAGTAAATGGCAGGACGGAGAACCCTAAAATCCTTATCCATAACAACAGCCGTATGGGTGGCTGCATCCAGCGCAACCCCTGCAATATCCTTGGGGTCAACGCCACTCTCTTTTATTATCTCTTTTATATTTTCTTTTGTGGCGGTATACCAATCCTCCGGATTTTGCTCTGCCCAGCCGCTGTTTGGATAATGGGTAGGATATTCATAAGAAGCGGTGGCAACCACCTTTCCGCACTCGCATAAAAGGGTTGCCTTTGAGGAGCCTCCGCCAAAATCTATTCCTAATAAATATTTCATTTATAAAACCTGCTTTTATTTTTATTTAAAACAATCCTTCAGCAATTTCTTCAGATGTACAGAAGCATACTGCCTTGTGGTTTTGAAGAAGAGTTCCTGGAATTTGCGGTTGCGGCTTGTCAAAAAGCACATGCTTTGCTATTCCGTGCTGCCAGGGTCTGTTAAGGGCAATGTAAATCTTCCTCGCCTCAAGAATTTGTTTCATACCTATAGTAATACACCATTCGGGCATTCCCCGAAGGTCACCCCTTTGATAGCCATAGGCATTAATTGTTCTTGTTTCCCTTGTTATAGGCAATACTCTTGTACCAAGCTGTGCAAACTCCTCTGCCGTAATCGGGTCATCTTCCTCTGCCGCCTCATTAAAGGCAATATGTCCGTTTATTCCAAGCCCTCCAAGGCACAAATCCACGCCCCCAAGGTCCTCTATCATTTTGTCATATTCCGCCTCTTTGCCGGGAATAGGGAAAAACCTCTGTTCCTTTGGCATCAAAAGCTCGGGGTTAACCTTTGAATAAAACTCGTCATTCATTCTTTTTTCAAAGCTCATATAATGTTCTTTGTCGATAAGCTCGGTTGGAGTTATCATATACTCATCCATATTAAAGAAATATACATTCTTCAGGGACACCTTAAGACTGTTTACAAGCTTTGCCAAAATAGGGTACTGGTCCGTAGGTCCAACAGGGACAATCATAACTGTTTTTTTGCCCGCCTGATTATTTTTCATAATTTCCTCAAGCATAACAAGAGCCATATCAAAATATACGTCCCATTCTCCCTTTACAATCTTAACATCTATATTTCCTATCTTTTTCACTTTAACACCTCTTAATTGTTCAGCCATTTATGGTCTTCGTCAGTTGTCATATAAAAGCCTCTTACAGGGCCTGCCATTATCCAAAGCATATAGTTTTTATATCCCGGTGCAGTATGGAATGGGTGATATCCTCTGGGGATTTCAACAAAGTCACCCGACTTAACTGTATAGGTTTCGTCAATATCCCCTTCCATAGTGTAAACCTTTTGTATACCAAAGCCCTGGGGCTTATCAAATTCATAATAATATATTTCCTCTGTGTTAGCCTCTGTGGGCATATTCATATCGTCGTGCTTGTGAGGAGGATAGCTTGACCATTGTCCCCCCTCTATCCAGCATTCTCCAATATAAATCTGGTCCGCCTCCACTCTCTCGTCAAGGACAAACATTGCATGTCTTTGCCAGCCGGGCTTACCCATTTCCTTTTCAACTACATCCTCGGGGGTTATAAGTACGGGCTTATGGTCATTAAATGACGGACACTTGCTGACTGCCACAGCAACCTCTCCGCAAGCTGTAATTGTGAATTTTGTATTTCTGGGTACATACACACATGTAGCCTTGCCTGCAAAAACAGTTTCTCTTTCTCCTATATTTTTATAGGAGAAACCCTCGCCCTCTACGGTACACTTTCCGTAAAGTATAAGCAAGCCATATTCTGTATCGCTTTCGCTATATGATTTGCTTCCGCCGTCAGCAAGACGAAGCATATCAATCTCCACATTTTTACAAGTACTGTTTTCCTTTGTCACTATTTGTGATTTGCTAAAACTTTTATTCCAGGTTTTCTTTAAATTCATTTTCCCCACTCCTTTTAACTGAAAATTGCGGATTTTGAAATAAAATTCCAAAACTCCGGCTATTTTAGTTTCATTTTATCATATAATTATTTAAAAATCAATACTTTTTGAAAAAATATTTCTTTTTTACATTGACTTTTCAAGGGCAATGTGGTATATTTGTCTTAATAAAAAATAGGAGGAGTCTGTTATGGATATAAACTTAATTAAAAAAGAAGATTTAGGCAAAGGCAGTAACATTATTCTTAATGTCTGCGAAACTGAAGTTGATATGTACTGGAAGGTAGCAATTGAGGTTCTTGAAACCATCGAAGAGAACAACAAGAAAAACGAACCTACACTTATGGTTGTACCCTACGGCCCCCTTGGCCCGTACAGCAGAATAGTTTATCTTGTAAACAAATATGGTGTCAGCCTTAAAAACTGTACCTTTATAAATATGGACGAATATGTGACAGATGATGGCAAGTATATTGACAAGGACCACCCTCTGTCTTTCAGAGGCGGTATGGACAGAATTTTCTACAGCCGTATCAAGGACGAGCTTAATGTTCTTCCTGAAAACAGATACTTCCCCGACCCTGACGATTTAGGCAAGCCCATGGAGCTTATCGAAAAATTCGGCAAGCTTGATATGGTATTCGGCGGAGTAGGAATAAACGGTCACTACGCCTTTAACGAGCCACCCGAAGAGGGAGAAAATGTTACAAACGAGGAATTCTTAAACCGTGCCACAAGAATTCTTGAGGTTTCAAGGGAAACCCGCACAATAAACTGCTTTATGAACTGTGGCGGCGATGTTAATAGTATTCCCAAAAAATGTATTACAGTTGGTATGAAGGAAATGTTTATGGCAAACAAGGTAAGAATGTGTATGCCGAGAGATTGGAATGCAGGCGCACTCCGCAAGATTTTGCACGGTGATGTTACTGCGAAGGTTCCCTGTTCTCTTTTCCAGAACCACAAGGACGCTATGGTTTATGCTACAGAGGTTGCTCTTTCCTCTCCCACACCCGAAATCAGAGTTTATAACAAATAATTATGAAATACTTACTTATACAAAACGGATTATTTAATAATAAAATAAAGGACATTCTTATCAAAGAGGATAAAATTATTGATACAGATTTCAAAGGAGACCTCCCTGATAATTGTCAGGTTATAGATGCCCGGGGCAAGCGTGTTGCCCCCGGCTTTATTGACATTCATCTTCACGGGGGCGGTGGCTTTGACTTTATGGATTGCACCGAGGAAGCTATGCTCAAAATTTCCGAAACCCATCTCAAATGCGGTGCAACCACAATTGTTCCCACTGCTGTTTCATCCTCCTTTGACAAAACTCTTGAATTTATAGAAATGTTCAAAAGGACAAAAAGCTCCTGCCCCAACTTTTTGGGTATACACCTGGAGGGACCTTATATTTCCCCTCTGCAAAAGGGTGCCCATAAGGAAAAATATCTCCATTGTCCAAATGTAGACGAAACCGAACAGCTTTTATCTGCAGGCAAGGGGATAATATCCACCATTACCGCCGCCCCTGAACTTGAGGGCGCAATGGAGTTTGCGGAAATAATGGCAGAAAACGGCGTGCTTATGTCAGTGGGACACAGCAACGCTACAAGCGATGTTGTCCTCGAAGCCTTTAACAGAGGCTTCTCCCACGTTACTCACCTATACAGTGCCACCACGACGGTACGCAAGGTAGGTCAAACAGTTATGGCTGGAATTGTAGAGGCAGCATATTTGTCTGACTCTGCAACCATAGAGCTTATCGCAGACGGCTGTCATGCAGCAAAGGATGCTCTTCGTCTTGCAGTAAAAATAAAGGGCGCCGACAAGGTAGCACTTGTAACCGATGCTCTCCGTCCAGCGGGAACAGATGTAAAAGAAAGCTGGCTTGGGGAGAAGATTCCCGAAAATCGCGTAATTATCGAGGATGGAGTTGCCAAGCTTCCTGACCGTTCTTTCTTTGCAGGAAGTATAGCAACTGCAAACATTGTACTTAAAAAGGCCTGCACCCACTACGGTCTTTCCTTTGCAGATGCAATTAAGATGGTTACTGAAACCCCTGCAAAAATTATGAAGCTTGCTGCAAAAGGCAGAATAGAAAAGGGCTTTGATGCAGATATTGTACTTTTGGACAATGCCCTTGATGTATGCACCGTTATTAAAAACGGAGAGCTTGTATAAAGGAGAATTTATATGCCAGAAAACATTCGCTTTTTCAATTGTCTGGAGGAGCCTTTCTCTCTCCATGGCTTTTATACGCCAAAGGAGCTTGGTTCCTTTACCCGTATGCCATACAGCTTTGATGATGATAAAACCCTTAAAGAGGGTATTACCCATTGGATGCGTACAACTACAGGGGGGCGTGTTCGTTTTATAACAGACTCTCCTGTAATTCATATTCACTCATACTGTCCATATTATTTCAGAATGGGAAATGTAGGAGAAGCAAGCGTCCACGGCTTTGATATGTATGTTTCTTCTCCGGAAAAGAACGGAAAATCGGTGTATACAAAAACATTTTTCCCAACGGGAATCACCAACGAAAAGCTTGATTTTGAAGGCTCTTTTGATTTTGGAAGCTCCGAAAAAAGAGAGATTACCCTATACTTTCCTCTCTTTGGCGGTGTAGATAAGCTTTTAATCGGCTTAAAAGAGGGTTGTTTCCTTTCTGCCCCAAAGTCTTACAAAACAGAAAAGCCCATGGTTTTCTACGGCTCCTCCGTCACCCATGGTGCAAGCGCTTCCCGTCCCGGCATGACATATCCTGCTATTCTTTCAAGATGGCTTGATTGCGACTTTATTAACCTGGGCTTTAACGGAAGCGATTGGGGAGAGGCAACCATTGCAGAATACATATCTACTCTTCCTATGTCTGCGTACATTCATGGATACGGCTATAACGAGCCGTCCCTTGAGGATTATCCCGATAAGCATTACCGCTTTTATAAAATAATCAGGGACAAAAACCCTGAACTTCCTATTATTATGATGAGCTCTCCTGTAGAAATTTCTATTCAGGAAAAAGCCGGCGGTATGCGCCTTGCAGAAAAACGCAAAGGGGTAATGAGTTCGTATATGAGAGCACTCCGGGACGGAGATACAAATGTTTATTTTGTTGATGGTTTTTCTGTTTTAGGAGATGAAATGGCAACAGATGCTACGATAGACGGTACTCACCCTACAGATTTAGGATTCTGGAATATAGCTAAAAAGCTTTATCCGATTTTAGACAAAAGCCTATAACAATATTTAAAATATGTTTAGTTAAAACATTTACGCCGTTGCAAAGCGGCAGATAGGAGAATTATTATGTCAAAAATACCATTTAATAATTTTGGTCCAATGTATGACTGTTCAAGAAATGCAGTTTTGTCTATTCCCGCTGTCAAAAAGCTTATAGACATCTGCAAGGATTTGGGCTACACCTCTTTTGCCCTCTATACAGAGGATACATACGAGGTAAAGGACAACCCTTATTTCGGATATGGCAGAGGCAGATATTCCATAGCAGAGCTTAAGGAAATCGACCAGTACGCAGCACAAAACGGCCTCACATTTATTCCTTGTATTCAGACTTTGGGGCATCTTACAACCATAAACAGATGGCCCGACTATCACCTCATTATGGATTGCGAGGACATCCTACTTGTCGACGAGGAAAAGGTATATACACTAATCGACAATATGTTTGCAAGTCTTGCGTCCTGTATTTCGGGCAAGGTTGTCAATGTAGGTATGGACGAGGCTCACATGCTCGGTCGAGGCAAATATTATGACATCCACGGGGAAAACGACAAAACTGAAATACTTGTTCGTCACATAGCAAGGGTTGCGGAAATTGCAAAAAAATACGACTTTACAATTTGTATGTGGTCGGATATGTTCTTCCGCCTTGCCACAAAAGGCGATTATTATGCAAGCAATGTAGAAATAGATGAAGCTGTTAAAAAGCTGATTCCCGAAAATGTAACTCTTGTATATTGGGACTATTATTCTGCGGATATAGATCATTACAACGCAATGTTTAAAGCACATGAGAAAATTAAGAACGGCACTTATTTTGCAGGTGTCCTCGGCGCCTGCAGAGGCTTTACTCCCTGCAACGGGTCGAGCATTAAAAATACCAAGCCTGCAATAGAGAGTTGTATCGAAAACGGCATTAAGGATGTAATGCTTACCGCCTGGGGCGACGACGGGGGAGAGTGTCCAAGATTTTCTTTCCTTCCATCCCTTTTCTATGCTGCAGAAATTGCAAAGGGCAACTCTGATATGGACAACATCAAAAAGGCTTTTGAGGAAAAATTTGAGCTTCCCTGGGATGCTTTTATGCTTCTTGACCTTATCAATGGAGAAAAGCGTGCAAATCCGTCAAAGCAACTGATTTACAACGACCTGTTTTTCGGTCTTGTTGATACAAAAATCAGAGATGACATTCCACAGCGCTTTGGTGCTCTTGCGGAAAAACTCTCTCCTTACAGAAACCATGAAGATTGGGGCCACTTGTTCGATTGTGCCTACGCTCTTTGCAAGGCCATAGAAACAAAGGCTCTCCTGGGAAGAAAAATTCGAAAAGCATACCAAGGAGGCAACAAAGAGGAGCTTACGGCACTTATCCCTCAATGCAGGGAGCTGATAACTCGGCTTACCGCCTTTTATGAAGCATTCAAAAAGCAATGGTATGTAGAAAACAAAGGCTTTGGCTTCGAGATTCACGACATTCGTCTTGGTGGGCTCATAAAAAGAGCAGAGCATTGTACAGAGCTTCTTGTTGACTATACCAATGGTAAAATCAGCAAAATTGACGAGCTCGAGGAAAACCTTTTAGATTTTTATGGTGTAGAAAACTCTATAGAAGACTGTTGTGTGGACTATAAGTGGTTTGTTTCTCCGAATGTATTATAATTTATTTTAAAAGCGACCCTTGTAAGGGTCGCTTTTTTTCGGGATTTTAGTCTTTCCCTATAACTATATTTCCTCTTTTTTGCATAGACTGCTTTCTCCGCTGATGTTTTTATCTTCATAGTCACTATCTTTTAGAGCATCAACTTTGTTTATTTTACTGCAAAATCTTTTAATTACAATATCATACAATAAAGCCACAAGGACAGAGCAGACAACACAAACTAAAAACATAAATATATTTTGGTAGGCAGAAAGAACCTCCAGGGAAAAACAAACAGCCAACAGAGGAGCTTTTGCTTTTGCCCCGAGAAACGCTGCTATTCCCATTGTTATTATAATAATTTTGTATTCCTCGGGCATAGCTCCTGTTGCAAAAAACACTCTGCCGCAAAGCTCTCCGATTACAGCACCAATTGCCAGGGTGGGTAAAAATGTCCCTCCTGTTATTCCTGCATTATTTGATAAAGCAAGCATTATTCCTCTGACAAGCAAGGCTGCCAGTAAAAGAGCCATACTCAAGCTTTCCTTATTTAAAAGTGCGCCTATCAGAGAATGTCCCGAGCCAATAAATGTGCCTGAAATCAACCCCATTGCCCCTGCAGCTAAAACAACTGCCATTATTTTCACAAATGCGGGAACCTTGTGAAGCCATTTTTTCTCCAGCTGTCCTGTCGCCTTATATAAGCCCGCAAGAATAATTGCGCCTATGCCTGACACAACACCTACAATTGCCGCCATCCATATATATTCTACAGGCATCACAGTCTTAACAGCTATATCCATTAACGATGTTTTTACCTGAAAAATTCTCCCCAGGACTTTAGTTATCCCTGTTGCAGACAACACAGAAACCAGTGCCGAAATAAGCCCAAAGGAATTAGCCCTGGTATGTATTTCCTCCAGGGCAAACATTATTGCCGCAACAGGAGCGCCTGTGGCAGAAGCAAAGCCTGCGCTTGCCCCTCCGGTCATAAGCCAGCCTGACCACAGCTTGTCCTTTTTACCAAATATATTTGCAATTCCTTTTCCTGTACTGCAGCCAAGCTGTACGCTGGGTCCCTCGTTTCCCAAGGGTATTCCTGAAAAAAATGTAAGCCATGCGGATACAGGCAATAAAAGCATGGTTTTGAGCCACCTGAATTGTATAAACTCCTTTATATACAATACAGCCGTAGGTATTCCGCTCCCCTTGCATTCAGGCTCCGCTTTTAACACATAATAAATTCCCGCAGCTACAGCCCCCAGGCACACAAACAAAACAGGTATATACCTCGGATTTACCCTTACAAATTCATACACCTGTCCCGATGCCGAGATTATATAAGATGCAATCAGCTTAAAAATAAAAATTATTGTTCCTGTAAAAATTCCGCAGATTATTGATAATCCAACACATGCAAAAGCTTTTTTTATTATTTTTGTATTCATATTCATATTCATATCCATATCTGTCTTTACATTTTCCACAAAAAATCGGGGTCATTTCCTAACCCCGATTCAGTTTGATATCGAAGGCACAGCCCTCATTACTTATTTCAAAAGCTCTAAAATCTGTTCCTTTTGTCTGAAGCCTACAGCACTTCCCGTAACCTTGCCGTCCTTAACCACCACAAGAGTAGGTATGCTGGCTACCTGAAAAGCAGAGGCAAGCTCGGGCTCCTCATCTACGTTTACCTTGCCAACCTTAAATTTTCCACTTGCTTCATTTGCAATTTCCTCTACAATGGGAGCAATCATACGACAGGGTCCGCACCAGGTTGCCCAAAAATCTATCAATACGGGCTTGTCTGATTTTAATACTTCCTGCTCAAAATTTTGTTTTGTAATTTTGATTTCATTCATAACAGTTCACCTCATTCAAGTTTATTTTATATCGATACTACAGTCTTTTTTTGCAAAGCCTTTCCGTACTTATATTAACATATATTACGGAAAGAGTCAATATCCCTGATTCACTTGTTCTCTGTAACGGCTATGTTAAGAAAAATTCATATATTAAAGGTTGTAATTTAGGACAAAGTATAATATAATATAATAATGTTTAATCATAAGATATTTTCGGGGTGAGAAAATGGAAGATACAAAAAAATTCAAGAGAGGTCAATCCTTTATAAAGGGCGCTCTTATTCTTGGTATTGCCAACTTCATTGTAAAAATTATAGGTGCTCTATTTAAAGTTCCTCTCATAAATCTTATAGGGGATGACGGAAGCGGCTACTTTAATGTTGCCTATCAGATATATACCTTTATGTTTATTATTGCTACAGCAGGCTTCCCTGTCGCCATTTCCAAGATGGTTTCAGAAAGTGCCGCAAGAGGTGACGAAACAGAAGCAAGACGTGTTTTTCGTGTTGCATTTTCCTTTCTTTTTGTTATCGGTCTTATAGGCACCTTAATTATGTTTGTTTTTGCAGATAAACTGGCAGCCCTTGTAGGAATACCCGATGCATCTTTGGGTATTACCGCTATTGCCCCCGCTGTATTTTTTGTTGCAATGACCTCTGCCTACAGAGGATATTTTCAAGGAAGACAGAATATGTATCCTACTGCATTCAGCGAGGTTATAGAATCCTCCGGGAAAATGTTTATCGGCTTGCTTTTGGCATATTTGTTTATGAATATGGCTGTCAACGGCTCTCTTGACTCTGCCATAAACTTTGCCGCACGAGAGGTAAACTCTCCCCACACAAAAACAGTTTTCGCATCAGCAGGTGCCATATTCGGTGTTACTTCAGGTACCTTCCTTGCCTGTCTTTTGATGACAATAGTTTATATTTTTCATAAAAGAAGGCTGCCTGCAACCCAAAAGGACCTTGCTGCACGAAACAGTAAAGCCATACTTAAAGAGCTTATAAAAATTGCAATTCCCATTACAATAGGTGCATCAGTTTCAAGCCTTACCACACTTATTGATATGGGAACAATAAGCCACCGTCTTGTAATCAGACCCGAGGTTTTTGATAAGTACGAATTTATGTTCGCAGAGGGCACTGCATTCTTTGAAAAGGTTGTTTCAGAGGGTTGGTCAGGGGCAGAGCTTCTTGCACAAAAGGCAGCAACTCTTTACGGAATGTATACAGGCAAGGCTCTTACTATGTTCAATCTGCCTCTTACACTTATTGTTGCTCTTGGTACAAGTGTTGTGCCTGCCATTTCTGCGGCAGTTGCCCGCTCTGAAAGAGCAGAGGCAAAAAGGGTAACCGAAAGCACTCTTCGCATTGCTGTACTTTTTGCAGCTCCCTGTGCCTTTGGTATGGCAGTTTTGGCAAAGGAGATATTATACTTCTTGTTCAGCGACTACAATGCCCACTCCGTACTTACCATACTTTCCTGTGCCATTATTCCTGTAGGTCTTGTTCAGGTTTCCAACGCTATACTTCAGGCATACGGCAAGGTATATAAGCCTGTAATCCACATGGTTATCGGCGGTGCCGTAAAGATACTGATAAACTTTTTCTGTATTCCTTATCTTGGAATCGACGGTGCGCCTGTAGGCACAGGAATATGCTACCTGATAATCGCAATTTTAAATATCAGAGGGATTATAAAAGCTGCAGGTATTGAATTTAAGTGGAACAGCTTTATAATCAAGCCCACTCTTGCCGCTGCAATTATGGGGGCAGTCGGATATGTTATGTCCACCTTTATCCCCATCAGCAAGGCAATATGCCTTGTGGAAATCGCGGTTTGCGTAGTAGTTTATGCTATTACGATTTTTGCCGTAAAATCAGTACGGCGTGAAGATATTTTGATGCTTCCCAAGGGCAAAAAAATAGCAGGAATACTTGAAAAATACAAGCTTATAAAATAGCTTTTAATGTGACAGAAGATATCCGAACCGGAGGAATATAAAATGGATTATAACAAAAGAGAAAAATACAATTTTGATGAGTTGGTGGAAATTATAGCAAAGCTTCGTGCTCCGGGCGGCTGTCCCTGGGACAGGGAGCAAACTCACGAAAGCATACGGAAAAGCCTTATTGAAGAGGCGTATGAGCTGGTGGAGGCAATTGACGATAAAAAACCCGAAAAGATTGCAGACGAGAGCGGAGATGTTCTTTTACAGGTGATGCTTCATGCACAGATTGCGCAAGATAATAGCGAGTATGATATAAGCGACGTTATTGATGTTCTCTGCCGTAAGATGATACATCGGCACCCCCACGTTTTCGGAGATGTGGATGTAGAAAACAGCGAACAGGTTCTTAAAAACTGGGATGCTATAAAAAGAGGCGACCGACATCAGCAAAGTATCACAGACGAGCTGAAAGGAGTTTCTGCTTATATTCCTACTCTTATGCGTGCCCAAAAGATTTATAAAAAAGCAAAAAAGGCGGGTTATGAATATTCTGCACAGACAACAGATGTAAAAACCGAGGAAGCTTTCGGCAAGCTCCTCTTTGATATATCCGTTGCGGCAGAGAGCCATGGAATAGACCCCGAGGTTGCACTTTCGGGATATATAAATAAATTTATTGAAGATTTTGAAGAATTTGAGGAGAAAAAATAATGCGACTTGATAAATATTTAAAGGTTTCAAGATTGATAAAACGCCGAACCATTGCAAACGAAGCCTGCGACGGCGGACGTGTCAGCGTAAACGGAAAAATTGCCCGAGCCTCTTATGATGTAAAGGCAGGGGACGAAATTACGATTTTATTTGGTGCAAAGCCTCTTTCTGTCCGTGTTTTAGAGGTAAAAGACACCGCCTTTAAAGACGACGCAAGGACAATGTATGAGGTAATAGAATAATCAAAAGGCAGAAACGATTGGATTAAATCGTTTCTGCCTTTAAAATTTACCGTTCTTGTGGACTCTCCCCTATCGGTTGCCCTTTTTTATATTGTCCCAGTATTCTTTTGCGCTTTGCTCCGTTTTGTTATTTCCCGGGACATAGTAAACCTTATCCTTTATCTTATCGGGCAGATATTGCTGCTTGACATAGTGATTAGGATAGTCGTGGGGATAGAGATAATTCTGACCCTTTGGCAAATCTCCCTCTCCGTCATAGTGCACATTTTGAAGCTGTCTTGGAATATTCCCTGTATCAATATGCTCTATATCATAAAGAGCCTTGTCAAGGGCAAGATATGCCGAATTCGATTTGGGCGCGGTAGCCAGAAGTATGGTCGCCTGGGCAAGGGGGATTCTTGCCTCGGGGAAGCCCAGCATAAGAGCACTGTCCACGCACGCCTTTACTATCGCTATTGCGTTTGGGTAGGCAAGTCCTATATCCTCGCACGCAATAACCATAAGCCGTCTGCATATCGACTGAATATCATCTGCTGCCACAAGCCTTGCAAGATAATGTACAGCAGCATCCGGGTCGCTTCCTCTTATTGACTTCTGGAATCCGCTTAATATGTCATAGTGGCTGTCACCCAGTTTATCATATTGCATTACTTTTTTCTGGGTACACTGCTCCACAACCCGGGAATTCAGATAAATTTTCCCATCCTTTTCGGGGGGAGTATAGCAAACAGCAAGCTCAAGAGAGTTTAGAGCACGTCTTACATCCCCTCCTGACTTTTCAGCAAGCTGAAGGAGAAAATCCCCATCCGCACACAGTACCCCCTCTGCAAAATCTTCCTGAAGTATTTTGAGGGCTCTTGTCAGCACCTGACATACATCCTCTTGGGTGAGGTGCCTGAATTCAAATACCGTACTTCTTGAGAGTATTGCATTATACACATAAAAATACGGGTTTTCTGTAGTGCTTGCAATAAGGGTTATTCTACCGCTCTCTGTATATTCCAGCAAGGATTGCTGCTGTTTTTTATTGAAGTTCTGTATCTCGTCAAGATAGAGAAGCACCCCATCTTGTCCCATCAGCCCCTCGCTCTCTTTTACAATCGCCTTTATATCCGCAACAGATGCGTTTGTAGCGTTGAGCTTGTATAGGGGTCTGTTGCTTATTGCCGCCGCAATATTTGCAACAGTAGTTTTGCCCGTCCCCGACGGGCCGTAAAAAATCATACTCGGTATGTTTCCGCTCTCAATAATATTACGCAGAATCCGTCCCTTGCCAAGTATGTGCCGCTGCCCTGCAACGTCATCCAGACAGGTAGGACGAATCCTGTCAGCAAGGGGTTTATTCATAAAGCGGATGCTTCTTGCAGAGAGCCTGAACTCTTTGTGCAACGTCTTTTTGATTTCCCTCAAAATCCTTGATTACCAAAGAAATCAAGTCTGCAACCTCTGTCATATCCTCTTCCTTAAAGCCTCTTGTGGTAACAGCAGGAGTACCAAGTCTTATACCGCTGGTAACAAAAGGACTCTTGGGGTCATCGGGGATAGCATTTTTATTACAAGTGATACCAACCTCGTCAAGGTTATGCTCAACTTCTTTTCCTGTCTTATCCTGTTTAAGAAGACTTACAAGCATAAGGTGGTTATCTGTACCCCCTGATATAATATCAATATCTCTTGCTATAAGCTCTTCTGCAAGCTTTGCGGCATTTTTCTTCACCTGAAGCTGATATTCTTTAAATTCAGGTGACAATGCTTCTTTAAGACATACGGCTTTTCCCGCTATAACATGCATAAGAGGTCCACCCTGACATCCGGGGAAAACTGCCTTGTTTATCATTGGACCGTACTCTTCCTTGCAAAGTATAAGTCCGCCTCTGGGACCACGAAGAGTTTTGTGAGTTGTAGTTGTTACAAAGTCTGCATAAGGAACAGGGCTCTTATGGAGTCCTGCCGCAACAAGTCCTGCAATATGTGCCATATCTACCATAAGATATGCACCAACCTCGTCTGCAATCTCACGGAATGCCTCAAAGTCTATTTCTCTTGCATAGGCACTTGCACCTGCCAGGATAAGCTTTGGCTTGTTTTCGTGGGCAAGGCGTCTTACCTCATCATAATCAATTCTGTGGGTTTCGCTGTCCACGCCGTAGGGAACAACATTGAAGTATTTACCTGAAATATTTACAGGTGAACCATGACTTAAATGTCCCCCATGTGCCAAATTCATACCAAGATATGTGTCACCCGGCTCCATTGCCGCAAAGAAAACAGCAAGGTTTGCTGACGCGCCTGAATGGGGCTGTACATTGGCAAACTCTGCACCAAAGAGCTCCTTGGCTCTGTCTCTTGCAAGGTCCTCTACTATGTCAACATATTCGCAACCGCCATAGTATCTCTTGCCCGGATAACCCTCTGCATACTTATTTGTAAGGGGTGTACCCATTGCCTCCATTACAGCAGGGCTGACAAAGTTCTCTGACGCAATAAGCTCTATCTTACCGCGCTGTCTTGAGATTTCCTTGTCAATGGCAGCCGCAACCTCGGCATCGTATTTTCTGACATTTTCAAGCTCAAACATATTTTTATCCTCCGTTTATTATAAATATTGCAAATTTACCTATTATGTATTATAATACATAACAGGAATTTTTGCAATAGCCTTTTACAGCAAAAGCTTGCCTATCCATATAAGAGGTGATTTATGATGAGAGAAAGTCTTTCCAAGAAAGCAGAAAGAGCACAGGAAATCAACAAAATATTTGATGATGTATATAAAGGGGCAGACTGCACTCTTGACTACACCTCTGCCCTTGAGCTCCTGATTGCCACACAGCTTGCGGCACAGTGTACAGATGCAAGGGTAAACCTTGTAACCCCTGCACTCTTCAAAAAATATCCCGACGTTTACGCCTTTGCAAACGCAGACGAGTTGGAGCTTCGGGAAGATATTCGCTCTACAGGCTTTTTTCGTAACAAAGCAAAAAATATAATCGGCTGTTGCAAAAAGCTGATTGAGGATTTTGGAGGCGAAGTACCCCAAACTATGGAAGATCTTTTATCTCTGCCCGGAGTGGGCAGAAAGACTGCCAATTTAGTATTGGGTGATTTTTTCGGTATCCCCGGAATTGTGGTGGACACCCACGCCACAAGGCTCTCAAACAGAATGGGGCTGACTAAAAATTCCGACCCTTATAAGATAGAGCTTGATTTACAAAAGCTTCTGCCACCCGAGAGTTGGGCACAGTTTTGCCATTGCCTTGTCTTTCATGGGCGGGAATACTGTATGGCACGAGGCCCCAAATGCGATATTTGTCCACTAAATCACCTTTGCCCGAAAATAAATGTGTAAATTAAATGGTCGCAGGAAATCCTGCGACCTTTTTTTGTTATATACCTAAAGTCCGCCATAAATAAAATGCCACCAATAAGGCCATATTACTTCTGATGCACTGCCTCCGACCCCTGACCAGATTGTAGACCAGCAAATTTCTTTCCACCGCTCTGTCTCATGGTCATATTGAAATGTTAAAACGCTCCCCAGTGTATGTTCTTCGCCGACATAATATACCTGTGCAATATTACTTCTGCTTGGTTCATATCTCAAGACCTTAAAATATTCCATGTCCCAAAGCATAGTGTTTTCCCGATAGGCATCCTTAAATTCATCATAATGCTGATATGTAAGCACCTCGCATTTTATAAGCGCACCTATCCATGTTATGAGAAAGAAGCATATAATGCCCAATATAATATTACGAAATATTTTCATTTACATAGCCTCCCTCTATGAGGGAGGTGGCAAACCGTTAGGTTTGTCGGTGGAGCATGTAAATCAATTTGCAACCTCCTCCCGTCACGCGACCCGTGCCACCCTCCTCAATGAGGAGGGCAATGTCGCAACGCTTTTGCAAAACCAATCATTTATCCTCAATTT
>JAFSDQ010000018.1 GCA_017436135.1 Clostridia bacterium | reverse complement strand
TGCCTTGCATAAGCATAAAATTCCCTCTTTGAAAATTCTTCGACCTTAAACTGATGAAATTTCGAGGGGATTTTGGTGCGGAAGATGAAGCAAGGCTGACGCCTTGCAAAGATGACAAGACGAAATACACCGAAATTACGCTGTTTAAGGCGTGGTTCGGATATCTCCTGTCATCTTAAGTAACAGAAAGGAGAAAAGGTGACTGAAATGAAATTAAAATTTAAAAAAATTATAGCAGTTTTAATTGCTGCTATGGTGCTTTTATCTGTTACAGGTTATGCACAGGAAGCTAACGAAACCCCCGTAAAAGAGTTTGAAAACGGTCAAACCTATGTTGTTCAGGATTTAGTTGACTATCTTGGACTTGGGGTAAGATATGATGATGTTACCCGGGAGAGCCTTTACAAAGAGGGCTTATTAAAGGTTCTTGACGCACACCCAGAGCTTTATGAGGAAGTGTTAAGAGCAACCCTTGAATCTATCGACGAGCATTCAGAATATTATGACCCTGAAGAAGCCAAGGTTCTTAACGAAGAAATAACAGGAACAATAGTCGGGATAGGCATTACCTTTCAAATGTGTCCCGATGGGGTTGATGTAAGAAGTGTAATTCCCGATACTCCTGCTGCAAAGGCAGGACTTCAAGTTGGGGATGTAATAGTTAGTGTAGACGATATATTACTCGGAGGATTAAACTCCGACACTGCCGGAAGCTATATCAGGGGTGAAGAGGGAACCACTCTTCGGGCAGGTATAAAGAGGAAGAATATTGCCGATATACTTTATCTTGATATGGTAAGAGAAAAAATAATCGGTACTTCTGTTACAAGTCGGGTTTTTGAGGACGGAGCTGACAAGCTGATGTACATTGCGGTATACGGCTTTGTTTCAAACACTGCAGAAACCTTTAAGGCGGCTCTTGATGATGCCCAAAGCCAGAAGATAGACAAGCTTATAATAGATGTGAGAGATAACGGTGGCGGACTTTTAAACCAGGCAGTATTGATGGCAGATTATCTTGTGCCAAAGGGTAGTATTATTACCACAGAGGACCACAAGCTTAAATTTTTGAACTATGTATATAAGGCAGAGCAAGAGGACACAGAGAAGTTTGATACTGTTGTTCTGGTAAACGAAAACTCGGCGAGCGCATCAGAGGTTCTGGCAGCGGCACTTTCTGAAAATGAATGTGCAAAGCTTATTGGAACAAAAACCTACGGCAAAGGGACAATACAAACAGTTATGCCCCTGCCTTACGGGGATTGCGTAAAATATACAATAGGCTACTATCTTACCCCAAAGGACAATAACATAAACGGGGTTGGGCTTACCCCTGACGCTCTGGTTGAAAATAAAGAAGCGCCCTTGGATATGAGCAAATATACAGAGTTTGGATATACACAGGTTTATAAATTAGGAGATAAGGGACCTGATATAAAGACAGCAAAGGAGCTTTTGAATCTGTGGGGTGCCTTTGAGGGGGAAATAAACGAGGAATATGACGAGGAGCTTGAAAAGGCAGTTTTTCTCTTCCAAGGCTCCACAAACCTGTTCCCTTATGGGGTTCTTGATTTAACAACTCAAAGAGAGCTTTATACAAGGCTTGAGAAGAGTAAGGTTATAACAGACGACCAGCTGGATGCAGCCTTTTCGTATTTTGGAATGACAAGAAAAATTGAAGAATAAAAAATGCACCTGTATATAAAGGCGGAAACGAATGCTTTCGTTTCTGCCTTTTTGTAGAGAATGTTCACGAATTGCCCCTACAATTCCACAATCCCACGCCTTGGGTTATCCATAGCCGACGTTTGCAAGCTCGGTAAAATATTACCAGCACCACGCCACAAAAATTACGTGCACAGTTGTAACAATTGCGTCGTCAGACTGCGAAATAAATCCGAATGATATAAACATATCTCTTTCGGGTGCGCCGATGGGGGTGTCGGGGTGTCCCCGACCGTATTTTGGTTCCTTTTGTACGAGCAAAAGGAACATCCCCAAACGGCAGTTTCGAAAATATAAAAAATTCAATTTGTTTTACAGCATACCCATTATATACATCAATTTTGTAGGGAACGGATTTATCCGTTCCGCAATGATTTATCCGTTCAGAGGCGGAATGCATAAATGCATTCCCTACAATAGTTATACACATAAATTATGTTTTATTTCGGGAGGGCGCGGAGACCCTCCCCTACAAATATTTACAATTCCGCTCCTCTTGGAAAAGGTTATATAAAAAATAAGGGCAGCCTTTGGCTGCCCTTAAATTGTATTTTAGTGAATGATGTACTTTTCTGTTTCTTTATCAAAGAGATGAATCTTGTTGGGGTCAAAAGCAACCTTAATGGTCTGACCATGCTGTGCTGTTGTACGGGGATTAACTCTTGCAATAAAGTCTTTGTTCTCAATGTTGAAGTAGAGATAGGTTTCTGCGCCCATCATTTCAACAAGCTCGATATCAACATCAGAAACACATTCAGGGAAAGCTGCAACAGTAGCTTCGCTGTCATCAATGTTTTCGGGTCTGATACCCATAATAACTTCTTTGCCGTTATATGCTTTTACTTCTTCAAGGTTGCCCTTGCCATCAGGAAGCTTAACAGAGAAGTTGCCGTTTCTCAAATATGTGCCGTCAGGCTTGCAGTCAACAGTAACATCAAGGAAGTTCATCTGGGGGCTTCCGATAAAGCCTGCAACGAAGACGTTGTTAGGATATGAATAGAGGTTTGTAGGTGAATCAACCTGCTGAACAATACCGTCCTTCATAACAACAATTCTTGTACCCATTGTCATAGCTTCTGTCTGGTCATGTGTAACATAGATAAATGTAGTCTGAAGCTTCTTATGGAGCTTGCCGATTTCGGATCTCATCTGAACTCTGAGCTTTGCATCAAGGTTAGAGAGAGGCTCATCCATAAGGAATACTTTAGGTTCACGCACGATAGCACGACCAAGAGCAACACGCTGTCTCTGACCGCCGGAGAGAGCCTTCGGCTTTCTGTCAAACAACTGCTCAATACCGAGAATCTTCGCAGCTTCTGTAACCTTCTTTTTAATAACATCCTTTGGAATCTTTCTGAGCTTAAGACCAAAAGCCATGTTCTCGTAAACTGTCATGTGAGGATAGAGAGCGTAGTTCTGGAAAACCATCGCAATATCTCTTTCCTTGGGGATTACGTCGTTCATAAGCTTGCCGTCAATGTAAAGCTCACCCTCGGTGATTTCTTCAAGACCTGCAATCATTCTCAATGTTGTAGACTTACCGCAACCGGAAGGACCTACGAAGATTATAAATTCCTTATCCTCTATTTCCAGGTTGAAGTCTGTTACAGCAGTAAAACCGCCGCTATAAGTCTTTGTAATATTTTTAAGACTTAAACTTGCCATAATAATAACCTCCTATAATGCACCCGCATTATTTCTTTTTAATTTCTTTCAGTATTATAACACAAAGCAAATAAAAATGTTAGAGCCTAAATAGACAAAATTGGAAAATTCTTTTTAGTAAATATGTATAAAGTTGAGAAAAGCAAGAAAAAACCCCTGAAAAAGTAACCAAAAAGAATGCTTTTTAAGGGGTGTTTTTTATACAAAATCAAAGTTGGACCAAAAGGGGACAATGTCAGGCAGCCTTATTTATTTTTCAGCATTTTGCGAATTTTTCTGAAAGCAGCATCTTCCCCCTGCTCTGCCAGGGTTATAAGAAGTCCCTCAATTATTGCAGAGGTATCGGGGTGAATGGGTCGCTTGACTCCCCCTCGCCTGAAATATGCCAGGGGGTGCTGGTCTGTATAATTTTCTCCCTGATATATCTTGCTTGCGGCAACTCTGTCGCAAAACATTTCTGCAATATATTTTTTTGGCATAGGAACAGGCATATATTCCCGAGCAGCAGGATTATAATCATACCAATATTCAAAATGATGCTTGTTTCTGCCCTTGTGGTGAAGCCACGCTTTGGAATATCCGTAGAGTCGGCGTTCTTCCTCGTTGGGGCTTTTGTTTCCCTGATAATATTTTGCGCCTACCCAGAATTCAGAGGGGCTGTATTTGGATAAATCGTGGAAAAGACCCTGCCATAAAATCCCTGATTTTTTACAATGGGCAATAACCTTATGTCTGTGCCTTGTTATTGTTTTAAAATGATTGATTGTGCTTTTAAACGTAATCATAATAATCTCCATAATCTCCATTCACAATATAAAAAGGGGACAACAATAAATTGTTGTCCACCCTTTGTAATCTGAAAACTTTAAATAAACTATTCAGCAGCCTCTTCAGTTGCAGCCTCTTCGGTTGCAGCCTCTTCTGTTGCAGCTTCTTCTGTTGCAGTTTCTTCTGTAGCAGCCTCTTCTGTAGCAGTCTCTTCTGTTGCAACTTCTTCAGTTGCAGTAGCCTCTTCTGTGCCTGCAGCCAAATCCTTTACAGAAACAGCGGTAAGAGCCAAAGAGCTGATAATAAAGAGCACTGCAATAACAGCGGTAAACTTCTTGAGCATAGAGTCGATTGTTCTGCCCTTGTTTTTACCAAAGAAAGTTTCAGCACCGCCTGCAATAGCACCGGACAAGCCCTGCTGTTTTCCGTGCTGCATAAGAACAACCACGATAAGTACAAGCGAAATCACGCAATGGATAATTGTTAAAGCTAAAGTCATTTTTACTTCCTCCTTGTATTTTACAATACATATTATATTCAATAATTATTACTAAAGCTGTAAGATTAGAGCCCAGTATATGCCATTGTACCATATAATGAGAAAATTTTCAAGACTTTTTTAAATATTTATTGTAAAATGTTTTGGGAAAGGAGCGTTCATATAATGTTAACTTTTATTTTACAGAATATTCACCATAAAAATTTTTCCAGATGTTATTATATAATTGCAGTTAAGGGAAACTGCAATTGCAAATACATAACTCCCTCCCTAAAGGTACCGCTTCCCCAGGCGGTATCTTTTTTTATGGCTCGAAATAAACCTCAAAAAGTAATCGCCAGGTTTCATAATCAGCCTCCCCTGTCTGGGGAAGACCAAAAAATTCCTGGGCGGCAATAACTGCCAAAGTGGTTTCTTCCCCGAAAAATCCGTCGGGATTTATAAGGGGCAAAGCTTTGTGTGTCCTTTGCAGCTTGCGCAGAGCTGTTTGCAGTTCAAAAATGTTTTGGTGGTTATCATATATTGATGTTGTCATTAAATCACCTCTAAAATTATATTGTGTTTTCGGACAGAGAATAACCGGGATACTGTCCAAAGGTTTTTTCTTCACTTTGAGAGAGTGTGGAATATTCTTCGGCAATACTTGCCCATACGGGGGCGTTTACAAAGCCTCTTTCGGGCAGACCGAAGGTGCTCTCGTAGGCGAGGACGGCAGCCTGGGTTTCAGGACCGAAATAGCCTGTAACTGATACTGTTGGTATTTCGGGATAGGTTTTTGAAATAAAAGCAAGAAATTCCTGAAGAGTTCTTACGTCATCTCCGCTGACCCCAAGGGCAAGGAGTCTTCCCGGGTAGGGAATGACACCGCTGCTTCTGTAGTCTTCGGGCAGAGAGTTGTATTTGGTAATATATGAGGAATAAATTGAATTCCAGGTTACTTCATCCACTACTCCTGTTTGAGGAAGCCCTGCGGATTGCTGAAAAGCCCTGACGGCGGCGGCGGTAGAGGGACCGAATATACCGTCCATTTGTACAGAGGGAATAAAATTGTTGAATTCTGCAATAAAATTCAGGAAATATTGCAAGGTTTCCACGCCTATTCCTCTGTCGCCCTCACTCAAATTCTGCTTAAATTGCTGGTTTACAACACCGATTGACAGTCTGTCGGAATCAAGCTCTGACAATCTGCGGACCCCGGAGAAGACAAACCTGATTTTGTACCAGGTGGCTTTACCCACAATTCCGTCGGGGGAGAGGTTGAAAATTCGCTGAAATTCTTTTACGGCATTTTCCGTTTCCACATCAAAAATCCCGTCAGGATATGCAATTTTGGGAATGGCGGGATAGTTTTTTCCTATATGATTAAGCGAAATTTGTATACGCTTTACGTCGTCACCTGTAGAGCCTATGCGAAGAGGCGTTCCGGGATAGGTTTCGGTGATTTCTGCCACAGGGGCATCCTCTACTATTTGAATATCACCATAGTATGCAGACAGTATCCGATAGGGAGTATAGCCTTGTTCCGCAAGAGAAACCGACCCCCATTGAGAAAGCCCACCTGGACAGCTGGAATTATTTCCGTCGCAGTATCGGGCAAATAAGGGGGTTAAATCCCCCGACCTTACAACATAGTCGTTAAACAATTCGTCTACTATCCGGCTTATGTTTTCAAATATATCTCTGTCGTTTACAAAAGATTGGTCAAATTGAGTGGAATTGGTAATGTCAAAATCATATCCCCGGGAGCGGTAAAATTCAGTAAAAATTCTATTTAAGGCAAAGCTGATTTGGGCATAAATATTTGCCCTTATGGCATTTTCGGGCCAGGTTGGGTAAATTTCGCTGGATGCCACATTTTTTATGTAGTCGGGAAAGGAAACAGTTACATTGGGTGCACCCTTATCATCAGGGGCGCCAAGATGGACAACAATGCTTTCAGGGACAGTAAAAACAACAGGCATAATAATCTCCATTCCGCCGCTCTGCGTCGGCACAAAGAATAATAAATTTTCTCTTATCCGCAGAGCAAGGAATGATAAGAGATTATTTCGTCCATGTGTATTCCCGAGTATTTATGCGAGGAAAACTTTGCACGGACAATAAAATCCGACGGAGGCTTAACACGAAAGGAAATTTCGCGTTAGGACCTCCTTAAGATAATAAATCATTTTCATTGGCGTTTTCCAGCAAGGGCTCCAGGGCTACGGGCTGAACGGATTCTATGCTGTCAAAGACGGCAACATTCAGAAGCTCTCTTGAATAGTATCCGGGGGATTCTACCCTTAAATTATATGTGCTGTAGGGCTTGATTCCCCCCGGGGCTTGTGAGTATCGGGCAAGCGGAGCAGAAAGCTCTATTCCCGGAGTTTTTCCGCTGATATTTGTGGTTTGTACGGAAAGAATTTCGTTATTGGCAGTCATAATGGTAACAACTGCCCCCTGTATGGGCAAGGCCTGGTTTGCAGTATAAACCTGGGCAACCAGACGTCCTGTACCCCCCGACTCTGCCTCTGTGGTCGTGCCCTCAAAGGCGGTATTATCCGAAAGGGTGGAAACAGCCCTTGCAGGTTGTTGAAAATTTGTTTTATATGTATCCATTTAATCAATCCTCCTATATACAGTTATATGTAAAAAGGAGTAAAATGTGAAAAACTGCAATGAGATGGGATTGTAGGGAATGCATTTATGCATTCCGCCTCTGAACGGATAAATCCGTTCCCTACGAAATAGATGTAACAATAGGGATGCCACAAAACAAATTGAATTTTTTAATTTTCGAACTGCCGTTTGGGGATGTTCCTTTTGCTCGTACAAAAGGAACCAAAATACGGTCGGGGACACCCCGACACCCCCATCGGCGCACCCGAAAGAGATATGTTTCTATCATTCGGATTTATTTC
>JAFSDQ010000017.1 GCA_017436135.1 Clostridia bacterium | reverse complement strand
TCCTGCTCCTGCTCCCGCTCCTGCTGCGGCTCCTGCAGGTGCAACAAATATTACAGCTCCTATGCCGGGAAGCATTGTTAAAATTCCTGTAACAGTTGGACAGAGTGTAAACCAGGGCGATGTTGTTTGCATACTTGAAGCTATGAAGATGGAAAATGAAATTATGGCTCCTTGCGCAGGTAAGGTTGCTTCGATAAACACAAGCGTTGGTGCAACAGTAAACACAGGCGATGTACTTGTTTCTTTGGGTTAATCACCTTGAGAATATAATGTAGTAAATTTTATTTGAAAGGGTGATTTTGTGTTTGGCGAAAGTATAATTAACTTTATTCAAAAAACCGGTATTGCGGCACTTTTCAGCAACGCAAAGGATGCACTTGCCGCCGGGGCTTCAGGCTTTGAGGGGGTAGTTGCGGTTATTGGTACACCTCTTATGCTGATTATTGCCTGCGTGCTTTTGTATCTTGCAATTGTTAAAAAGTTTGAACCGTTATTGTTGATGCCTATTGCATTTGGTATGCTTTTATCCAATTTGCCTATGTTTGCAAATTCAAGTGCAATAATGATGCATCCCGAGTATTTTACGGATTCACAGTATCTTATAGACGGACACCTTGATATGAATTTAATATTCTCCCAGGGCGGTCTTCTTGATTTATTGTACCTTGGAGTTAAGCTGGGTATCTATCCTCCCCTTATCTTCCTTGGTATTGGTTGTATGACGGATTTTGGCCCTCTTATTGCAAACCCAAAGAGTATTATTTTGGGTGCGGCTGCACAGCTTGGAGTATTTATCACATTCCTTGGTGCCCTTGTGCTTGGTGCGGTAGTGCCTTCCATTAACTTTGGCGTAAACGAGGCGGCATCAATCGGTATCATTGGCGGGGCAGACGGTCCTACCGCTATTTATGTTACAAAAACACTTGCGCCTCATTTGCTTCCTGCAATTGCCATTGCGGCGTACTCTTATATGGCACTCATTCCTGTTATTCAGCCTCCTATTATGAAGGCTCTTACAACAAAGGAAGAGCGCAGTATTGTTATGGAGCAGCTCCGTCCTGTAAGCAAGACAGAGAAAATAGTGTTCCCGATTATCGTTACAATAGTTGTTGCACTTATTGTTCCTGATGCACTCTCACTGGTTGGTATGCTTATGCTTGGTAACTTAATGAGAGAAACAGGAGTTGTAGACAGACTTTCAAAGACTGCCCAAAACGGTCTTATGAATACAATTACAATATTTTTAGGATTGACTGTGGGTGCAACAGCAAAGGCAGAAACATTCCTGACAGCAGAAACTCTGGGTATAGTTGCCCTTGGTCTTATAGCTTTCTGCTTCAGTACAGCAGGCGGTCTTGTTTTAGGTAAGATTATGTGCAAGCTCACAGGGGGAAAGATAAATCCTCTTATTGGTTCTGCAGGCGTATCCGCAGTTCCTATGGCGGCTCGTGTTTCCCAGATGGTTGGACAGAAAGAAAATCCATCAAACTTCTTACTTATGCACGCAATGGGACCGAATGTTGCAGGTGTAATCGGCTCTGCGGTTGCAGCAGGAGTATTCCTTGCAATTTTCTCTTAAGATGCGTGACTCTCTGCCCTGTGTCATTGTGACACAGAGGGGGATAATATGATAAACAAATACAAATTTTGAAACGGAGGTAATATATATGGCTAAAGTCGGAATTACAGAAACCGTTTGCCGTGACGCCCATCAGTCACTTATCGCTACAAGAATGACGACAGACGAAATTCTTCCTGCTCTTCCTCTTATGGACAAGGTTGGCTATCACTCTATGGAGGTATGGGGCGGTGCTACCTTTGATGCGTGCTTGCGTTTTCTAAACGAAGACCCATGGGACAGATTAAGAAAGATTAGAGCAGCGGCTCCCAATACAAAGCTGCAGATGCTCTTCCGGGGCCAGAATGTTTTGGGATATCGTCATTATGCAGATGATGTTGTTGAATATTTTGTTCAGAAGTCTATTGCAAACGGTATTGATATAATAAGAATTTTTGATGCTTTAAATGATGTTCGTAATTTGCAGACGGCAATCAATGCTACAAAGAAAGAGGGCGGTCATGTTCAGGCGGCTATTTCATATACAATCAGCCCTGTTCATAACAACGAGTTCTTTGTAAAGCTTGCAAAGGAATATGAAAACTGTGGTGCAGATTCTATCTGTATCAAGGATATGGCAGGCTTGCTTACACCTTATAACGCTTTTGAGCTGGTAACAAGTCTTAAAAAAGAGGTTAATGTTCCAATTCAGCTTCATACCCACTATACAAGCGGTGTTGGCTCTATGACATACCTTAAAGCAATCGAGGCAGGAGTAGATGTTGTTGACTGTGCACTGTCACCATTGGCGCTTGGCACATCACAGCCTCCTACAGAACCTCTTGTTGCAACTCTTTCGGGCACAGAATATGATACAGGAATTAACCTTGAAGCCCTTACAGAGATTGCAGATTACTTCAAGCCTCTTCGTGAGAAGTTTTTAGACAGCGGACTTCTCAGCACAAAGGTTATGGGTGTTGATATTAACACACTTAAATATCAGGTTCCCGGGGGAATGCTCTCAAACCTTGTGTCACAGCTTAAGCAACAGGGTAAAGAGGAAAAATTTGAGGAAGTTCTCAAGGAAATCCCCAGAGTTCGTAAGGATTTGGGATATCCTCCTCTCGTTACTCCTACAAGTCAGATTGTAGGTACACAGGCTGTTCTCAACGTAATTATGGGTGAGAGATACAAGATGGTTTCCAAAGAAACCAAGGGTATATGTAAAGGCGAATACGGCCGTACTCCTGTACCTATTGATGAGGAGTTCAGAAAACAGATTATCGGGGAAGAAGAGGCAATTACCTGCCGTCCCGCAGACCTTATCTCTCCCGAGCTTGACAGACTTAAAAAGGAAGCAGCAGAGTGGATAGAGCAGGACGAGGATGTATTGTCTTATGCACTTTTTGACCAGGTTGCAGTTAAGTTCTTTGAGCAAAGAAAAGCGGCAAAGAACCAGGCAAAGAAAAAGGTTGTAGACATGGATGTTAAAATCCAATATGTATAAAAAGTAAAATAAAAGCGAGTGTTTCAAAGAAACACTCGCTTCATCGTGTAGAAAAACCCTATTTTAGCAAATGCTTTGCATATAAATTGCCGAACCCTGTTGCGTCAGCCAGACCCTGACGCAGTTCATCGTTTCACTTTGTGAAACTCGAAAAAAGGGGCTCTGCCCCTTTAAACCCCCGAATTTATGGGGCTTTGGGGCAACGCCCCAATCGTTTCTGCGAAGCAGAAAACGACTCCGCTCGGGTGGGCGAGCGGAACAGGGCAAGGCGTAGCGGATGAAATCTCTTTGCAAGACATAGACTTTTTCGACAGTCTGAAGCGAGTGTTTCAAAGGAACACTCGCTTTTTTGTGTCTTTAGGCAAATTATTTTTCCACGGGGGATATAATGCATGTTTTTTTCCATGTACCCATAAAATAGGTGATGGCTGCAATTATCGCTTCTGTTACCCAGGAAAGCGCCCATCCTCCGTAAATTCCGTGCATGCCATACCTTGCCAGAAAATAGGTAAATATTACTCTTGATACACCGCCAATTGCGGTGAGAATAACTAAAAGCTTCATAAAGCCTATTCCCCGGTAGAAGCCGTGGAACAGGTTGTTTACTAAATTAAACAGGATAAAGGGCAAATAAATTTGGGAAAACATTATAGCATAGTACAGACCGTCACCCGTTTGCCCCGAGGGAAAGAATAAACCGCAGACATCCTCTGAAAAAAATACACAAACAAATAATGGCACGGATACAAACATAATTGCTTGTAAAAGTCCTACCCGAACACCTTTTCTAAAGTAGGAAACAGGCTTTCGTGACCCCTTGCAGTGGGCAGCATAGTTGCTTAATGTCTTTGTGGAGTTCTGGTATATAGAAGCGCTGATTTCGTATATACGAAGGGCTACGGCATAGCCTGCACTTGCGCCGCTGCCTATGGCGTTTATAAGGGGTGATACCAACATAGAAGAGGTATACATAATGGATTGCTGCAGAGCAGCCGGGATACCATAGGTTGAAATTTTCGAAATAACATCCTTGCTGAATTTAACCTTTGTACTTTTGACATTCATTTCACAAAAGCATTTATTCAGCTTGATAAAATAGAATATATCAACAATAAGAGCAGATAAAACCGTGGCTGCTGCAACGCCCGCAACTCCAAGACGGAACACAGCTACTGCCAATATATTTCCTGCAATATTTAAAACAGCCGAGGTAAGTGACATGAGAAAGGGAAAAGAACTCATTCCAAAAGCGTTCATAATATGAACAAAATTGTTGTTTAGTAAAATAATATATAAACCCAGCATATAGATAACAAGATAGGCTTTAGCATCATTGAAGATTGCGGGATCAACCTGTAAAAGCTTTAAAATTGGGTCGCAAAACAGGATAATCAACAGGGAAAAAGCACAGCTGATAAGGGCAGTAATCCCAAGGCTGTGATAAATTGAGGATTTAATTGATGGATAAGCTTGCGCACCGAAAAGCGCCGCTGTGTATATGGAAGAGCCTGACGCAAACCCCCAAAACAGAGAGGAGGCAAAGCTGATAAAAGCGGCGGTTGCGCCTATTGCACCAAGCCCGTTGCTGCCTAAAAACTTCCCTGCGATTATGGTGTCTATAGAGGCATGTGCCTGGGACAGCAGAGCCGCCAAAACCATGGGGATTGCAAATACTATAAAATTTTTATAAATGTTTCCCTGGGTCAGGTCTTTCATATTTTATCACCTTGACAAACTTTTTATTTTCTATATAATATTATATACATTTATCAAGATTTTTCAAGTATGGCAGAAAAAGAGAAAAGTTCTCAACTTTTATCAAGGGGTGACAAGGGTGTATCAAAAGGAAAGATTAGACAAAATATTGGAAATACTAAAGCAAAACGGATATGTAGCGGTGAAGCATCTGGTAGAAGAGCTTCACTACAGCAATGCCACCATAAATCGGGATTTGAATGTTCTTGAGGGGCAGAAGCTTATTAACAGAAGTTATGGAGGAGTCGAACTTGTTCATCGAAAAAGTGTGCCTTTGCCCTTTCGTTATCACAAAATGAAAACCGCAAAAAATAAGATTGCAAAGGCGGCGGCAGAGCTTGTTTGCGACGGAGACACAATATTTATTGATGGTACGACTACAACGGAATATATGGGAAAATATCTGACAGACAAGAAGAATATAACGGTAATTACCAACAATATTGCTTTAGTTGCCTTTTTGTGTGAATATGATATAAATGTGATTTGTCTTGGGGGCAGGGTTGAGGAAAAACCCAGTATGCTTATGGGAAGCGAAACAGTAGAAAATGCGAGCTGTTATCGTGCAGACAAAATGTTTTTTGCATCGTCAGCCTTTACCGAGGATGGTAAGATAGGTTCAGACGAACGCTACTTTTCTCTGCTTCGCACAATGGTAAAAAACTCTGATGTATTATGTTATATGGGTGACCACGAGAAGTTAAACGGAAGCTATAACAGGGTTTTGTGTAATTTGTCGGATATAGATTATATAATAACAGACTATTGTTTTGATGATAAAATAAAAGAAAAGTACAAAAATGCAGAATTTATAGAGATATAGCAGGTAAATTATAAAATTTAATTGTTTATTGCGTGGACATAAATACAGCCCCTCTCATTCACCGACAGGTGAATGAGAGGGGCTATTATTATTTTGTATCATACCAGCTTTTGCCGAAATTCATATCTGCCACAAGGGGTACAGAGAGCTTATATGCATTTTCCATTTCCTCTGTAAGAATTTTTGCGGCAACATCACGCTCTTCCTCGGGTGCTTCCACAATCAATTCATCGTGGACCTGTAAAATAAGCTTTGCACGAAGACCCTTGTCTTTCAGCCGATTATATACATTTACCATTGCGATTTTAATAATATCCGCAGCGCTTCCCTGTATGGGGGCGTTCATTGCAACTCTCTCCCCAAAGGCACGCTGCATTTGCATTCCTGACTTTAATTCAGGAATATATCTGCGCCTGTTGAGAATTGTACGGATGTATCCAAGCTCTTTTGCATCCGCCTTTGTTTTTTCCATATATTCTGCAACCTTGTTGTAATGGCGAAGATAATCATTTATATATTGGTCGGCTTCTTTTCTTGTTGTACCAATGTCTTGAGCAAGAGAAAAAGCACCAATTCCATATACAATACCAAAGTTTACTGCCTTTGCGCTTGAACGCATCTGGGGAGTAACCTGGTCAAAGGGAACGCCAAAAACATCAGAGGCGGTTCTTGTGTGAATGTCATCACCGCTTTCAAAGGCGGTCTTCATAGAATTGTCATCTGCAATATGGGCAAGAACACGAAGCTCAATTTGAGAATAGTCGGCATCTATCAACCACCAATCGGACTTTTCTGCAGTAAACATTCGCCGAAGCTCCCTGCCAAGCTCTGTGCGGACAGGAATATTCTGCATATTGGGTTCTGTACTGCTTATTCTGCCTGTGGTAGTAACCATCTGGTTAAAGCGGGAGTGTATTCTGTTTGTTTCGGGGTTGATTACTGCCCCCAAACCAACCACATAGGTTGACTGAAGCTTTGAAAGCTGACGATATTCCAAAACCTTGTTTGCAATGGGGTGAACATCTCTCAACTTTTCCATAACATCAACATTGGTGGAATAGCTTCCCTTTTTATTTTTTTTGCCAAAGGGAAGAGAAAGCTTTTCAAAAAGAATTACCCCTAACTGTTTGGGTGAATTTATATTAAATTCTTCTCCGGAAAGCTCAAAAATTTCGTTGCTTACAATATTTATCCTCTCCTGAAGCATTGTGCTGAATTGAGAGAGGGCTTCCTTGTCAATATACATTCCTCGAATCTGCAGGTCTGCAAGAACCTGAAGCAGAGGCAGTTCTACATCATAGTAAAGCTGATGCTGTTGGTTTTCTTCTATCAGCTCCGCCATTTTTTCAGAGAGAGCCTCTATAGCAAAAACCTTATTAAAAAGCTCTGTATTATCGGTAGAATTTTCTATGATATTAAGCATAGAAATCTGGTCATCCTGTTTTGTGTCATCACCGCTGTAAAGGAGGGAGGACAAATATTTTAAACAAAGCTCGTCCAGTCTGTATTCAGATTGGGTAGGGTCAAGAATATATGCCCCAAGCATAACATCAAATTTAAGATTTTGAGTTCCCAGCTCTTCTTTGTCAATGCCATATTCAGAAAGTGCAATAATATCCTCTTTTATATTAAAGCCAACCTTGGAAATGCTCTTGTTTGCAAAAAAAGCAATACGGCTTTTTTTATCCAAACCGGAGGAAAGCAAGGCTTCTTCCGAATTCTTTGGTTTTACGCAGAGGGTATCCTTGTCTAAAATATAGCTTGCCTCTCCTGCCTTTTCGCAAGCGGAAACAAGAGTGTCAAAGTCAACCTCTCTGCCCTTGCCTGATATTTCCTTTGATATGTCTGTTGCAGCGGAGGTATTCAGCTCCAACTTTTGTAAAAAAGAACGGAAATTAAGTCGGGTAAAAAGTTTTGCAAGCTCGGGCTTGTTATATTCTGACATTTCAGCATCCTTAAAATCAAAGTCAACGGGAGCAAAACGGTCTATTGTGGCAAGCTCATAACTCAAAAAGGCATCCTCTTTGCCATCTGTCAGCTTTTTCCTTACGCTGTCGGTGACCTCAATACTGTCAATATCCTCATAAATTTTATCTATGGTCTTATAGCTTTGGATAAGGGAAAGGGCAGTTTTTTCACCAATTCCCTTAACCCCTGGAATGTTGTCGGAGGAATCCCCCATCAATGCCTTTAAATCAATAAAGGATTTCGGGGTCATTTGGTACTTCTCGGTAAACTCTGCTATACCATAGTCTGTGGTGGTAGTCTTACCTATTCGGGTAACAACCAGCTTAACTGTGGTTTTGTGGGAGCACAGCTGAAGATCGTCCTTGTCCCCTGTAAGAATACGGCAATCAATATCTGTTTCCTCGCACAATCTGGAAACCGTACCGATAATATCGTCTGCCTCCCACCCGGGAAGCTCCATACACATACAGTTCATTGCCTTTAAAACCTCTTTCATAAGAGGGAGCTGAACCAGAAAATCCTCGGGAGCAGGCTTTCTCTGTGCCTTGTATAAGTCATATTTTTTGTGCCTGAAGGTTTTCTCCTTAACATCAAAGGCAACACAAAGATATTCGGGAGTTTCTTCCTCTAAATATTTAAAAAGTATGTTTAAAAAACCATAGACCGCATTAGTGGGCGTCCCGTCAGGCGCCGTAAGCGGTCTTATTCCATAATATGCTCTGTTTAAAATACTGTTTCCGTCAATAATAAGCAATTTTTTCATTTTATTTTCCTCTTATTTTTATCTTTTGCGAATTGTAACACTTACAAAATCTACAGGCCCCTCTGAATAGGTAAAGTTCAGGGATGCCCCCTGTGAAAGAGCAAATGACTTAAAGCTTTCCCATTCCTCTGCAGAAACAGAAATATATATTTTATCATCGTCCTCGGAAAGAGTATCCTCTGTAAAGACGGATATGTCGTCTGCTGTCACCGTGCACGCCAAAGGAATATCGGAAAGGCTTTCCTCTGTAGCCGGCTTTTCATCCGTTGAAGTAGCGGAAATATCCTCTTCAGCTTCGTCAAAAGCGGGGACTGCCATTCTGCCTGCATTGACCGGCAAAGGTTGTTCTGCAAGTTCAGGAGAGTTCTCCTGGGCGAATGAAGCCGAGGTATTGGCTTCCTCTTTTGGAGCAGCCGCTGATGAAGAACCGCCACCCCCTGATGCTACAGGGGAGGTAGCATTGCCTGAATCAGACTTATCATAAATTTCCTCTGCTGCAGGGGGTGTCTTCTCTGCTGGGGCAACAGCCTTTGCTGTAACTCCTGTATCGGCAGGTGCTTCTTTTGAAGTTGCAGTTTCCGTGTCAGCAGTTTCTGTATCATTAGTTTCCGTAGCAGAGTCTGTTGAATAGTTATTTGTTTCGGGGACAACAGAAATTATATTGTCAGAGCCCACAAATTTTTCGTATATGCCTCCTTGATATATGCCTATTGCAAGGACTGCACAAGCAACAAGGGGGACTGCGACAGATACAAGTCTTCTCCATTTGTGGGAGATTGCAGCTTTGGCGGGGGTAACGTCTTCCAACTTTTGATAAACTGCTTCCTTGAGTCCGTGAGGGACTTCTTTTTCGGGCAGAGCCGAAGCTGCATCAAGAATTGCCTGAAGTTCTTCAAATTCACTTCTGCATTGGGGACAGGATTGTATATGCGACATCAAAGCAGAGCTTTCCTTTTCCCCCAACAAATCCGAAAAATAATCAAGAATTTGTTGTTGATAAAAGCTGCAGTTTTTGTTTTGCATATATTAAATCACCCCTTTTTGTTTTTAATTTTTTGACGATTATTCCTTTGAAAAAGTTCCATTAAAATAAGAATCTTTTTCAAGAATTTTTTTAAGCTGTGCCCGACCTCTGTTGAGTCGGGATTTTACCGTTCCAACTGAACAATTAAGAATTTTTGCCACCTCTTCATAGCTCATCCCCTGAATATCTCTTAAGATAACAACGGCGCTATGGTCGGGGGACAGGCGTTTGATTGCCTTGCCCACAGCGGCAGAAAGCTCCTTTTGTTCTGCTGCAATATCAGGCGTAGGTGCCTCGTCGCGGACCTGGACAACAACCTCATTCTCCCCTGTGTCAAGCTCTGCGTCAAGGGAATAGGTGCTCCGCCGTTTGATTTTTTTAAGCTCATCAAGGCATGTATTGGTGGCAACTCTGTAGACCCAGGTAGAAAACTTGGAATTACCGCTGAAAGAGCCTATATGTCGGAAGATTTTTATTAAAACTTCCTGGGTCATATCGGAGGCGTCGGCTTCGTTGCCCGACAGCCGATAGGCTATGTTGTATATTTTTTTAAAGTGTTCGTCTATAAGAAGTTCAAAGGCTTTATTATCACCCATTTGAGCTTGTTTTATAAGCCAACCTTTATCCACCCGGGTCACCTCCAATTCATGTAATATTTTCTATTTTAAAATACCACACTTTATCTCTTTTGTCAATTTATACCTTGGAGAGTTAAGGCTCCTTTGAGGCATTATTTTGTGTACAACACTTCCTGTAGAGAGCAGACAGGTGAAAAGGTTGCTTGCCACAACCATAATGGCAAAAGCGGTAGTCTGACCCTTTGGAAGAGTAAAATAAATAAGGGTAAATCTTAAGCAAAAATCCGCAAGGGTAAAGAAAAGCATACGAAGCTGTTTGCCCAAACCGTTTAAGACCGAGCTGGAGAGAGAATCGGCAAACATAACGGGACAAAGAGGGGCAAGAAGAACCACCAGCCGTGCGGCATCATAGCTTCCGTAGACAAGCTTTGTAATTTCGCCCCCGAAGAAAAGGAAGAGGGTGCCAACTGCAACGCCTATGGGCATACCGATTTTGTATGTTTTCAAAACGGCTCTCCTCAAAGAGTCCCGGCTTCTTATGCTTGCCCGGGAAACCTCGGGCACCAGGAGGGACAAAACAGAACCCAGTAAATTTAGGGGCATTACAAGGAGAGGCATTGCCATACCCTTTAGCACACCAAGGGAGCTTATTGCTCCGGAGTGTGCCATGCCCCCTCTTTCAAGTGCGGAAACTATAAGAACTTCCTCCTGCATACGCAAGCCGCTGCAACACAGGGAGGTAATCATAGAGGGAATTGACACTCCCAAAAGCTTGCATACAAGCTCCTTTTGGGTAATTTTTTTACAGGAATTGTCCGTCTTTTCAAGCTGTTTTTCTTTTTTGTGATATATCAGCGTGAGGAAAAGACAAGAGGAAAGCTCCCCTATGGAAATTCCCCCGAAAACCGCAACACAGCCGTATTCAATACCAAAGGGTAATAAAATGTCCAGCAGAAATTTTATGGAGATAAACTTTACTGTTTGCTCCAATATTTCAGAAAGTGCAGGTGACACAACCTTGCGTGAAGCATAGAAAAATCCTTTCAGGCAATAGGAAATTCCCATAAACATTATGCTGGGTGCCAGGGCACATAAGCTTGCGGAAACACGAATATCCCCCAAAACATTTTCTGCCAGAGAGGATGAGAACAAAAATGTAATCAGCATAACAAGCAGACTCAAGGCGGAAACTCCGTATAAAGAGGTGCGCATACATGCTTTTACAGCACCCGAATTTCTTTGCTCCATATACTCCGATACAGTTTTTGATACGGCTACTCCAAGCCCGGCGGTGGCAAAGGTCAGCATAACTCCGTGGAGGGAAAAGCCCAGGGACAAAAGCCCCATGCCCTCTGTCCCCAGCATACGGGAGTAGTAGGCGCGAAAGCAAAAATCAAACAGCTTTGCTATTATTCCCGATAAACCCAGAATAAAGACGTTTTTCCACATGGTATTTTTATGAAAGGCAGTTTTTTTCAATATAAATCCCCTCTGTATAATAAATTTTGATAAAGGTATTTAATTTTTATGCCTTTTGTGTTAAAATAATGTTGATAATGAAAAAATAATTAAGAGGTATAAAGATGATACACATAGAAGAGGTCATTGTTGTAGAGGGAAAATATGATAAAGAACGGCTTTCTAAAATTACGGATGCACCCATTATATGCACCTTTGGGTTTGAGCTTTATCGTTCCTCCCGAATTATTGACAGTATAAGGCAGATGGCAAAAAAAAGAGGAGTAATAATTCTTACGGATTCTGACAGGGCGGGCTTTAGAATAAGAAATTATATAAAGCAATGTATTGGAAAGGAAGGCTCTGTAAAGCATGCCTACATTCCGCGAATAGAGGGCAAGGAAAAACGCAAGGAGCATCCGGGAGCAGAAGGAATTTTGGGGGTAGAGGGAATTGATGAAAAAACCCTTGAGGAAATTCTGCAAAAGGCAGGAGCGGTAACAGAGACAACAGTGCTGCCAAAGGTGACCAAGGCTCAATTTTATGCTGACGGATTTTCGGGGAAGCCTGACAGCGGGGAGAAGCGAAAAAGACTTGCAAAGATAATGAGAGCGCCCTCTAATATTTCCGCAAATGCCCTCTTGGAGCTTATCAATAAGGTTTACGGGGCAGAAGAATATGAGGAAATGAAAGAAAGAATAAATCAGGAAAACCTTTGATTCTGTCCAGTCAAGTGGTAATGTTTGACAAAAAGCCGAAAAATTGGTATAATTTTGCGAAGAAAGGCTGTGGAAATATGATTCTTACAATTGACATAGGAAATACTAATATTGTTCTTGGGGGTTTTCTTGAGGATAAGCTTACTTTTATTTCTCGGATTTCTACAAACGCAAGAAAAACGGATGCAGAATATGCCACAAAGATAAAGAGCATTCTTGCCCTTTATGATGTTGACAGAAATCAGGTCAGCGGTGCCATAATTTCGTCTGTTGTTCCGCCCCTTACAAAAACAGTAAAAAATGCGGTAAAAATGGTGTATGGCGTAGATGCCCTGGTGGTAGGCCCGGGTATAAAAACAGGAATAAATCTGTTGGCTGACAACCCGACTCAAGTGGGTGCAGACCTGATATGTGCCTGTGTTGCCGCGTATAATCTGTATCAGCCTCCTGTGCTTATTGTAGATATGGGCACAGCTACAAAGCTTATATATGTAGACGAAAAAGCATGCTTTTCGGGGGTGTCGATTATCCCGGGAGTAGAGCTTTCTCTCAAAGCCCTTGCAGGGGGGACGGCACAGCTTCCCCAAATCAGCCTTGAAGCACCCGAAAGGGTTATGGGCAGAAATACCGAGGATTGTATGCGCTCGGGTATTATATACGGAAACGCAGCTATGATTGACGGTATGATTGAAAGAATAGAGGAAGAACAGGGGAGTAAGCCTGCCCTGGTGGCAACAGGGGGACTTTCAAGGGCTATTATTCCTTACTGCAAGCACAATATTATACTTGATGATGATTTAATATTAAAGGGACTTCTTATAATGTACAATAAGAATAACGGAAAAAGATAAAGGAGCCCGCTAAAAACTAAATACTGCAAAAAAATTAAAAATATAAATTTAGGCGTTGCATTGCCAAAGGGCAAGTGACAGTCAGGAGGAATTTATGAAAAACACAAAAACATCAACAATGGTAACCTATGCACTTTTAATTGCAATTATTGTGATTATGGGATTTACTCCCCTGGGCTATCTCAAGGTAGGGGCAATAGAAATCACATTTATTACAATTCCCGTAATTATCGGGGCAATAACAATGGGACCTGCCTGCGGGGCGGTTCTTGGTGCGACTTTTGGAATTACAAGCTTTATTCAATGCTTCGGAATGAGCCCCTTTGGCTCGGCTTTGCTTGGTATAAATCCAATACTTACATTTATACTTTGCGTAGTGCCCAGAACACTTATGGGTTGGCTGTGCGGTATTATATTTAAAGCCATAAAAAACAAATCAGGTTTTTTGGTAGCATCCCTGTCAGGGGCGTTGCTTAACACAATATTTTTTGTTCTGGGGCTTGTGCTTATGTTTGGCAGAACAGAATATATAACCACAATGATAGACAGCCTGGGCGGCGGAAATCTTTTTGCGTTCCTGGTTGCATTTGTGGGGATTAACGGTCTTATAGAAGCAGTTGTGTGTGCCGTACTTGGAACGGCAATTGCGGCGGGCGTATATAAAGGCATAAAAAAATAAAATAATTAGAATAATTAAAAGAAACGGCCTTGATGGTCGTTTCTTTTAATATGCATAAATATTTTTCCTGAAAACGTGAAAAATAAACTAAAAACAGTTGATGATAAAAACTTTTTTGTGCAAAATGACAAAATTGTCATTTTATTAACAAAGAAAAGGGAAATTCCTTGCAAAAAAGTTCAATATATTGTAAAATAGTGTATAATGTTCCATATTATACAGTTTTATTGAATTGGATATTACGGATTGTTAAACCTTTCCCAAAAAGTTTGGGAATTTATATAGGAGGAAGAGATATGAGTGAAATTAAAAGAATAGGCGTAATGACAGCCGGCGGCGATTGCCCCGGGCTCAATGCTGTAATTCGTGCGGTAACAAAAACTGCAATTATGAAATACGGACTTGAGGTTGTAGGCATAAAGCATGGCTATCGGGGACTTTATCTTGGGGGAGATAATTTTGTAAATCTTACCCTCTCTGATGTATCCGGCACAATTTCCAGAGGAGGAACGATTCTTTACAGCTCCAACAAGGATAACCTTTTTGATTACGACTATATTGATGAAAACGGCGAGAAAAAGCACGGTGATGTATCTGATGTAGGTGTTAAGAACCTTAACGATGCAGGAATAGATGCTCTTGTTGTAATCGGGGGAGACGGCACCTTGACCAGTGGCCGTGACTTTGCAAGAAAGGGCGTTAAGGTTATCGGCGTTCCCAAAACCATTGATAACGACCTTGCATCCACCGACACAACATTTGGTTTTGATACCGCGGTTGCATCTGCAACAGAGGCTATTGATAAGTTGAGAACAACTGCAGAATCTCACAGCAGAATTATTGTTGTGGAGGTTATGGGCCGTTATGCAGGCTTTATCGGAATTGCATCCGCAATTGCCGGTGGCTGTGATGTAGCTCTTATTCCTGAAGTTCCTTATGATATTAACAAGGTTGCACAGGCAATCAAGGAAAATCGCAAGAGAGGCAAGAATTTTGCTATTGTTGTTGTATCAGAGGGTGCAAAGCCTCTGGGCGGTGAGGTTGTTGTATCAAAGGTTGTAGAGGACAGTCCCGACCCAATTCGTCTTGGGGGTATAGGCAACGTTGTTGCAAATCAGCTTGAAGAGCTTGTTGGTCTTGAAGCGAGAGCTACAATTCTCGGACACGTTCAAAGAGGCGGCTCTCCTACTGCAAATGACAGAATTTTGTCTACCCGTTACGGCGCATACGCTGTAGAGCTTTTGATGCAGGGCAAGTTCGGAAATATGGTTATTCTGGATGGGGCAGAACTCAGCTATGATTCTCTTGAAAATGTAATCGGAAAGAACAAGGCAGTAGAGGAAGACGGCTACTGGATACAGACAGCTCGTTCAATCAAACTGTGCCTTGGTGACTAATTTTTAAATAAATTAAAAAAAAGCTTGCATTTTTGTTATAAACGTGTTATAATAGTATTCGCTCGCAAATGAGCTGTACTAAATTAGTTAAAGATTGAGAATAATATAAAGAGGTGAAAAACATTGAAACAAGGTATACATCCTGATTACAAGGAAACAACAATCAAGTGTGCTTGCGGTAATGTTATCGAGACTGGTTCTACCAAGGAGGATATCCGTATAGAAATTTGTTCGGCTTGCCATCCTTTCTACACAGGTAAGCAGAAGCTCGTTGATACCGGCGGCAGAGTTGATAAGTTCAGAAAGCGTTACGGTATCGCTGAAAAATAATTTTATGCAAAAGAAAATGGCTGTTTCATACTTTGTGAAACAGCCGTTTTTATATGGAAAAAAGAATAACAGCAAAAAGAAAGCCCTGCAAAAGCAGGGCTTTTAATTATTATTTTCCTTTTGTTTCGATTTCTGTTTTAATATCCTTAATAAAATCAGCTGTTTTGCTTGAACCAAGGTCGCCCTTGTCGCGGCTTCTTACAGAAATTGTCTTTTCTGCAGCTTCGTTTTCGCCCACAATAATCATATAAGGAATCTTCTTGAGCTGTGCCTCTCTGATTTTATAACCAATCTTTTCGTCACGCTTGTCAATCTCGGTGCGGATTCCCGCAGCCTTTAATTCCTCGTAAACAGAAAGAGCGTATTCGTGGGACTTGTCAGATACAGGCAGAACCTTTACCTGAACAGGTGCCAGCCAAGCGGGGAATTTACCCGAGAAATGTTCAATAAGAATACCGATAAATCTCTCAATAGAGCCAAATACAACTCGGTGTATCATAATGGGTCTGTGCTTCTCGCCGTCCTCACCTGTGTATTCTGCCTCAAAGCGCAAGGGAAGCTGGAAGTCAAGCTGAATTGTACCGCACTGCCAGGTTCTGCCGATTGAGTCTTCAAGGTGGAAGTCAATCTTCGGACCATAGAAAGCACCGTCCCCCTCGTTTACAACATAGGGAATGCCGATTTCGTCAAGAGCGGACTTAAGGCCGTTTGTTGCAACCTCCCAATCCTCGTCACTGCCCATACTGTTTTCGGGTCTTGTAGAAAGCTCTACATGATACTTAAAGCCAAAGAGTGTATAAACCTCGTCAATAATGCTGATTACGCCCTTGATTTCAGAGGGAATCTGCTGGGGAGTCATAAAGATATGAGCATCATCCTGGGTAAAGCAACGAACACGCATAAGACCGTGAAGCTGTCCTGATTTTTCGTGTCTGTGTACAAGACCCAATTCTGCGACCCTCATAGGAAGGTCACGGTAGGAGTGAGGCTCTGACTTATAAACAAGCATACCGCCGGGGCAGTTCATAGGCTTGATTGCAAAATCTGTTTCGTCTATAACAGTTGTGTACATATTTTCCTTGTAGTGATCCCAGTGTCCGGAGGTTTCCCAAAGCTGACGGTTGAGCATAATGGGGGTGTTGATTTCAACATATCCCTCACGGGTGTGAATCTGACGCCAGAAATCAAGAAGAGTGTTTTTAAGCACCATACCGTTTGGCAGGAAGAACGGGAAGCCGGGACCCTCGTCCATCATGGTAAAAAGACCAAGCTCCTTGCCAAGACGTCTGTGGTCTCTCTTTTTTGCCTCTTCCAGCATATTGAGGTACTCTTCAAGCTCGTCCTTGGTTAAAAATGCAGTGCCGTATATACGGGTCAGCATTTTGTTTTTCTCATTTCCTCTCCAATAAGCACCCGCAACAGATGTCAGCTTAAACGCTTTTATACCCTTTGTATAAAGAATATGGGGACCTGCGCAAAGGTCTACAAAATCCCCCTGCTGGTAAAAGCTGATAGAGGAATCCTCGGGCAAATCTTCAATAAGCTCTACCTTATAAGGCTCACCCTTTTCTTTCATAAACTCAATAGCTTCTGCTCTGGGCTTGGTAAAGGTGGTAAGCTTGAGATTTTCTTTTATAATTTTTTTCATTTCTCCTTCAAGAGCGGTCAAGTCCTCGGGGGTAAAACCGCCCTCTCTGTCGAAATCATAATAAAATCCATTGCTGATTGAGGGACCGATTGCAAGCTTTGCATCAGGATATAACCGTTTTACTGCCTGCGCAAGAACGTGTGAACAGGTATGTCTTACAACGGAAACCTCGTCCTCTGTTTCTCTTACAACTCCGTCATTAAATAATGCTTTCATAATAATCTCCATTCCGCCTACTTTTATGCCGAAAATTCACCTTGCACGTAGGCTGAAGCAAGGCAAAACGGCACTAAAATTAACCATATTATATCTAACACATTATTATATATGAAATTTCTCCAAATGTCAAGGCGGAGTGAGGTTGTTTTCTCCGGGTTGAATTATTTTATAAAAACTATTGTTTTTTGAGGTTTTGTGTAGTATAATAAATTGATAAAGACAAGTTAAAATGATTGGAGGAATCATTATGAAAATAGAAACAAAATGTATACAATCGGGATATACCCCGGAAAATGGTGAGGCGAGAGTTCTGCCGATTTATCAAAGCACAACCTGGAAATATGGCTCAACCGAGCAGATGGGAAAGCTTTTTGATTTAGAGGAAAACGGATATTTCTACACCCGTCTTGCAAATCCTACAAACGATGCTGTTGCAGCGAAGATTGCGGATTTAGAGGGGGGCGTTGCTGCAATTCTTACATCCTCCGGACAGGCTGCGTGTTTTTACTCGATTTTCAATATATGTAATGCAGGTGACCATTTTGTTTGCTCAACCTCTGTTTACGGTGGGACCTTTAACCTCTTTGGGGTAACCATGAAGAAGCTTGGAATAGAAGTTACCTTTGTTGACCCTGATGCAGATGAGGAAACAATAAATGCCGCATTCAGGGAAAATACAAAGGCAATGTTTGGAGAAACAATTGCAAACCCTGCCCTTGTTGTTCTTGATATAGAAAAATGGGCAAAGATTGCACATGCACATCAGGTTCCTCTTATTATAGATAATACCTTTGCAACACCTGTAAACTGCCGTCCTTTTGAGTGGGGCGCAGACATTGTTGTTCATTCTACAACAAAGTATATGGACGGTCACGCAACAAGCGTTGGCGGTGTTGTGGTTGACAGCGGAAACTTCGACTGGGAGGCAAGCGGTAAATTCCCCGGACTTACAACTCCTGATGCATCATACCATGGAATTACCTATACAGAAAAGTTTGGTAAGGCGGCTTATGTGACAAAGCTTACGGCACAGGTTATGCGTGACCTTGGCTCCATTCCGTCACCCCATAATGCTTTTCTTCTCAATCTTGGGCTTGAAACCCTGCCTCTTCGTATGGCGCGCCATTGCGAGAATGCCCAAAAGGTAGCGGAATACCTTAAAGATAACGATAAAATCTCCTGGGTAAATTATTGCGGACTTAAGGGCGATAAGTATTATGAGCTTGCACAAAAGTATCTGCCAAATGGCTCCTGCGGAGTTATCTCCTTTGGAGTAAAGGGCGGCAGAGAAGCGGCTGTAAGATTTATGGACAGCTTAAAGCTTGCGGCAATTGTGACACACGTTGCCGATGCAAGGACATCAGTTCTTCACCCTGCAAGCCATACCCACAGACAGCTCAATGATGAGGAGCTTGCAGCAGCAGGCGTAACTCCCGATTTAATAAGATTTTCTGTAGGTATAGAAAATATTGATGATATAATCGAGGATATCGAGCAAGCTCTCCAAAACGTATAAAAAAGAAGATAAGCCCCCTCCCGAAAAAGTTCGGGAGGGGGATTTTTGCGTTTCTGAATATATATACAAAAAAGGGAAATAATACTTTTTATGATAATAAAAGGTGGTGCAGATATGGAAGATGGAAAGAACACAAAAACTCCGATAAGCACGGATATTTCCCAAAATTTAAAAACAGTAAAAGAGCGCTTTGGGGTGCCGGGCAATTTTGACTTTATTATGCGTGAATTTGAGGTTACCTTTGACAAACGGACTTTTCAGGGCTTTTTGGTGTTTTATGACGGCCTTGTAAACAAGACCTTTATAAACCGTGACATTATGCGGGGGCTTATTCAAAAAAACGGACCTATGCCGGAGGGAGAAAGTCTTAATAATATATTTTATAAAAAACTTATTACACTTGCGCCCTTGTCAATGAAGACAACCTTTGAAGAAATAGCCGAGGATGTCACATTTGGACATTGCCTTATTTTTATTGACGGGTGTGATTGTTGCTTTTCGGCAGATGTAAAAGGCTGGGGGAGCAGAGGCGTAAATCAGCCTATACGGGAAGCCAGTCTTTCAGGTCCCCAGGAGGCGTTTAACGAGGTTATAATGAATAACCTTGCTCTTATACGCAAAATCTTAAAAGACCCCAATCTAATTGCCGAAAACATAAAGGTTGGGACAAAAAGCAACACTCCCTGTGCAATGCTTTATATCAAAGGCATAACAAACAAGGACCTTGTTTCCCAGGTCAGGTACAGGCTTTCGAATATAGATACAGATTATATTTTTTCTTCAAGTGATATAGAGATGCTTCTTGAAACAAAAACCTTTTATCCCATAACCCATACCCTCAAGACAGAACGGCCTGACAGGGCGGCATCCATGCTTGCAGAGGGCAAGGTTGTGATAATTGTTCAGGGAAGCCCCTTTGTTCTTGTTCTTCCAACCACAGCAGCTGATTTGATAGAGGCATCAGAAGATAACTATGTAAGAGTGCCCGAGGCAAACTTTATGCGTCTTATAAGGCTTGCGGGAATTGGACTTTCTCTGCTTCTTCCGGGGCTTTTTGTGGCAATTATGCTTTTTCATCATGAAATACTTCCCACAGACCTTTTGCTTGCCATAGAGGCAAGTCGGGAGGTTGTGCCGTTTCCCTTGGTAATAGAGCTTGTTCTGATGGAGCTTGCCTTTGAGCTTATAAAAGAAGCGTCTATTCGAATCCCAAGCCCTGTGGGTTCTACCTTGGGTATAATCGGGGGTCTTATTTTAGGACAGGCGGCTGTTGAGGCAAATATTGTAAGCCCTATTTCTATTATAATTGTATCAGTGGCAGGGCTTGGGGCGTATGCTAATCCATCGGTGGCACTTTCCCGCTCGGTATCTTTGATGAAATTTATATTTATTATTTTCGGAAGTCTTGCAGGGCTTTTGGGGATAGTGTGTGCATCTTTTATTACCCTTGCTTTCCTTTCCTGTTCTTCCACCTACGGAGTACCTTTTTTGTCCCCGATTACACCTAAAGACGGTGATGGAAGCATAGATGCTCTCCTTGTGAAACCAATCTGGAAAAAGGAAACCAGACCCCGAAATCTTAAAACTCAAAACCCCATTAAGCAACCACGCATCAGCAGAAAATGGATGGAATAATTTTTGAAAGGAAGAAATCTATGGACACAAAATATTCAATGGGCAGATTAGAACTTGGATGTATGGTTTTTAATTCTGTTGTATATAAAATTTTTACTCACTATCCTGCAGTGTTTGCCAAAAACAGCGGTTCTGCTTCTTGGGTGACGGCTATATTTACAGCATTGATTTTTTTGGGAATTTTGTGGGTTTTACTCAAGCTCTATTCCCCCTATTCCCAGGTTGGACTTATGGAGGTAATAAAGGAAAAGTATGGAAGCGCTCCTGCCAAAGGGGTTTCTGCATTGGCGGCTATATATTTCGGATTTTCTCTTTGCTACGGACTTTACGCTGTTTGCAAAGCCCTGAAAACGGTTTCGTATATCACCTCTCCCATGTGGTTTATAGGTTTTTTTCTTCTCCTTGGAAGTGTGGTAATTCTTGTTTGCGGCGAAAAGGCTGTAAGGAGGCTTCATTCCCTTTTTGCAATCGGTGTTGGGGTTGTGCTTACATTGATTGCGGTATTGAGCTTAAGGTATTCTGACATATTTAACCTTACGCCGATTTTAGGAACAGGAGTCGGGAGAGTTTTCGGCAAGGGCTTGCAGACGTTGTTTTTGTATTCGGATATTTTGGTTATATTTTTTCTTCCAAAGCACAACAACAATTTTTCTTTTAAGAAAACGGTAATGCTCTCCGCAATACTTGGGGCGGCAGTAAATGTAATTGTAGTGACGGCAATGGCGCTTAATTCCCCCTGGGAGCTGGCACAGAAAATGAGTCTTCCCATATATCCTCTTACCAAAACAGCAAATTTTGGAAAGGTATCTCTTCGCCTTGACACCTTGTACCATACAGCAACCATTGTTTCAGGGATACTGTTTATGTCACTGGTTTTGAGTATTTTAGTGAAAAACATAAAGTCCCTTGCTTTAAAGTCTAAAGGAGTGACAGCATCTGTTTTATGCCTGGTTTTGTGTTTTTCTCTTTGCGGATGCTATGACAGCAGTGAGATAGAGGAGAATGCCTATGTTATTGCTATAGGGATAGATAAAGGAGAGGCTGAAGCTTATAAATATACCTTTCAGGTATCAAACCCTCTTGAATCGGGGGGAAGCATAGGTGCAGAAGAAAAGGCACAGGAAAATTCCACATCTTCTGATGAGAAGAACAAAACTGTTGATAATATAGTGGTAGAAGCAGAGGATTATTTCCTTGCCCGGGATAAGCTTAAACAGCTGATTAGCAAGGATGTTATGATGACTCACCTTAAGGTAATTGTATTATCCTTTGATGTGGCAAAGGAGGATGCTTTAAAGCATGGAGAGTTATTGCTCCACGAAAGGGAAATCCGACCCGGGACAAACCTTTGCCTATCCGAGTCTGCAATGGGCTACCTCCTTTCGGTAAATCCTACCTTGGAGGAAAGTACGGTAAGGTATTATGAGCTCTTTTTCAGAAATCGGGATGTGCCATCTGCTCCCATAACTGAATTGCGGGAGTTTGTGGGGAGAAGCCTTGATTCCTCTTACGATGGGGTTATCCCTGTTGTAAATGCTGACGGACTTTCGGGAATGGGAATTTTTTCAAATGGAATTATGAAAGAGATTGTAAATGCCGAGGATGGAGTCACATACAAGCTTCTTCAGGGAGATTTGCATGGTGTTGCAATAGAATATATGGGAAAAAGCTATGTGGTTTCAAGCAAAGGCAAGCCCGAAATGCGGATAACAGAAAAGTCTCCTTTGATAGAATTTTCTGTTTACCTTAAATCCGACTCACCCCAAATTCCCCATGGCTTTGAGGAAATGCTGGAGGCAAGGGCAGAAGCCTTTCTTTATAAGACTGCATACCAGAATTGCGATATTTTAGGCATTGGCAGACACTTTAAATTAAGCTGCATAACTCAAAGGCAATGGGAGGACTTTAATTGGGACAAAACATTCTCAAACTGTAATTTTAATGTAAAAATTTTACTATAATTTCCAAACAATTCAATTTTTTTACAATTTTTTAAAAATTTTCCAAAATTTTCTTGACATCAATTTTCTCTTATGTTATTATTATGACAAAAATCAGGAAATGAAAAGGAGAAAAATTGATATGGCTATAAAATCTACGGGAATTGTAAGAAAAATTGACGAATTAGGCAGAATTGTTTTGCCTAAAGAGTTGAGGGGGACCTTAAAAATAAATTGCAAAGACCCTATGGAAATTTATGTTGAGGATGACTCTATAATTATAAAAAAGTATGAGCCTGCCTGCATTTTCTGCGGCAGTGCCTCGGACGTAGTTACTTTTCTTGACAAAAGGGTTTGCAGAGAATGCATTGCAAAGATGGAAGAAATTTAAAAATTTTTGGAACATTTTAGAAAGTTAAGGCGTCAAAAAAATAAAAATGCAGAGAGGAATGGTTTTATATGTTATTTGTAACAAGAAAAATTATTACGGCTATTGTTTCCTGTGTACTTTTGGCGACTTCTGTGATTACCCCTGCCTTTGCAACCGATTCAAAGGGGCTGGGGGAAGCCATTGTTACTATAAGGACAAAGCTTGACATTCCAAAGGAGCTTACTGAATTTGACAGTAACATAAATCGGTCAGAGGAGAGCTCTTCTTATTATGTAAGGTGGTTTGACAAGGATGAAACCATGTGGGTAAATGCCACGGCAAACAGCTTTGGGGATGTGACAAGTTACTCAATATATCGTGAGGAATATGACAGGTATACCCCAAGGTTTCCCAAATTTAATTATGAGCAGCAGACTGAAACTGCAAAAAAATGGATTGAAAGGGTTAATCCCCACTGGTTATCGGAGCTTGTGTTGAATACTGACTACGAAAGAGCAGAGGTAAATATATATTCAGACAATACCACAATTACCTTTGACAGGTATGTAAACGGAATAAAATTTTTGTATGACGGAGTGTCTGTCAGGGTAAGCAATTCTGACGGAACAGTTAAGGAGATGTATTCTACCTGGACATACAATAAAGATATTCCGGGGCCGGATGGGATAATTGATGAAGAGGCTGCAGGGGAGAAGTTTTTTGAAATAAGCCCGTTAAAGCTTGAGTATATGACCTTTGATGATAAAAATGCCCAACTTGTTTATACTCCTGAAAATCCTTATTTGAAAATAGATGCAAAAAGCGGAAAACAAGTACAGCTTGAGCGTGTTTACGCAGATAAGGAAGCCATGGAAGAGGAGGCGCCAAGTGCGTCGTTAAACAGTGCAGGCGGCGGCGGAAACAGATATGACTTTACCGACAGTGAATTAAAAAACCTGGAAGAGATTGAAAATCTTATTCCTCAGGAAAAACTCATTGAGCTTGCAAGAGGAATAGAAAATACAGGTCTTGATTCGGCAAGCTTTAAAAGCTGCTCTTACGTCAGGGCAAGGTCCTATAAAGACGAGGAAGAAAAGGCTCTTTATAATGCAGAGCTTACCTTTGCAATGAATGCTGACCAGAAGAACGAATATTTAGCATACATCACCTTTGACGCTCAAACAGGAGAGTTAAAGAGCTTTTATTCCTATGATTATACAAGGTATAACGAAAAGAAAGAGGACGAAGAGCTGATAGACAGCTCTGCCGCACTTGAAACAGCAAAAAGCTTCCTGGACAAAAATGCAGGGGATATGGCATCTGCTGTAAAAGCTCCGAACTCAACTGATATAAGGGGTATAAACACATATACAGTAGACTTTATCCGTTATCAAAACGATATTCCTTTCCCCAGGAATTATGTATGTGTGGAGATTGACGGACGCAGCGGAAAGGTTTCCCGTTATCAGCCTGTATGGGATGAAGATATTATCTTCCAGGACCCTGACAATATAATGGAAATAAAAGCTGCAGAAGAAAAGTTTATGGAAAATATCGGGATGGAAAAAGCCTATATAAATTCCTACCCGATAGAGAATAACAGCAATCAGCCTGTTATAGCTCTTGCTTATGGGCTTTATACAAACAAAGGTACCGTTATAGACGGGAAAAGCGGAGAAGTACTTAACTCTTATGAGAAAAAAGAAAAGGTAATTCCCACGGATATATCGGGACATTACGCAGAAGAACAAATAAAGGCTTTGATTTCGTCAGGAGTCGTTGAATGTGGTGAGGACGCTGTATTTTCTCCTGATGAGGGAATAACCTTGAGAGAGCTTGTAGCGATGGTATCTAAAATAACCTACAGAAACCAAATATGGGACATTTCGGCAATAGAGTCCTTTGCAAGAAACAACAACCTTATAAAAGGTGATGAAGCTTTTCAGGCTGATAAGCCTGCAACCCGGGCAGACGGACCTGTATACATAATTCGTTTGCTGGGCTATGGAGAGGTTGCTGAATTATCACATATATTCAATCAGGATTTTTCAGATGCAGATATGATTTCAGAGGATATAGCCGGATATGTTGCTATAGCAAAGGGCCTTGGAATAATCAAAGGCGACGAAAACGGCAATTTTAACGGAGGAGAGAGTCTTACCCGTGCCGATGCTGCAATTATGATTTATAATTATCTTGCAAGATAATAAAAAACAAAAAGGGTGTCACTGTAAGCGGAGCTTGCAGCGGCACCCTTTTTCTGTTACTCTTCGGGGACAACAGGCTCTGTGAGGCAATAATTATACAAAGCGTAATAGGATTCAAGCTCTGCATTGTCAGTGGGAATTGACTGCATCAATCCCGTTGCCTCTGTGGAGGAAGCCGCATTGGAATGAAAATAGTCAGGGAAAAGAGTAGAGCCGAAAGAATAGTCGGGATATTCGCCATCATTATTTTCATTATACATACGGTCATAGCCTTGTTGTTCTTTTTTTTCACGAAGAATTTCGGGGTTGTTTTTATTCTTTGATTTTGATTTATTCATAAATGCACCAACTCCTCGTTTATTATTTTAGTGCAATTTTGAATAAATATTCAGAATAAAAAATGGTGATTATTTAACAGATTCTTCAAAAATAATTTTTTGCGTAATATCTGCAGCAAGCTGAACATATTCGCCGCAAGGACGTTTTTTATAGAATTGTTCTGTCCGCGGTGTGGGAGCGGGACCCTCCAGGTCTTTTCCAAGATTTAAAAGCTCTCTGCATACAATGGAGCCGCATTGGTCAGAAAACATTTTTGCCATTTTTTGAATAAGTGCATAATGGTTTTTCTTTGCTTCTTCATCTGTGGGACTTGTGTAACCCTTTACTGCCCCTGCTACCATAAACATTCCGCTGACAGCACCGCATACTTCCCGAAGTCTGCCCATTCCGCCTCCAAATGAGGAGGAGAGCTTTAATGCATCAGCTTTACTCATACCTATCTCATCACAGAAAGCCGCAACAACCGATTGAGCACAGTTGTAGCCCTCTTCAAACAAACTCTTTGCAATTTCTCCCTTTGTCATAATTGTTCTCCTTTTGTCATAATTGTTTTACTTAATTGTTTATTTTAAAGTAACCGCTCATATCAGCGGAAATCCATTGGTAATTGTATACTTTTTTTAATTCGTCTACAGAAATCCCTGCATATCCCCCTAAATCAAGGACCATTTCAAATTCATACAGGTAGCCGTCGTCATCTAAAACCACCTTCAGGTCGCTGTTTTTAATAATGCTTGCAACCTTTTGACCTGTGGCATATTCCCTGTAAAGGGTGTCGGGAACAGGGGATATTGGTTTTTGCTTATCTCTTATAACATAGACGGTTCGGCTGTTTCCGTCATAATGAATATCAAAGCCATAGTTTGCTAAAGTTTCTGCAAAAATAATTTCTTCCCCAAGCCCGCCTCTGTAATGAAAGCCCGGAATTTCTGCATTGTCAATAAAAATCTTTATATTGTCTGCAAAAAGGCTGTAGTAACGGTTATCTATTTCCCAAAAACCTGTATTTAGGATTTCGGTAATATCTGTATATCTGGATTTGGTTGTAGTGGAGTGCATTGTTACGCCTACAATGCGGTGCCCGTCCCGCTTTGCTGTTGCAACAAGACATTTCCCCGCCTTTGTTGTTGTACCCGTCTTAAGTCCGTCTGCCCCTGAATATTCGTAGCTTTTTCCCGACAGAAGCAGATTGGTGTTGTTGTATTTTTTGCCCCTGAAGGTAAAATAGGGAAGAGAGGTATAATTCAGAATATCAGGATATTCCTGAATAAATTTTGAACCCAGAAGAGCCATAGAATAGGGGGTTATCCAATTGTTATCGGAAAGCCCCGAGGCGTCCTCAAAATAGGCGTCAAGACCTAAAGAGGCGGCATATTCATTCATCAGTTGTGCAAAGGCTTCCTCGCTGCCCGAGATATATTCTCCCATCAGGGTACAGCTTGCACAGGCAGACGGAAGCATAATGGCACCGATGAGCTCATCAATTGAATATTGCTCTCCCTCAACAAGGGGAACGTTGGTTGCGTCGCTATCCATAGAAAGGGTAGCGGCGTTTTTACTGCAGGTTATCAGGGTTGATTTATCAAAAAGACCCTGATCCATTTTGTCATAAATTATGTAAGCTGTCATAACCTTTGTCATGCTTGCGGGGGTGAGTGGCAGGTGCGCGTTATGCTCAAACAAAACTTGGTTTGTGGATGCATCTATTGCACAGGCACCCGAGGATGTGAGAGCAAAGGCACAGGTGCAATTTGCCAGCAAAAGCAAAACTGTTATAACAGAAACTATTCTTTTGTGTTTCATAAAAACCACTCCTTTTTAAGTAAGCTCAAAAACTATAATAACACAAAGTTGCTTTTTTGTCCATAGGATACACTTATCAGCGAAGGCACGATATGACACTTTTTTGCGAGTACAATAAAAGTAACATGAAAAAAGTTCTCCAAGTCAAAATTGCAGTATCCGTAAATTTAAGGGGTTTGGAAAGCTTAATTCAGATTAAAACCAAAAGAAAGGAAGTGTGGCGTATGCCAAATTTAACAACCCCGATACCTCCAAAGTTATCGGGCGACACCAGGGAAGACATAAATGCACTAAAGAGATGGGGTACGGCTCTTGTGGACGAGTTGAGCTATCTCTTCAACAATCTTGATGCAAGCAATGTGGTAGAGGCAAGGTCTGTAAAGGCGGAAAACATTGAAACCAAAGATGCAAAAATCTCCAATGCGCAGATAGGCAACTTATCTGCGGAAAAGCTTGTGACAGGAAAGATAAACACAGGGCTTGTAGATGTGGAGGACAAGGACGGACTGCTTTCAATCAGCGGTTCCGAAATCGTAATCAGCGACAGGGAGAGAGAGCGGTTTGTTGCATCCTTTGATAAGAGCACCAATACTTTCAGGTTTGAGCTGTATAACAAAAACGGAGAACCGACAGTACATATTGACAGCCGAGGAAATGCTTTGTTTAAAGGGGTGCTGGAGGGGGCAGAGATGTACGCATCAACCATTATAGGAACAGACAGCGGTTCTTACAAAAGTGTAGATGGGGGAGTTTTTGCGGACATAGACCAGACAGGTATAAAGATTATGCAGGATGACAATGGTATAAGACAGCAAAAAATAGGAATGTCCGTATCAGACGACGGTACGGCATATATGATTTTAGGAGCAGGGGACGGAAGTGGCGGAAGCAACATAAATGGTGTTGTTTATACCAACGGGGCATTTAAGATTGAAAAAAATGAAAGCTATACCAACATGGGAATTGTGGGAAAAGCACCATTTATTCACTTCTGGGAGGATACAGGAGAGCTGTGGCTCAACGGTAACAGGGTATTGATAAACGGAAGAGATTTGCAGACCAATGTAGAGGATGCAGAATCGGACATACAGGACATAAAAAAAGAAATAAATCGTATATGGGCAACCATAAATTCAACAGAAACAGAATAAAGAAAGGATGATTAAATAATGAATACTTCATACAGCGGCAAAATAAAGCCGGAATTTTTTTCAAAGGTAACAGAGTGCTACACTTTGTATAAGGAGCACAAAAAGACATTTGACAGACGAATAATAGAGAACAACAGGTGGTTTAAGTCAAGATACGATTTTGGCAATGGGGAAATGCCCGAGCCCACAACTCCGTATTTGTTTAACGTAATAGCGAATAAACACGCAGACGCAATGGATAACTATCCTGCACCAAGCATACTTGAGAGGGAGGAAAAAAGCCGTAAGATTGCAGAAACCTTTACTAAAATTCTGCCTCATCAGCTGGACTTATGCGGATTTAAAAATACCTACAGCCGTGCCTGGTGGTATAAGCTTAAAAACGGAGCATCCTGTTATGGCGTTTTCTTTAATCCGACTCTTAAATCAGGAAGAGGGGAGATAGATATAAGAAAAATAGACTTGCTGAATATGTTCTGGGAGCCGGGGATAACAGATATTCAGGACAGCAAATTTTTGTTTGTAACTGCTCTTTGCGATAATGACACAATGAAAGAAAAGTATCCTCAATTCGCAGACTGTTTTTCAGGGGACAGCTCTATGGATGCAAGGGTATATGATGATTTGGAGGGAACCTCTCCCCGTGATGTTTTAAAGGATAAAAGCCTTGTTATAGACTGTTATTACAAAAAACAGCGTGGGAGCCGACAAACAGTAGAGCTTATCAAGTTTATTGATGATACTATTCTCGATGCATCCGAGGACAGAGGCGACAATGGCCTATATGACCATGGTGAATATCCCTTCGTTTTAGACGTGCTTTATCCTGACGAGGACTCTCCGGTAGGCTTTGGTTTGGTTGACATAATAAAAAATCCGCAGATGTATATTGACAAATTAGACGGAATTATAAGTAAAAATGCAATGATTTCGGGAAAAACCAGATTTATGATAAAGGATAACGGAGGTTTAAATGAGTATGAGCTGACAGATTTGTCAAAGGATGTTATTCATGTGGCAGGCTCGGTGGGAGATGAAAACATAAGAGAGCTGCAAACAAAGCCCCTTCACTCCTTTATAATTCAACACAGACAGAACAAAATAGACGAGATGAAAGAAGTTTCCGGGAATATGGATTTTCAGCAGGGAAACACCACAGGAGGGGTAACGGCATATTCTGCTATTGTGGCACTTCAGCAGGCGGGAGAAAAGCTTTCCCGTGATATGATAGCCGAGAGCTATGAGGCGTATCGCAAAATCATCTATTTGTGCATAGAGCTAATACGGCAGTTTTATGACGAACCACGTACTTACAGAGTAGGAGGCAGTGACGGCAAATGCGAATATATAGCCTTTTCCAACAAGGAGCTTGGCAAAAACGGAGATATTCCCCAGGAGTTTGACATAACCATAAGTGCCGAAAAAAATAATCCGTACAGCCGTATTACACAAAATCAGACGCTGACGGATTTATGGAAAATGGGGCTTTTCCGCAAGGAAACTGCAAGCGAGTCTATAATGATGCTGGAGAGCATGCATTTAGACGGCAAAGAAAAGCTTATAGAAGCCCTGAAAGGAATGTTATCACAGCAAGACCTTTCCAATGACACGGAGGTTGTCGGTGGGCAGAATTCGGATGGGGGAGTACCTGGGGTTGAAAGAGCATAAATAAGGCTCTCCCGCCCTGTACTCAAGGCGTTTGCAATAGGCCTCACCGTTGAGGACAAATATGCCAACCTGGTCCCCCAGAATTTGGGGCTGAAATTTTACAAATACAATTTCTCCGTTTTGAATTACAGGCTCCATGCTGTCCCCTGAAATACGGATTCCCGCATCTGTATTTTCGGGGGCTTCCAGCTCTGCCTCTTCGTAATCCGGGAGGTCAAGATAATTGCCAAGACCTGCAGCGGCGGGCTGCATATATATAGGGATAGTACGTTTTTTGCCTGCTTGTTGCATAGCAATATTGTTGTACTCAAAGTCAATACAGTTGTAAACTGCGGCAAGGCTCCTTGGGGGAAGAGAGGACAGCTTTAAAAGCATTTTGTTGTCCAAAACCCTTTTGGGAGCAGCCTTGTCGTATAAAAAGTACTCGCAGATATCCTCTATTTGGTATTTTGCACAAAGCTGAAGAAAGGTAAAGACAGATGGCTCTGACTTTCCTGTTTCCCAGGAGCTGAAGGTGGACTGATTTATGCCCAGCCAATCATAAATCTCTTTTTGAGTAAGCCCTGCATCCTTTCTTGCTTTTTTAAGTTTGTTGCTTATATTCATATCCGCCATAATAATCTCCATTCCGCCGCTCTGCGTCGACACAAATAGTAATGTATAATCTCCGTTCTCTGACTTTTGTCAGTAAAAAATAATAAAAAGCTATTTTTACGATAGACTATATCTCTATTGTATAATAACATATACAATGTTATTTGTCAACAGAAACAACGAAAAATTCCATAAATTTTCCTTGACAAACGAAAAATATGATATATAATGTTTAATATAACAAATAATTCGTTTAGTTTGTGAGGGAGAAAAAGGGTGTGTAAATTTTTTTATAAAGGAGGAAAGAGGAATGACTCATCCCCACATACAGGCTACGGAAATATTTGGGGGCATAACGGAGGTAATTGCCCAAAAAATAGGAGAGTGTCAGTATTGCGAAGCTGACATATATAATGATAACGGCGATGCCATAGAGAGCACAGACGGAATGTTTTGCAATATGGATTGTTGCTGCGAATACTACGAGATAAGAGGAGTTTAAAGAACAAAAGAAAGGAGATATTATATGAAGCTTAAAAATGTACAAGAGGTAAAAAAGTGGTTAAGAAATCTTGAGGTGGTAAAAAAGGAGCTCCAGCTGAAGATAGAGTTTTACAAAGAGCTGGAAGATGATTTTGCAAAGGCAGAGGGACTTGAAAAATATCGGGACGAGTACAGAGAAAGAATAGATAAGCTTAAAAACAGCCTGGACAGACAGGAGAAGGACATAGAAAGACTGTTTTCTCTCCTTGATGAAAGCGAAAGAACGGTATTGACTGCAAGATACATAAATCTGATAAAATGGGATTATATAGAGTTTAAGGTGTTCTACAGCAGGCGTCAGGCAATAAGAGTACATGATAAATGCCTTTTAAAGCTTGTGGGACAAAGTGTTGGGAGTGATGAAGATGTCCAATGATTACGAGATGAAGCTGTCTGATGATGCACAGAATAAGCTGACAGAGCTGCTGACCTGCGGAAACGAAAGGGTAGAGCTGGCGGCAGCAAAGGAGCTTATGGCTATATATGGTAAATCCGCAGAAGAGGACGACAGAGAGATAACCCTTGATGCCAACATTGTAATTAAGGAATAGGGGGATAAAAATGAAGAAAATGCAGCTTAATTTAGAACTTACGAAAACCCAGCGGGCATTTATGGAAGCAGATGCGGATGAGGTATTGTTCGGGGGTGCGGCAGGAGGCGGTAAATCGTACGGACAGCTGGTGGATGCCCTCCTGTATGCCCTTAAATATTCGGGCAGCCGACAGCTTATTTTAAGAAAAACCTTTCCCGAGCTGGAGCATTCTCTAATTTTCACCTCTCTTGGATTTTATCCCAAAGGTGTATGTAAATATTTGTCCACTGTCAGGAAGTGGATGTTTGTGAACGGCTCGGTGATAGAGTTTGGCTATTGTGCCACAAAAACAGATGTTTTGAGGTATCAGGGGGCAGAGTATGATGTAATAAGATTTGATGAGCTGACCCACTTTACCGAGGAGCAATATACCTATCTTATTTCAAGAATAAGAGGGGTAAATCCATATCCCAAAATGGTAAAGTCAAGCACAAACCCCGGGGGAATCGGACATTCCTGGGTGAAGAGAAGATTTATAGACGGCTTTGAGCCAAATGTTGTTCATATTGATAAAGAAACAGGAATGAAAAGGCTTTTTATTCCCTCCTTTGTGACGGATAATGTGTTTTTGATGGAAGCGGACAAGGGGTATGTAAAAAGACTTGAACAGCTTCCCCTCAACGAGAGGAAGGCTCTTCTTCAGGGAGAGTGGGATATATTTGACGGACAGGTTTTTACCGAGTGGCGAAATTCCCCCCTTGGGGCAAAAACCAGAAGATGGTCACATGTGATTTTGCCCTTTGATATTCCAAAGGAGTGGCGCAGATTCCGTGCCTTTGATTTTGGTTATTCCAAGCCCTTTGCAGTGGCTTGGTTTGCGGTGGATAACGACGGAAGAGCTTATAATTACAGAGAACTGTACGGGTGTACGGGCCGTCCTGACGAGGGGATAAAGTGGACTGCCTCCAAAATTGCGGAGGAGATAAGAAAAATTGAAGAAAAAGAGGATAAGGGTTGCCATATAACAGGGTATGCTGACCCTGCTATATGGAACAGCACAGGCTCAACAGAGGGAAGCATAGCTGATATAATGGAAAAAAGAGGGGTGTTTTTTGAAAAGGGCAACAATGACCGCCTTGCAGGGAAAATGCAGGTACATAACAGACTTGCCTTTGATGAAGAGGGGCTTCCTATGATATATTTTTTTGATACCTGTAAAAATATGATAAGGACTCTTCCCCAGCTTGGATACGACCCCACCCGCCCCGAGGATGTAAATACAGGTCAGGAGGACCATTTATATGATGCAATGAAGTATTTCCTGATGTCTGACCCAATAGCTGTCAGATATAACGAAAAGGCACAGCAAAAGGAGTACAGTCCCCTTGATACTGCGCCAATAGAAAAATATTCACGGTTTATAGTATAAAAAGCAGAAACGAAATCGTTTCTGCTTTTTGAAATTATTTACCCAAATATGAGAAGTGCATGTGGTCACGGGTTCCGTTTATCCATGCATCTCCGCCCCAGAGCCAGCCGTATTTTGTAAAGGTTTGTATAACTGTGCCGTCAGGGGGGAATGAGTATACAGAGCTTTCAGGGTCATAGAAGCTTCCAATGGTGGTACCGCTCTTATATACACAATAGTTTTCGTTGTAGTTAAGGTCTATTGCCGTACCGTAGTTGTGGTCGGAGTATACACCGCTTGACATTGCGTTCCTCCAGGCATAAGCAGTAGCATTCTTGATAGGAGGCTTGTCGTCGGAATAGAATATCTCTTCAAAGATTGCGTAAATATCGTCCTTTAACGCAGTATTTATTCTAAAGGTAAGGGTAGAGGCATACTTTTCGTTATTTTCGTTCAACATCCAAACGTTTACTGTAACTTCAGTCATATTTGCGTCTGCCTCTTCCTGGGAAGTGTAGTATTTGCCGTCGGGGAAGATGCGTGCTGCTTTTTCAGCAGCCTCGCCTGATGAAAGGGTTTCGGTATATGTCTTTAAACGATAAAGACCGTCAGCACCCTTAATTTGCAGCGGTGTACCGCTGGGAGCGGTAGCGGAATCTGCAATCCATGAATTATTTTCGCCTGCCGCATCAGGGTTATCTGCATAACGAAGTTCAACAGTTGCACCCGATGGGAGAGTAATGGTTTTATAAAGGGTGCAGATTGTAGCTCCGTTTATATCCTTTGTTTCCCGAAGAGTGGTTTTGATTTGTCCCTCCAGATTCTTGCCATACAAAACATAACAACGATATGCAATTATGGCTGCCTCCTGTCTTGTAACAGGGTCGGTGGGACGGAAGGTTCCAACATCATCACCTGCCATAAGGTGATTGTCAAGCATAAATGCAACATGGTTTTTTGCCCAGGGAGCAATTTGGTCAGCATCCAGAATGTCGCTGAAGACATTCTCTGACGGATAATAGGGACCCAGGACCCCTGCAGAATCCAGCAAGCTTGTGATTATTTTACACATTTCCTGTCTGGTAAGAGTCCCCTGGGGGAAGAAATGGCCTTCGCCGTCACCGCTGACAATGCCTGCATAATATGCCATATTCGGGAAAGGCTCCGATGTGTCTGTAAAGGGCTGTGTTGAGTGGGTAGAAACATTTTCCGAAGTAAGGGTAGCATAAAGATTAACGGCTACATTAACAAAGTCATTTCTTGAAATTGCAAGATTAAATGGTTTTTCAGCAAATTGCTCTGATATAATACTGAGTGCAGTTGCATTTTTAACTGCATCCTCTGCCCAAAAATCCGGTTCGTAAGCAGAAGCAGAAAGTTGTGTAAAAAGAAGCAATGCTGCAACCAGACCGGTTAGGCTTTTTGTTATCTTTCTCATATAGTTTTTCACCTCAAAACTTTTATTTTTTGGACGAATCAATGTTATTTTACCACAAAATTGAAAAAATTTCAATCTTTACTTTATTTTGTTTACTTTTTGTTTACAAAATGTAATATACGAAAAAAGTTAAAAACAAAGGATTTTCCCCCAAGATAAGGCATAAATGCGACTTGACATATTAAAGGCTAAATGATACAATTATACAAGAATCAGAAGAATATTGGTGATATTTATGAAAATACTTGGTGTTGATTTTGGGGACAGCCGTACAGGACTTGCTGTATCCGATGCCATAGGCTTTGGGGCGAATGTCCTTGAAGCATACAAAAGCAAAAGTATGAAAAATGTGGCAGAGCATATATCGGCACTTGCAGAGGAATTGGGTGCAGAGAAGATTATCCTTGGCTATCCCAAGAATATGAACGGGACCCTGGGACCCAGGGCACAAAAAACCGAAGCACTTAAAGGTATGCTGGAGAATATGATTGATATTCCTGTAATTTTGTGGGACGAGAGGCTGACTACGGTTTCTGCCCATAATTTGATGAACGAAACAAATGTCAGAGGTGCCAAACGCAAAGCAGAGGTGGACAGTATTTCTGCGGCATATATTTTGCAGGGTTATCTCGACAGTATAAGATAATTTGCCCAAGGGCGGAAAGGAAGAATAATATGGCAGAGATACAGGAAAATCCACATCTTATAGATTTGTATGATGAGGATGGGAACAAGGTGGTTTTCGAACATCTTGACACAGTAAAATATCAGGACAGGGAGTTTGTTATTTGTATCCCCTATGACGATGATGAGGAAGAGGTTACAGAGGTTGTGATTTTCCGCATTGACGAGGATGAAGAGGGAGAAGAAATTCTGTCACAGATTTTCGAGCCTGACATTATGGCTCCTGTTTACGAAATATTCAGAGAGCGTAACGAGGAAATGTTTGAATTTGAAGAATAATAAGGGACAGACCTTGGCATATTTTACAAAAAATTACGGCGAGTGTTTCACTCGCTGTTTTTTTATGGCAAAAAAGAGGGAGGGAGAAAATTTACAAAAATATAATCTTATTTTAAATTTGTGTTAATTTTATGGTATCTTGTTTACTTTTCATATAAAGTAATATATAATAAGTATATTGTATAATGACGTAAGTTGTGTCCCATTGGGGCAGGAAGGTCGGTTTGACAAATGACTAAAGAAAAAAAGCAAAACAACGGAAAGGCTGCAAAGACCATAGGCGTTATGGCGATAATAATTATGCTTGCCAAGGTTATGGGTTTAGTCCGTGAAATGCTTGTTGCAAACATATATGGTCAGGGCATGGAGTCAGATATGCTCAATACTGCCACGCAGATTCCGCTTTTATTTTTTGATATGGTACTTGGTGTTGCCATATTATCTACGTTTGTCCCCATTTTTAACAAGAATTTAGAGCATAAAGGTAAAGAGGCAGCAATGGCTTTTGCCAATAATTTTGCGGCAATAGTGGGACTTATTGCCACAGGCGCCGCAGTGCTTGGGATAATCTTTGCAGAGCCAATAGTTCATTTGATGGTTCCCGGATATGCAGAGATCCCGGGAAAGACAGAGCAAACGGCAGCTCTTCTGCGGATACTCTTCCCCTCGATTACCTTTACGGCAATGGCATATATTGCGGTGGGAATACTGCAATCCTTTGGTGAATTTACTGTTCCCTCACTTATCAGCGTTGTTTCAAACGGTGTAATGATAATATATCTTGTGATTTTTGGAAACAAGATGGGGCTTGTGGGGGTTGCGGTATCTATGCTGATAGCATGGATTATGCAGTTATTGGTTCAAATACCTCACCTGAAAAAGTTTGGCTACAGATACAAATTTATTATGAACTTTAAAGACGGAGATATAATTGAGGCGGCAAAGGTTGCCCTGCCTGTTTTGATAAGCTCCTGGGTTCAGCCCTTTTGCAATGTGATAAATATGTCCTTTGGCTCGGGAATGGGTGACGGTGCCGTATCGGCGCTTAATTGGGCAAACAAGATTTATATTATAATGGTTGGGGTTTTTGCTTATGCAATCACAAACTTTATTTTCCCTAAATTATCAAGAATCAGCGGAGAAGATAAAGGTGAGGAGTTTGCCGAAACAACAAGAATGTCGGTTGGATATATTGTGTATATAATCGCCTTTGTTTGTGCTATGTTTCTGGCGCTTTCCAGACCCATTATAAGCATTGTGTTTGAAAGAGGCGCTTTTGATGCCGAGGCCTCGGCAATTACGGGGGAAGCCTTGTTCTTCTATTCTTTCGGAATGATAGGATATGCCGTATGCGAGGTTCTCAACAAGAGCTTTTATGCCCTGTCTGACGGAAAAACTCCTATGGTTACATCAATAATCGGTGTAATGGTAAATCTTGGTGCAGCCGCTCTCTTTGTGTTGGTGCTGAAAATGGGTGTAGGCGGTCTTGCATTGGCAAGCGCTGTCAGCTCCATTGCAATTGCCCTCTGCCTTGGATTTATGATTAACAAACGAAGAGCGGGGGTAATTAACAGAGATTTTATTATAAATACTGTTAAAATATTGGCTTGCGGCGGAGTCGCCTTTCTTGTGGCAAAGCTAACGGACGGATTTGTGTCGGGAATTGGCACAGGTACACTTATGACATTTTTAAGACTTTGCATATGCGGAGTGCCAAGCCTTTTGGTGTATCTGGCACTGTCTTATGTTATAAAAGTTAAAGAAGCTTGTGTTGCTGCAGGCTTTGTAAAAAGAGGGAGGTATAGAAATGGGCGATAAAAGCGGTTTATTTGAAGCCTTATGGCTGTTTATATGGAGCGTTATAAAGAACAGTACCACCTATAAGATTATTCGAGGAATATATGACCGTATTTCAAACAGCTGGAAGAATAGCAAAATTGCAGGCTGGTTCAGGCGGGCTCACTTTGAAGAGAATGTTATTTCTGACAGCAGAGCGGGGCGGATAGTGAGAAGTCCATTTACCTTTATAGAGTTTCTGCAGAAGAAGTTTGGCAAAAAGCTTGCTGATACATTTGATAAAAGTATTATAATAGGCCTTTGCAAAAGCTATCTTGCCAACATTCTCGGACTTAATCTTCGTTTTATAGGAAAAATGATGTCAACAATGTCCATTGGTATAATGGTGGGAAGTCATCTTGGAGGAGGCTCCTTTAGCTATGTTCCTTTTGTGACATTGGTAATAGGTGTTGTTTTGTTTTTCTTTAATGTAAATGTTACGGAATATTTAAAGGATTCGGCTCTTATCAGATTAGTCTGCAGACTCCTTGGAATAGAGCCTGATTTTAACTGGTTTGATTTAAAGTACACCTGTGGTCGGACAAGACTTGTCCTCGGAGGCGTGGCAGGGTTGGTTCTCGGTCTGGTGGGCGGTCTTACAAACCCTCTTCTTGCACCCCTTGTGGCAGTGGGAATTGCAGTTGTTTTCCTGATTATACAAAAACCCTCTGCGGGGGCGTTTTTCCTTGTTTTTGCGGCACCCATTGCGCCGACTATGGCAATGGTGGGGCTGTCCATGCTCTGCCTGGCGTCCATGCTTATCCATGCTGTGATTACAGAGGGCTTTCGGTTTAAGTTTGACGGAGTTGCATTTTTTATAGTTATCTTTATCTGCGTATATCTTGTAGCAGGAATAACTTCATTTGTAATGATAAAAAGCTTAAGCATCTGGGCAATATACTTTGCTTTTATGACAATGTATTTTGTTATAATAAATTCTGTGAACAAAGAGAAATTGCTCAAGGGTATATTGACAGTATTTACCCTTTCGGGATTTTTAGTTTGTGCCTACGGAATAGCCCAGTATTTGTTTGGCTGGGACACAGCCCAGGCATGGATGGACGAGGGAATGTTTGAGGATATCAAGATGAGAATATACTCAACTCTTGGTAATCCCAATGTCCTCGGGGAATATATACTTCTCGTTCTTCCTGTGTCAATAGGTCTTATGTGGACAGGAAAAGGAGCGGCAACCAAAATAACCTATGCCGCAATATCGGGATTGATGTTTGCAGCTCTTATATTGACTTTTTCAAGGGGCTGCTGGATTGGAATCATAGTTGCGGCGGCAATATTTATCACCTTTGCGGCAGGAAAGCTGTGGGGACTGGGGCTTATTGCTCTTCCCATTATCCCAATGGTGCTGCCCGAGAGCATAATAAATCGTTTCTCAAGTATAGGAGATATGGAAGATTCCTCCACATCCTACAGAGTATATATTTGGATGGGTACTCTGGCAATGGTAAAGGATTTCTGGGTTTCGGGAATAGGAATGGGACAAGAGGCGTTTACCCAGGTATACCCCTTTTATTCCTACAGCGGAATTGTAGCACCTCATTCCCACAATCTTTTTCTGCAGATGCTTGTGGAGTCAGGAGTTGCAGGAATAGCCGTATTTCTTGTAATAATTTTTCTGTTTATAAAAAAGGTTGCTGCAGGTTATCAGTATGGAGGAAAGGGCGACAGTTTGTCTACTCTGATGACGGCGATAACGGCGGGTATATGCGGATTTTTAGTACAGGGAATGTTTGATAACTGTTTCTATAATTACAGGGTTATGCTGGTATTCTGGTGCGTACTTGCTATGGGCAGGGCGTGTGTATATGTAGCAAAGGAGAGAAGTAAATGATAAAAGTAGTTGAAGTATCCTCGGATTCAAATATTGGGGGAGCGGGAAAGTGTATACTCACTTTTTTGAAAAATTTTGACAGAGAAAAATTTGAGGTTTCTGTAATTCTTCCCAAAAACAGTCTGCTTCGGCCTGAAGCAGAGAAATATAATGTAAAGATTTATGAGGCAGAGCATCTGGCGGAGAAATCCCTTGATTTTTCGGCAATATCGGTTCTTAAAAAACTGTTTGCTGAAATTAAGCCTGATATTGTCCATACTCACGCAAGTATGTCTGCAAGAATTGCGGCAAAGCTTTGCGGAATAAAAACGGTTTATACAAGGCACAGCGTGTTTCCTCCCTCTCCTAAAATCTCCAGAGGTTTGGGAAAGGTAATAAACGGATATGTCAATAACCATACTGCCGACAGCATAATAGCTGTTGCGGAAGCGGCAAAGGATAACCTTACGGATACGGGAATCGACCAGAGAAAGATTGAGGTAATTTTAAACGGAGTAGAAACTCTTGTGCCGTACAAAAAAGAAGAAATTGACAGAATAAAGGCAGAATACAACATAAAGCCTGAAGAGAAGGTTGCTGTTATGGCGGCAAGGCTGAATGTGGTAAAGGGCCATAAATATTTTGTAGAGGCTGCAAAAATTCTCAAGGAGCGGGGAGTAGACGCCAAATTCCTGATTGCGGGAACAGGTGACGTGGAAGAGGATTTGAAAGCACAGATAAAGGCAGAGGGACTTGAGGACAGAGTGTTGATGCTGGGCTTTTTAAATAATGTAGAGCCTTTAATGAACATAATGGACGTTCAGGTAAACTGTTCTTTCGGGACAGAGGCAACAAGCCTTGCTTTGCTTGAGGGAATGAGCCTTGGCAAGCCTGCAGTAGTGACTGATTTTGGCGGAAACCCGGGGGTTATTGCAGATGGTAAAAACGGCTTCCTTACCCCGACTCACGATCCCGCAGCTTTGGCAGATGCTCTGGAAAAGCTGTTTTGTGATGATGCTTTATACAACAAGATGAGCGAGGATTGTAAAAAAATATACAGCGAAAAGTTTACGGCTGAAGTAAATACAAGGCGAATAGAAGATGTTTATATAAGAACTTTAAACAGAAAGGGCTGATTACAGATGGAAAAGAAAAAAATCAGATTAAACGGCATGGATTTTTTAATCATAATTGTTGCAGTTGCAATTCTGGCGGTGGGTGCATATCTTCTCTTTGGTGACAGCGGTGTTTCGGTAAGCTCTGACCGGGAGGTTAAGGCTATGATAAAGGTAGAGATTGTAGCACAGGAGCAGAACTTTGTTGATGTAGTAAAGAGCGGAGATAAGGTAGAAATCGGAGAAAAGAACAAAAGCCACGCAGTTGTTGAAAAAGTGGATGTAGCTACCGCAAAGAACACAGGCTATGATATTGTGGGCGGAAAGGTTTTGCGTTCGGAAATCCCGGGAGAATATGATGTAACAGTAACCCTTGTGGGGGACGGAACAGAGAGCGAGGATAAAATAAAAATCGGAGATAATGTGTTCAAGGTGGGACAAAATGCCGTACTCAACAGCAAGAATTGGGCAGGCTATGGTTATATAGTCGAAGTTGGCACAGAGGAAAAGAATTAAAAGAGGGGGGTATGGCTTGTGATTATTGATAAAAAAGGAAAGCTTTTTGGTAAAATAAGCGTTGTTGACATAGCAGTAGTGCTTATAATAGTGGTTCTTGCCGTAGGTATTTATCTTCGTTTTGCGGGAGAAACAGAAAATATTTCTACAAATAGTGAAAAAATAACCTGTACATTTTTGGTAGAAAATGTTCGTATGTACACAGTGGATGCCCTTAAAAAGGGAGGGGCATTATACGAAAAGACCTCCAAAGAGTATATGGGCGAAGTAACAGATGTCAAATGGGAGGAAGGCTTGTATCAGGTAAATATGGCTGACGGAAGCTTTAAAAAAGTCGTTCCTGAAGAGCGGTATAATGTATATGTTACTATAGAATTTGACGGAAAGGTTAATGACGGGGGATTCTACACAGCGGCAAACAAATATTTGGCAGTAGGCTCCTCTGTGGGGATTCATACAAAGTATTCTGAATGCTGGAGCACAGTATATTCCATTGGTGTCAGCGAAGAAAAATAATATACAAGGCGGTGGATAGTAATGTTTCTTGCTGATGGCTGGAAGGATTACAAAATAATAGATTGTTCAGAGGGTGAAAAGCTGGAGGCATGGGCAAACAAGATATTGATACGCCCCGACCCTCAAGTTGTATGGAAAACCCCAAAAATCCAAAAGGAGTGGACAGGGGCAGATGCCAGATATAACCGCAGCAAAAGCGGCGGCGGAAGCTGGCAATGCTATAAAAAGCTGCCTGATACCTGGACGGTGAAATACAAGGATTTAACCTTTGGCATAAAGCCTATGGGGTTTAAGCACACAGGACTCTTCCCCGAACAGGCGGCAAACTGGGATTGGTTTTCGGAGCTTATAAAAGAGGAAAAGGACAGAGAAATCAATGTACTTAACCTGTTTGCCTACACAGGAGGGGCAACAGTTGCGGCGGCGGCTGCCGGGGCAAAGGTTTGCCATGTGGATGCTGCAAAGGGAATGGTGGCATGGGCAAAGGAGAATGCGGCACTCTCGGGACTGTCGGAGAGACCCATTCGTTACATTGTGGACGATGTGAAGAAGTTTGTTCAGCGCGAAATAAGACGTGGAAACAAATATGACGGAATTATAATGGACCCACCCTCTTATGGCAGAGGCCCCGGAGGGGAAGTTTGGAAAATAGAGGACGAAATTTTTGACCTGATAGAGCTATGCACAAATATTATGTCAGAAAAGCCCTTGTTTTTCCTGGTTAATTCCTATACAACAGGGCTGTCGGGAAGCGTAATCACAAATATTTGTAAGCTTACGATTGAGAGTAAATTCGGAGGCAGAGTGACCTCTGACGAAGTGGGCTTGCCCATTGAAAACAGTAACCTGGTGTTGCCTTGCGGATACAGCACAAGGTGGCAGAGATAACAAACAGAGAAGGCGGTGCAGCTGCGTGAATACAACAGAAAACATTATTACAATAGAGGACTTGTCCTTTGAGTACAGGAACGAAGAAAAAGAAACTGTTTTTCAGGTTATAAACGGAATAAATATGAATATAAAGCGAGGGGAATTTTTAGCGGTACTGGGGCATAATGGCTCCGGAAAATCCACTCTCGCAAAGCATTTAAACGCTATTTTGCTGCCTACCTCCGGCAAGGTAACCATAGATGGGATATCCACAGCCGACGAGGACAAGCTTTTTGACATACGAAAAAAAGTAGGTATGGTGTTTCAAAATCCTGACAACCAAATGGTTGCAAATATTGTGGAAGAGGATGTGGCTTTTGCCCCCGAAAATCTGGGCGTTCCAAGGGAAGAAATAAGAAGACGCGTAGACGCTGCCCTTGATGCAGTAAATATGAAAAAATTTGCGGCTTATGCTCCTCACATGCTGTCAGGGGGACAGAAACAGAGAGTTGCAATAGCAGGGGTTCTTGCCATGGAGCCTGAAATACTTGTTTTGGATGAGCCTACAGCTATGCTTGACCCTGTTGGAAGACAGGACATAATAGATACCGTAAGACGCCTTAACAAGGAGAAGGGTATGACGGTTGTCCTGATTACTCATTATATGGAAGAGGCAGTGTTTGCAGACAGAGTAATTGTTATAGACAGCGGTAAAATTGAGATGGAGGGGACTCCTATGGAGATTTTCCCTCAAGTGGAACGATTAAAGGCGTTGGGACTTGATACGCCTCAATCAACGGAGCTGATATATCAGTTGAGAAAATGCGGCTTTGATATAAAAGGCGAGGCTCTTGATGTGGAAGAATGTGTAGAAAAAATTATGGAGTTTGCGAAGCAATAGGGTGGTTTTCATGATAAATCTAAAGGATGTAAGTTGCGTATATATGAAGGGCGGTCCCTTTGAAAAGGTTGCCATTGATAATGTAAGCCTTGAAATAAAAGAGGGGGAATTTATCGGACTTATCGGGCATACAGGCTCGGGAAAGTCTACCTTAACCCAGCTTTTAAACGGACTTTCCAAGCCCAGCGAGGGAAGCATAGTTGTAAATGGCTTTGATTTAACAGACAAAAAGACCAAAATGCGTGATGTGAGGTTTTGCGTAGGGCTTGTTATGCAATATCCGGAATATCAGCTTTTTGAAGAAACAGTATATAAGGACATTGCCTTTGGTCCCTCTAATATGGGTCTTTCGGAAGAGGAAATAAAACAAAGAGTAGAAGATGCGGCAAAGCTTGTTGGCTTGTCCGAAAAATTGTTGAACAAATCACCCTTTGATTTGTCAGGAGGACAAAAGAGAAGAGTTGCAATAGCAGGCGTCCTTGCAATGGAGCCAAAGATACTTATTCTTGACGAGCCTACAGCAGGGCTTGACCCTGCAGGCCGTGATGAGATACTGTCAAAAATAAAGGATATGCACAGAAAAAGAAATCTTACGGTTATTCTTGTTTCTCACAGTATGGAAGATGTGGCAAAGCTTGCTGACAGGATTCTTGTAATGAATGGCGGCAAAGTGGAGATGTTTGATACTCCCGAAAAAGTGTTCTCACGGGCAGAGAGATTGAGCAGTATTGGCTTGAATGTTCCCCAGATAACAGAAATTACAGATAAGCTGCGGGAGAGAGGGCTTCCTTTAAAAAAGGGAATTTATACTGTAGAGGATGCTATTGAAAGTATTAAAAAAGCTTTAGAGGAAAAGGGGGGAGCTATATGCTGAAGGATATAACTCTTGGTCAGTATTTCCCCGGGGAAACTGCTATTCATAAAATGGACCCCAGAACAAAGATTCTTGCAATGATTGCATATATTGTAATTACCTTTTGCGTGAAAAGCTTTGCAGGATATATTGCTCTTGGAATATTTATTGTGACATGCATAGCGGTATCAAAGGTGCCGCCTGTGTATGTGGTAAAAGGACTCAAGCCCATATTGGTTTTCATTATTATAACAGGACTTTTTAACTTGTTTTTGACAAGCGGTGAGGTTGTATGGCAGTGGGGCTTTCTTAAAATTACCCGAGAGGGAATAAGATTTGCGGCGTTTATGGTATTGAGGCTGACCTTTTTGATTTTGGGCACCTCTCTTCTGACCCTTACCACATCACCAATATCACTGACAGACGGAATGGAGCATCTCTTGGCTCCCTTTGCAAAAATCGGGCTTCCTGCCCACGAATTGTCAATGATGATGTCAATTGCCCTTCGCTTTATTCCTACGCTTATGGAGGAAACAGACAAGATAATGAAGGCGCAGGCGGCAAGAGGGGCGGATTTTGAGTCGGGAAGCCTTTTGCAAAGGGCAAAGGCAATGATTCCCATACTTGTTCCTCTTTTTATAAGTGCATTCAGGCGGGCAGATGAGCTGGCGACGGCTATGGAATGCCGATGCTATCATGGAGGCGGCGGCAGAACAAGCCTTAACGAGCTGTCCTTTAAACGACGGGATATAGGAGCGGCAATAGTTGTTCTTGCCCTGACAGGAGTTGTGGTTTTTCTGAATTTATTTTTAGCTTGGTAAAATAAGGATAGTGTTATGAAAAATATAGCAATGCGGATAATTTTTGACGGAAGCCGCTACCATGGCTGGCAATACCAGAAAAATGGTATAAGTGTTCAGCAAACTATGGAAGAGGCTCTGTCGGCACTTACAGGAGAAGAAATAAAGGTTACGGGCTGCAGCCGCACAGATGCGGGGGTCCATGCCCTGGACTATGTTTTGAATTTTAAAACAGACACAACAATCCCTGCAGAAAAGCTGCCATACGCAGTAAACTACAGCCTGAATAATGATATAACAGTTTTGGAGGCATGGGAAGAAGCTGATGATTTTAATGCCAGATTTTCGGCACAGGGAAAAAGGTACGAGTATAAAATCTGGAACGGAAAAATGCGAAATCCTTTTTATGCGGGATACAGCTGGTATTTCCCCTACAAGCTTGACAGAGAAAATATGAAGAAAGCCGCAGAGTATTTTGTGGGAAAACACGATTTTTCTGCATTTATGGCGGCAGGGGGAAGCCAAAAGACCACCATTCGGACAATTCGGGATTGTTCTGTGACGGAAAGTGATGAAAGTGCAGAGCTGATAACCGTTGCGGTAGAGGCAGATGCTTTTTTATATAATATGGTAAGAATAATAACGGGAACAATAGCAGAGGTTGGACTTGGGAAAATAAAGCCGGAGGAAATCCCGGGAATTATCGAAAGCGGTGATCGCAGACGAGGCGGTATTACAGCACCTCCCCAGGGACTTTTTCTTAAAAAAGTATTTTATTGATACACAAGAAAGGAATGAACAAGCATGAAGTCAAATATGTATATAGAAAAGTGCAGAAAAATATTTGAGCAAGCTTGTACTTATATTTCGGGGCTTTTAAGCAAAAAAGCAACGGTAAAAATCGGAGGCAGAAAACAAACCCTGCACCCATTTAAGATTGCAGTAAGCACAATAGCGGTTATAGTGGTGTTGTCCCTGATTTTATCAGTGGTTTCTCTGTTTGGAGGACACAAGACGCTGAATGTGACCTTTGAAGGGGGAAACGAGTATAAGACAAAACCCTTTAAAGATAATGTAATTATGTATAATAACAGGGGAGTATGGGCAATAAATTCCGGAGGAGAAACGGAATGGGAAATAAAAGAAACCCTGTCAGAGCCTTTTGTGGAAGCAAAGGGAAGCTATATTTTGCTTGCGGACCTTGCGGGGAAACATTTTGCTGCCATTTATAAAAACGGCAAGCCCTACAGGGAAATTAAGACAGAGAATGATATAATATCTGCAAAGGTAACAGGCAGGGGCTATTCGGTTTTTGCAACAGACACAGACGGCTATAAGGGCAAGGTGGCTGTTTATAACCGACATGGAAATCAGATTTACGAATGGTACAGCGGAAGCGGATATATTACAGATGTTGAGCTTACGGAAAACGGAAGATATCTGGCGGTTGCACAGCTCATCAGTGACGGTGAGGTTGCAAATACAAAAGTTCAGTTTATAGACACAAGACATGACCGGGTTGTTGCCACGGCAGAGCGTACAGGGGAAATAGCAGTGTGCCTTAAGGCTGTGGCAAGGGACAGACTTGTTGTGGTAACAGATAAAGGTATTTCGGGCTACAATATGCAGGGGAAAGAAAAGTTTCATATTTCTCTTATAGGCAAAAGTCCCACTCTTTATAACCTTGACGGTGACAACACAATTGGGGTAGTAACCCAAGGCGGAAGAGGAAATTCTGTTCTTGAGCTATATTCAACCACAGGTAAGCTGCGTGGAGCATATACGGCGACAGGGGATATCAGAGCCCTTTCCGTAAGAGGTAAGGGTGCGGTAGTGGCACAACAAAAAGGACTTACCAGAATCAGCTCCAGGGGAAAAGAAAAGAAGATAATAAGCATTTCTCATGATATAAAAAGTATAGGCTGTTTTGACGGCGATAAAAAGGTTCTTGCCATCGGGTCAGGAGAAGCAGAAGTGATAAAAATAAAATAATAGGGTGACAGGAGATATTCGAACCACGCCTTAAACGGCGTAATTTCTCCTTATGGAGGTAGTTATGGATTTTGCCCGGGTTGGTTTCAGTTATATGGATATAATTGTTGCGGCAATAGTGCTTGTGTTTGCCGTTATAGGCTTTAAGAAAGGATTTATTCGCTCTATTGTGGGAATTCTTTCCCTGGGAGCATCCTTTGTCTTGGCGTGGGTACTGTACCCTGTAGTGTCTGACCTCCTTGTAGCTGTTGGACTCAAAGGTGTTGTGTTTGAAAAAATACAAAGCTCTGTTGGGGCGTATATGAACGGCACAGGGGATTTAAGCGGTATTCCTGTGTTTCTGCGTGAGGCAGCAGAGAGCGGAATGCAGGCGGCGGTACAGTCGGCATCAGAAAATGCAACGGTGATTATTCTTAATATTTTGTCCTTTGTGATTGTTCTGATTTTGGCAAGAATAATAATATGGGTTGCCCAAAAGCTGCTGATTGTTTTGGCAGAGATGCCTGTAATAAGCTTCTTTAACCGCTTGGCAGGAATGGTGTTTGGGTTTTTGCAAGGCTCTTTGGTGGTGCTCTTGTTGTTTGCGTTGATATATGGTATAATACCTTTGCAGGAGAATAAAAGCTTAAACAACGCAATGGAGCAATCAATGTTTGCAGGAGAAATATATAAGGAAAACCCCATAATTAAAATTTTTGTTTCGGAAGAAACAGAGGAAGTAAAGACGGAAGAAATAGTGAATGGAGAATGAGTATGGAGAAGCAACAGCTGGAAAAGCTTAAGATAGCAGAGCTGAAGGAAATGGCAAAAGAGGCAGGGATAACAGGCATTGGGAGCCTGAAAAAACAGGAATTGATTGACAAAATTATTGAAGCAAGTGTGGCAGAAATTGCTTCAGATAAAAATTTTGAGGATAATACCTTGCCCGATTGGAAAAATAACAAGGCAGGGAAAGATGTAACAAATGATAAAAAACAAGAGTACAGCGACCCTGTCAGAAGAACAAATCTTATGAGCGGTGTCCTTGAGATATTGGCAGACGGATATGGATTTTTGCGAAGCGATAACTATCAGTCGGGAGAAAATGATGTATATGTTCCCCAGAATATGATTCGCAGATTTAATTTAAAAACAGGGGATTTTATAATAGGAAACAGCCGTATGCAGCATGAGGGGGAAAAGTATCAGGCTCTTTTGTATGTGCAAAGCGTAAACGGCGACCCTGTAGATGTGTCTATCCGCAGAAAGGCGTTTGATGATTTAACCCCTGTTTATCCTGATGAAAGACTTAAAATGGAAACAGGGACAAAGGATTATTCAATGCGTTTCATTGACCTTGTGGCACCGATAGGCAAGGGACAAAGAGGGTTGATTGTTGCTCCTCCAAAGGCGGGAAAAACCACTCTTCTTAAAAATATTGCAAACAGTATTACTCAAAATAATCCCGAGGTTTCTCTTATTGTACTTTTAATTGACGAGCGACCTGAAGAGGTTACTGATATGCAACGAAGCATTAAAGGCGATGTTATATTCTCTACCTTTGATGAAGAACCTCAAAACCACGCAAAAGTGGCAGAGATTGTTATGGAGAGGGCGAAACGCCTTGTGGAACACAAAAAGGATGTTGTTATACTGCTTGACAGTATAACAAGACTTGCCAGGGCATACAATCTGGTTGTTGCACCCTCGGGCAGAACCTTGTCGGGGGGACTTGACCCCGGCGCTCTGTATAAGCCCAAGAGGTTTTTTGGTGCGGCAAGAAATGTAGAAGAGGGCGGAAGCCTTACCATTCTTGCAACGGCACTTATAGAAACAGGAAGCCGAATGGATGATGTTATTTTTGAGGAATTTAAGGGAACAGGAAATATGGAAGTTCATCTTGACAGGGGACTTCAGGAAAAGAGAATTTTCCCTGCTATAGATATTGTTAAATCAGGAACCCGAAGAGAAGAGCTTCTTGTAGATGGGGCAGAGCTTGAAACTATATGGCGGATGAGAAGAGCTTTGTCGGACAGACCTGCTGCAGACGTGGCAGAAAATGTTATAAACTGGATTGTAACAACCAAAACAAACCGTGAATTTATTGAAAATGCAGGAAAGGTTTTTGGAGATTATGGTAAAAAGAATTCTTAAAATTTTAGTTTTAGCTATGATTGCTGTTATGACGGTGTCAGCTACGGCAGGGGCTACTCCTCAAGTGCCTGATTGGGTTAATCGTGTGGAGGGCTATCAAAGACCTGTAGTATCTCCCGAAGAACAGCAAAAGCAGGAAGAGCTGGAAAAATGGAGAGAAAAGAAGAAAAACATGAAGGTTCCGATTTTGCTGTATCATCATATTACAACTGATGAATTTACCAGCGAAGAGTCGGTTTCCCTGATTTCTCCCACTGATTTTCGACTTCACATGACGGCTATAAAGGTGAACTTTAATCCAATCAGCCTCAGACAGTATTATGATTATGTAATGTGTGATGACGGAAGTATAGACATTCCGGAGAAGCCTATAGTTGTTACCTTTGATGACGGGTATTTAAGTAATTACGAAATTGCTTTTCCCATATTGAAGGAGTTGAATATTCCCGCCACAATATTTATTGTTACAGATACAGTAGGTGCGGTTGCCGGCGAGGGAAAAGTAAACAACACCCATTTTACATGGGAACAGGCAAAGGAGATGGAGGAGAGCGGACTTGTAGAAATTCATTCCCATACGGTAAGCCATCCCAGAATGTCAGGAATACCCTCGGGGGAAATGATAAGACAGCTTCGAAAATCCAAATATGATATAGAGAAAAATTTGGGACACGAATGCGATATGATTGCATATCCCTTTGGTGATTATAACGATGCAATAAGAATTGCCGCAAAAAATGCAGGATATAAAATGCAGATATTGGTGGACAATAAGCTAACCGAGGATGCCTATGATGTAAACATTCCCTCGGAGGGTGTAGAGGGAATAACAAGGATGACCATTGCAGGAAGCATGGCAAATGTTAATGTAATAGATATAATAAGAAACACTATCAACAAAAAAGTTATTCCCGAATAAAAAAAGGCGGACAATACCTTTTGGGTATGTCCGCCGAGAGCGTTCTGTTAAAGAACTTCTTCATCAGGAGCGTCAGCTACTTCCTGATACTTTGCGAGAATACTGCTGTGAAGAGCTTCTCTTGTTTCCGCATTGATGGGATGAGCAATATCCTTGAACTCCCCATCCGGAGTTTTGCGACTGGGCATAGCGATGAACAATTTATCCTGTCCCTCGATAACCTTAATGTCGTGGATTACGAAAGCGTCATCAAAAGTAACAGAAACGACAGCCTTCATACGTCCCTCTGAATTGATTTTACGAACTCTGATGTCAGTAATTTGCATAATTTTCCCCCTCGCCGCATAAGCGGCTTCTTATAAATATTGTTAATTATTATTTTACATAATTATAATTGAAAGAAGGTCAAAAGATGAGTGATTTTTCAATCAATCAACTACCCAAGGATGCCAAAATTCACATGATAGGAATAGGCGGAGTAAGCATGAGCGGTATAGCGTCAATGCTTATCCACTTTGGTTATAAGGTTTCAGGCTCTGATGCTAAATCCTCTGAAGTGTTAGAGGAGCTCATGGCAAAGGGTGCAGAAATTTACATCGGTCAGCGAGCAGAAAATATAACCAATCCTGATTTGGTGTGTTATACAGCAGCAATACAAAAGGATAACCCTGAACTTGTTGCTGCAATAGACGCCAAAATACCAACAATAGAGCGAGCAGAGCTTCTTGGCGAATTGATGACTCTCTACAAGTATCCCCTGGCTGTAGCCGGAACACATGGAAAAACAACCGTAACCTCTATGCTGTCCCTGGTTTTGCTTGAAGCAAAAACAGATCCCACCATTTTAGTTGGCGGAGAGCTTCCTCAAATAGGAGGAAACCACAGAATAGGCAAACGGGATTATTTGTCCTTTGAAGCCTGCGAATATGTAGAAAGCTTTCTTCATTTCAATCCATTTTTGTCTATTATAACAAATGTAGAAGAAGACCACTTGGATTATTTTAGTGGTATTAACCATATTATATCATCTTTTAAAAAATTTGCAAGCCTAACATCACCCCTTGGATGCATTATTGTTTGTTCTGACGATAAATATGCCCAGGAAGTTGTGCAAAATGTAGATAAAAAAGTAATAAAATATGGAATTAAAAGCGAAGATGCAGAAATTTCTGCAAAAAATTTAAAGTTTAATGACAAAGGTTTTGGAGAATTTGATATAGTAAAGGACGGAAAAATTTTGCTGTCTGTAAAACTGAATGTCCCCGGGGAGCATAATGTGTGCAATGCCCTGGCGGTTACTGCGGCGGCAGATTTTCTGGGAATCGGCGCAGATGCCATAAAGGCAGGGCTTGAAGCCTTTGGCGGTGCCAGAAGACGGTTCGAGAGAATAGGCTCCTTTGGGGGCTGCGAGGTAATTGATGATTATGCCCATCATCCCACGGAAATTAAAACTACCCTTGAGGCGGCAAGGAAAATGGGCAAAAAGAGGGTGTGGGTTGTTTTTCAGCCCCACACATACAGCCGTACAAAGTCGTTGCTTGATGGATTTGCAGAGGCGCTTCCTGTGGCAGACAAGGTTGTTATATGTGACATTTTCCCTGCGAGAGAGAAGGACGATGGCAGTATACATTCAAGGGATTTGGCAGATAAAATCCCCGATGCAGTGTATATAGGGGACCTGGATGCCGCAGGGGAATATCTCAAAGAAAACACCGAGGACGGAGATATGCTTATAACAATGGGAGCAGGAGATGTATATAAGATAGGTTATAAGCTGTGCGGAAAACAATAAAGAAAGGAAAATAAAGCAAATGAATGTTGCGGAATTGTTAAATAGTAAGAAAATAACTCTGTCCTGTGAATTGTTTCCGCCAAAGAGCGGAAGTGAGCTTACGGCTGCTAAACAGATTGTAGCTGAAATGGCAAAGCTTTCCCCTGATTATATGAGTGTCACCTATGGTGCAGGAGGGACAAATTGCGATAACTTTATTGATGTTGCAAACGAGGTACAGAATATAAACGGCGTAACCGCCCTGGCGCATTTAACTTGTGTTGCATCGGAAAAAGATAAAATCCGGCAGGTGCTGACCCAGCTTAAAGGCTATGGAATAAGGAACATCCTTGCCCTTCGGGGAGATATGCCCTCCGACGGGAGCGGTATCCCCTCCAAAAGCTTTTCCCATGCCTGCGATTTAATGAAAGAAATAAGAGATTTTGGCGGTTTTTGTATAGGAGGAGCCTGTTACCCCGAGGGACATCCCGAGGCAAAATCTCTTGATAAGGATATAGAATATCTTAAGCTGAAGGAAGAGTGTGGCTGTGAATTTCTCACATCACAGATGTTTTTTGACAATGATGCATTTTACAGTTTTATGTACAAGCTTCTTCGTGCAGGGATAACCATTCCTGTAACTGCAGGAATTATGCCTGTTACAAATGCCAGACAGATAAAGAGAATGTGTCAGCTGTCAGGAGCACAGCTTCCGCGGGAATTCCGTGCAATAGTGGAAAGGTTTGGGGATAACCCCGATGCTATGCGACAGGCGGGAATAGCCTATGCTACAGAGCAGATAATAGACCTTTTTGCAAACGGAATAAACAATGTACATATTTATAGTATGAATAATCCAAAGATTGCAGGCAGTATAATGGCAAACCTCTCCTCAATTATAGGAGACTAAAGTCAAAAAGTGCATTGACTTTGATTGTTGGTATGATAAAGCCGAATAAAAGGAGGAGAAGAAAATGAAAAACAAGGAAAAAATGTGGGCATTATTGGTTCACATGGGTCCCTGGGGCGCAAAGGGCTTTAAGGATTTCAGATTTGATGAAGAGTTGTGGGATTACATAGTGGAGGAAGCTGCCAACACAGGGCTCAATACAATTGTGCTGGATATTTGCGGAGGCATTGATTTTGCAAGTCACCCCGAAATTACGCTTGAGGGTGCGTGGACAAGAACAAAATTAAGAAAAGAGCTTAACCGCTGCAGGGAAAAGGGAATTACTCTTATACCAAAGCTTAACTTTGCAACAATCCACGATGTATGGCTTGGGGAATATCACTATATGGTATCCACTCCAAAATATTATCAGGTATGCAATGATTTGATAAAGGAAGCCTATGAGCTTTTTGACCATCCGGAGTATATCCATCTTGGTATGGATGAAGAAGACGAAATGCACGCCAGACGGTCTGCAGAGGGGCTTGCTGTCTATAGAAAGGGAGAGCTTTTCTGGCACGATTTAAGATTTTTTATTGACAGCGTAAAGGATACGGGTGCCAAGCCCTGGATATGGTCTTGCCCCTTGTTTGAACACCCGGAAGAATACAAGGCGCATATTGACGCTGACGAAGCAATACTTTCTCCATGGTATTACGATGCTTTCAGAAGAGAAAATTGGACACACATTACAAAGCGTCAGGTATATGTTGATTATTACAGACAGGAGGACTATGCAGCCCTTAACATTCAATATGTGGAAGAAGACCCCTTTAATGTGAAGTTCAGAAAGGTTGCTCTTCCTCTTATGGAAGAGGGATATGAATATGTACCCTGTACATCTACTGCAAACGAAAACGACCTTAATGCAGAAGAGCTGATGCTGTACTTTAAGGAAAGCGGTCGGGATGATCAGATTCTGGGCTATATTACAGCCCCCTGGAAGCTTACTCTTATGGAGCATAAGGAGAAGTTTGAAAGATCCTTCAGACTGTTGAAAGAAGCAAGAGCAAAAATTTATGGTGAATAATATTAAAACGGACAAGATTTTTTGTCCGTTTTTGTATGGGGTGTTTCTGCAAAATTTGTATAAAGTATTAAAAAATTATTGGAAGAATTATTGAAATTTGACAAAATATATGATAAAATAATGAAAAATGGCGTTTAAAGGAGGATAAATGTTATGAACAAAGAAAAAATGTGGGCTATACTGGTTCATCTTGGCAATTGGGGCGGCGGCGGAAGCCAGGAAATGAATTACGATTCCCTGCTTTTTGATGATGATTCGTGGAACTATATAGTTGACGAGGTTGCAGCGGCAGGGCTGAATACCCTTATTATAGATATTTGCGGAGGTATTGATTTTGCAAGTCATCCGGAAATCACGGTTAAGGGAGCCTGGACAAGAAAAAGACTCAGAGATGAGATTGCAAAGTGCAGAGAAAAGGGTTTAACCTTGATTCCAAAGCTTAACTTTGCAACCGTTCACAGCAAATGGCTGAAAAAATATTCAAGAATGATTTCTACCCCTGAATATTATCAGGTTTGCAATGACCTCATAAAAGAGGCGTATGAGCTTTTTGAGCATCCGAAGTATATTCATCTCGGCATGGACGAAGAGGATGCAAAGCATGCCAAGACAGAGGAGCTTGCAATTTACAGACAGGGAGAGCTTTACTGGCACGATGTTCGTTTCCTTATCGATTGCGTAAAGGACACAGGCGCAACGCCATGGATGTGGTCCTGTCCGCTTTTTGATAATCCCGAAGAATATAAAAAGCATATCGATGCTGACGAGGCAATACTTTCCCCCTGGTACTATAATGCTTTCAGAGAAGAGCATTATACACCTGTTGCATCAAAACAGCTGTATATTGATTATTATAAGCAACCTGAATACAAGGGTATGGATATAAAATATATAGAAGATGACCCGTTTCTTGTAAGGTTCAGAGAGCTTGCTGTTCCTCTTCTTAAAGCAGAGGGATACAAATATGCTCCTGCGGGTTCTGTTTGCAACCGTTGTGATTATAATATAATAGAGATGGTAGAGTACTTTAAAGAAAGAGCTCCGGAAGAGCAGATTCCGGGATATGTTATGACTGTTTGGAAACCCACCATTCCAAAGTATAAGGGTGAGGTGGACAGAGCTATAAAGCTTATGAAAGAAGCTAAAGAAAAGTTCTATAAATAAAAATGAGCTTTTATGCTCGACAAATATCAAAAAAACACATAAAATAGCATAAATGCTCATTGAAATTTTCCAAATAATTTGATATAATTACATAGATACATAAAAATAAACAGTATTGAAATGTATGACATTATAGGGTTTTGGTTGGCCCGAAGAAAAGGAGAGAATGAATGTGAAGAAAAAAGAAACCGAAACTGCCGCAGTAGAAGTGGCAAAGGTTCCGAAAAAGAAGTTCAAGCTTACAAAAAAATACCTTTCTTTGTATGCACTTCTTATTCCCGGCATGATAGCAGTAATTATTTTTCAGTACTGTCCTATGCCCGGTGTTGTAATGGCGTTTGAGGACTATGATATGTTCCGCGGTATGTGGGGAAGTCCCTTTGTTGGATTTAAACATTTTAAAGAAATATTTACCCTGCCTGCTTTCTCAACGGCAATAGTACATACCCTTACACTCAGTTTTATAAACTTGCTGTTTACACAGCCTGTTCCGATTATATTTGCGTTGCTCCTCAATGAGGTTAAGGCAAGAAAATATAAGAGAATTGTTCAGACAATCAGCTATTTGCCTCACTTCTTGTCATCAATGGCTGTAATCGGTATGGTTCACGCTCTTATGTCAACATACGGTATCTTCAACGATGCTCGCGTACTTTTGCTTGGTGAGGGAACAGAGAGAATTAAGTTCCTTGCTCAACAGCACTTGTTTGTGCCGAACATTATTACAATCGGTATCTGGCAGGGCTTTGGTTGGAACTCCATTATTTATCTTTCAGCGATTTCGGGTATTGACCCTGAACTCTATGAGGCTGCAAGTGTTGATGGTGCAAACAAATTTAAGCAGTGCTTGCACATTACAATTCCAAGCATTTTGCCTACATTCTTGATGTTGTTTATTATGGCTATCGGTAGAGTATTCAGCGATAACTTTGATATGGTTTACGGTTTGCAAAACGCTTATATCGATTACGAAACTATTTCGACAGTTGTGTATAAGCAAGGTATTCAGGCAGGTAACTATTCTGTTGCTACCGCTCTTGGTTTGTTCCAGGGTGTTGCAGGATTTATTCTTGTAACTATTGCAAACACGATTTCCAAGAAGGTTAACGATGTAGCGTTGTGGTAAGGAGGGATAAGATATGAATAAAGTTTCAAAAAGCTATAAAGTATTTACAGTATTTAACTACATATTTATGTTCCTTATTATAATTGTGTGTCTTACACCATTCCTTCACACCCTTGCAAAGGCGCTCAATGATGGTAATGACACAATGAAGGGCGGAATCACAATATTCCCTCGTGTGCCTACCTTGCAGAACTTCAAGATTTTGCTTGCTGATACATCTCTGTATTGGGCTGCACTTGTTTCTGTTGTTCGTGTTGCTTGTGCAGTATTGACACAGCTTGCGGTACAGTTTATGGCGGCGTTTGCTTTGAGCCACGTTGATTTGCCGGGACGCAGCAAGATTTTGCTCTTTACGATTATACCAACCTTTATTGGCGCAGGTATGATTCCTACATACATTTTGTTTGTAAACCTGAAGTTACTCAACACCTTCTGGGTATACTTTGTTCCGGGAATGTTCTCCTTCTATAATGTAATGATTTTGCGTTCTTACATAGAGGGTTCAATTCCTGTCAGCTTGAGCGAGGCTGCACAGCTTGACGGTGCAAGCATAATCAAGGTACTGGTTAGTATTGTTCTTCCCCTTTCAAAGCCTGTTCTTGCAACTGTTGCACTTTGGATTGCAGTTGCAAACTGGAATGACTGGTCAACAACAATGTACTATATTACAAACGACAAGCTGTTTACTCTCCAATATAAGTTGATGCAGGTTGTTAAAGAGTCTGAACGTTTACAGCAGCTCTTGCAGCAGGCACAGCTCACAGGTGAGATTATTACAGACGAGGTTAAGACAACACCTGAATCTCTTATGTCAGCACAGGTTATCGTTACGGTATTGCCTATCGTTATGGTTTACCCCTGGATTCAGAAATACTTTGTTAAGGGCGTTACCCTTGGTGCTGTTAAATAAGATACTATATTTTAATACTGATTTTAAACCCGACAGTTTTGCTGTCGGGTTTTTTGTGTAAAGTGAGAGATTTTTGGGGTTGATTTTTCTAAAATATCTTGACTGGGGAAATAAAGAATAGTATACTGAAACATGATAAAAGTACAGTATTTTTGGAGAAAGGGTGGAGGATATGGAAGACAAAATTAAAGTTTTGGTTGTAGATGATGAGCCTATGATGCGAAGTGCCTATCCCTCACTTATCCAATGGGAAGAAAACGGATTTTGCCTTGTAGGCTGTGCCAGAAACGGCAGGGATGCTCTTGAAATAATAGGGGAAAAAGGGGCAGAGATTGTCATAACCGACCTTAAAATGCCCGTTATGACAGGTCTTGAGTTGATTTCTGCCGCCAGGTCGGAATTTCCCGATATAAAATTTGTTGTTGTGAGCGGCTTTGATGATTTCCCCTTGGTAAAGGAGGCCTATTCTCTTGGGGCAAAGGATTATTTCCTGAAGTTTGAAATAGAGCCTGATGTAATTCTTGAAAAGCTGATTGCCCTTGGAAACGAAATTCGGGAAGAAAAGAATAAAATACAAAAGCAAATCAAGGAAATAGAAGAGTTGGAGAGGCTTCGGGGTCTTGAAAAACTGGTCAGCTCTTCAAACTATGTAATACGTGAAAAATTGCTAAAGGAGCTTCTCTGGAGCCCCAACAGCAATGAAATTGCTGAAAAAATGCGTAGCTGCGGAATTATCCTGGATGAAAAATCAAATTGTATTATGGTGCTTACCCTCTACGGATATTCCGACAAGGAAGAACAAGAATGGAATGGGGAGCACGAGCTGTTTAAGTATGCCATTTTAAACGTGCTGGAGGAAATTTGCCAAAAGAGAGAAAATTGCTATGTATTTTGCAACCTCCTTAACGAATATGTTATAGTTACCTCTGACGGAAACTGCGCCCACAGTATTTTTGAAGAGATACGTCTGGCATTGTCGGAATGCTTTTCCCTTGAATGCAGCTGCGGTATAAGCGATGCATGTAAAAGCTTTGGAGAGCTGAAAAATATGTATCGCAATGCAAAGCTTGCCGATGGATACAGCTTTGCGGCAGGGAAGCGGGAATTGCTTGTATATAGCGATATAAGAAAAATCAATGGTACAATAGATGCTTCTGAAAAGCTGATAATGCTTAAAAGAGCCTTGGGGTCTATGAATCATGACGACATAATTGATGTGGCGGAAAAGCTTCGGATAGAGCCTACGGCTATTGGATGCGAACAAATAGACGAAGTGAAAAATCTTTTCTATTTATACTACAGCGAGATAGTTAATTTTACAGAAGCCGAGAACATAAGAGAAGAGCTTAAAAATGAGTTTGAGGAGTATAAGACAGCAAGACAAAATGGCAGCTTGAGCGATATGAACAGCTGGATTGTAAGGGTTTTGGGCAGAATTTCTGAAATAATGACAGGGGAACATATTATAGTTAAGGCGAAGATATACATAAAAAATCATTACAGAGAGCAAATTACCCTTTCTATGATTGCGGAGATGCTTCAGGTCAGCGAAAGCCATTTGAGCCGACTTTTTGCAAAGATGCAAAAGGAGAGCTTCAGCCAATACCTGCAGAGAACAAGAATGAACGCGGCAATAGAGCTTTTGCGTGTTTCAAATATGAAGATATACGAAATTGCAAAAGAGGTTGGTTATACTAATTCAGAGCAATTCAGCAGAATGTTTAAAAAGGTTGTGGGAAGCTCCCCTAAAGCGTTTCTAAATAAGTAGGTGAAAAAATGAGGTCCTTACAGAAGAAAATTCTTGTATATATAATATTGGTGGGGGTAATTCCCATGATTTTTATGGGAAGCATCTACTATCGTTTTGCATCTGAAAAGGCAGATGAAAAATTAAATTCAGAATCATACAGTGTTTTGGAAAGACTTGAAACCAAAATATCTGAAAAAACTACAAGTTTGCAAAATGCGGCAGATATTTTATTCAGTGACCTGGAGTTTCAAAAATTGTTAAGAGAGCTAAATCTGTCGGAGGGAAGAGAAGTATATCCCGAGATAGATTTGTACTTTGATAAAATGTTTCGGGTAGAGCGTAAGCTTGAAACCATAGTGCTGTTCCCAAAGAGCGGAGGGGTATATGCAGGAGGAAAATCCTTTGGAGACACCTCCCCTGCACGATTTGTTATGGAATACGGACGAATATCCGAAACAGCAGGAGTAATATCCTGGCAAGGAGTAAAGCCAAGCCTTGTAGACGGCAAGGAGGAGCAAAAGGTTGTTGCAGGAACCATGCTTCGGGATAACGGATATTTAAAGGACCAGGAGCTTTTAGGCAATATATATTTTGTTTTTTCCGAGGATATTTTTGAGGATACGGAAAAAAGCAAATTAAGTGATGCTGAAGAAAATGATGTAATCTCCCACACGCCATCAGAGGAGATAACCTATGTTTATAAAAGCGGCGGAACAGAAATGATATATTCTGTAGGTGCAGAAAAAGTGGGAAACCTTCTTGAACGGCTATCTATGGGAGATGCGGAAAAAATTTATGGAAGTGACAGGGGAAGAGTAGACCTTATACTGGACAACATACACTATTCCGCAGTTTTTTATACGGCTATTGATAACGGAAATAAATATATAAGAGTTGTACCACACAGCAGATATGATGAAAATTATCAGGATATTGCTTATATTATATTACTGTGTCTTTTTGGCTTGTTCGTTTTATGGTGGGTAATAAATTATCTGGTTGTAAGACGGATAACGATGCCCATGCGGGAGATTGTTGATGCCATGAAAGAGGTAGAGGGAGAAAACCTGAATGTGTCTTTAAAGGTGCGTTCCAATGATGAGTTTGGAATAATCAGCAAGCAATTTAACAAGATGCTTGCCACCATAAAAAATCTGCTGGAGAGGGTAAGAAACGAAGAGAAAAAACGCAAAGAATCCGACGTGCTTATGCTCCAGTATCAAATGAATCCCCATTTTCTCTATAACACTCTGGCTGCAATCCGTGTGGAGGCTATTATGAATAAGCAACATAATATTGATAAGATGCTTCTTATACTTGGGCGGTTTTTGAGAAATACAATAGTCAGAGGAACAGAGCTTACTACAATTGATGAAGAAATAAGCAATATAAATGATTATTTGTCCCTGATGCAGCTTCGTTATAAAAATCAGATTCAAATCTCTGTCAATGTTGATGAAGAGGCAAAGGAATATAAAATTCCCGGAATGCTTATTCAGCCAATTTTAGAAAACGCGATTATGCATGGATTAAATGACCAATTTGACAGCGATAAACCGGCGGAGCTTAAAATAGACGTAAAAAAGACGGAAGACAATATCTTTATTATTGTATACGACAACGGAAAGGGTATGACAAGAGAAGAGATTGCTTTTCTTCGGACTCGGCTTGAATCAGAGGAGGCAGAGGAAAATAAGCACATAGGTCTTCGTAATATTCACAGAAGAGTTACAATGCTCTTTGGAGAGGGATATGGAATAGATGTAAAATCCAAAGAAGGGGAATACACAGAGATTTATGTGAAGCTGCCCATTATAGAAGAATAAGGCACCTTACTTTTATACAAATAGATACAAATATATAAATGTCAGGAGAATAGCTATGCTGAAAACGGAGAAAAATTACGAATTCAGAAAAGAAATGCTTCAGGTGCACGAAAAGGATATTCGCAACAAGGCTCTTTTGCCAAGCACCACGGAATTTGAAATTAAAAACGGGTTTGTTATAAACATTCCCCAAGATGATGAGGTTATATTGACTGCCGCAAAGGATTTTGCAGACTTTCTTTTTATATCTATGGGGGTATCTGCACAGCTTCGCTTTGGCAAGGCAGAGGGCGGCGGCAACGAGATGGAGCTTTGTCTTTGTGATGATAAGGATAAAATGGGCATAGCGGCAGGGTACAGAGGTTGTCTTATTGATGTTGCTGATGAAAAACTTACAGTTCACGGCTTTGACAGCAGAGGTGTGGCACAGGGACTGTATTTTTTAGAGGACTTAATGACATTCAAAAAGGCACCCTATCTTGAAAAAAAGATTATAAGAAAAAAGCCTATGTATGGTCCACAGATGGTACATTCGGGTTACGGACTTGATGAATACCCCGATGAATATCTTGCGGCAGTTGCCCATGAGGGCAGAGATGCCATATTGGTTTTTGTTAAGGATGTGCATATCACCCCTTACGGTTATCTTGATTTTAACGAGCTTATTTATCGTGCATCAAAGTATGGTATAGATGTATATGCTTACAGCTATTTAAAGAGCGGGGTTCATCCCGAGGATCCGGGCGCAGAGGAATATTATGAGGCATCCTACGGCAGATTGTTCAGGGAATGCCCGGGGCTCAAGGGGGTTACCCTTGTGGGCGAATCCGTGGCTTTTCCAAGTCACGACCCCCATACAGAGTGGGGACCCAAAGGCGGACAGCCTGTAAGAAGCGATATTCCAAGCAAGGAAGAAAAGATTCACCCGGGTTGGTGGCCCTGTTGTGACTATCCCCAGTGGCTGAACATGCTGAAAAAGGTTATAAGAAAGTACAACAAGGATGCAGATATTGTATTCTGGACATATAATTGGGGAAGCAGACCCGAGGAGGAGCGTATAAAGCTTATAGAAAGTCTGCCTACAGATATAAGCCTTCAGGCAACATTTGAAATGTTTGAGGCATTTGAAAAAGATGGCCTTATCCGCACCTGTGACGACTACAGTCTGTCCTTTGAGGGTCCCGGCAAGTATTTTACAAACGAGGCGATTGCCGCAAAGAAGCGTGGAATACGGATGTATTCAATGACAAATACAGGGGGACTTACATGGGATTTGGGTGTAATCCCCTACGAGCCTTTTCCTTATCAATGGATAAAAAGATACAAAGCTATGGAAAAAGCTCATAAGGAATGGGGCCTTTGCGGATTGATGGAGAGTCATCACTACGGCTTCTACCCCTCCTTTATCAGCAAGCTTTCAAAATGGGCATTTTGTGAAGAGCATGAGGATATGGAGAGCATTCTTTTAAGGATTTTAAAAAGTGAATATGGGGATGAAAACGGAGATACAGTAAATCGGGCGCTGAAGCTTTGGAGTGAGGCAATCGAATTTTATCCTGCTACTGATAACAATCAATACGGAGCTTTTCGGGTTGGACCGTCTCACCCATTTTGCCTTGATATTACATTTAAAATTCCTGATGCAAGCTACAGTATGTTCGGGAATCGCATACATAACCCTGTATATGGTGAATATATCGGACCCGAGAGAGAATTTTTGAATATGCGTGTTCCCAAGGAGAGAGCAGCCCTTGAAAAAATGAAGAACCTTATAGAAGAGGGTCTTGCTCTTATGGAGAAAATAGCGGACAAGAATGACAAACTCTTAAAGCTTATAAATATGGGATGGTTTATTTACCGTGCCATAATTACGGGAATAAACGCAACGAGCTGGTACTTGCTTAAAAAGAAGCTATATTATGTAAAGGACAAGGACGTTATAATGCAAACCCTTGACGAAATGGAAGAACTTCTTACAGAGGAAAAGGAAAACGCTGAAAAGACAATCCCCATTGTAAGGGTGGATTCCCGTCTTGGCTGGGAGCCGTCTATGGAATATATGACAGACGAGGAGCATTTGAACTGGAAGATAAAACAGGTGGAATATGTTATAGAAGTGGAGATTGCACGCTTTAGAAAGGCAGTAAGAGAGGAGCAGGTAGCTGTTCTTCGGAAAGCATCCACGGCAGAGCAAAGATAATCACAGACAGGGGCAGGGAAATAAATTCCCTGCCCCTGTGAGTTTATAAAATTTATTTCATTCCCTTTCGATATTTAAGGGGCGACATGCCCAAGTTCGCTTTAAAGACTTTGCAAAAAGAGTTGGAGGAGGCAAAGCCGTTTAAAAGGGCGATATCAGTAATGGTTTTATCAGTGGAGGAAAGCATCTTTATAGCATTTATTACTCTTTGTTTATTGAGATATGCTGTAAAGGTAAGTCCTGTTTTTTCCCTGAATAATCGGCTTAAATATGATGAATTGAGGTAAAATTTTTTTGCCACCGAAGAGAGTGATATGCTTGATGAGTAGTTGGCGTTAATGTAGTCTAATATATCCGACAGACGTGACGATACTACAGGCTGCATTTTCGGCAGAACGGAAACAGAGGTCTTTCTTGACAGCGTAATGAGAAGCTCTATAAGCAAGGCAACAAGCATATTCTCGTTGCGTTGGTTTTTATCCTCTTCTAAAAGCTGAAAGATAATTTGAGAGGCACGCTCTGTATCCTCCAGATGAAAAAGAAGAGGTCCCGTTTTCGTTAAAGAAGAAATTTCGGCAAATGATGTTATAAAGCTTTCGTTTAAGTATATCAGAATCCTATGGCGTTTTTGCGTTCCGCCGGGAAGGGAATTATGTATGGTGTTGGGCGGAATTATAAGAAAATCACCTTTTTCGACAGAGAAGGTTTTGTTGTCGGTAAAGTATGAAATTCTTCCGCTTTTTAAATAATAAAATTCCACAAAGCTGTGAAAGTGCTGACGTGAGTTCGGGCTTTCTCCAAAGTGGTCCTCTATCCGAAAGCCGCTGCTTTTTAAATCTAACAATAAAATCCCCTCCTATTGATAAAACAATAACAGATACAGTATATAACAAAAAAGTAAAAAATGGAATAGTTTTTTCAAAAAAGCAAAAAAGGAAATAGAAAATCCGCAAATTTTGCAGTATAATATGTGTATAAAATAAGGAAAGGAATTTTTAAAAATGGAAATTATAAAAAGTCTGACAGCAAAAGAATTAGGCGAAAAGGCAGGCAGCCTTGCGGCGGATAAGATAAATGAGGCAATTGCAAAAAAAGGAAGAGCAAGAATTATCCTCTCTACAGGAGCGTCACAGTTTGAAACATTAGAAGCTCTTGTGAGCGCAGACGTTGATTGGAGCAAGGTTGAAATGTTCCACCTTGACGAATATGTAAATATTTCAGAGGAGCATCCTGCAAGCTTCAGAAAGTACCTTAAAGAGAGATTTATCAATAAGGTAAATCCCAAAATTGCATATCTTGTTGACGGCAATAACCCTGAAGAGAGCATTGCGTATCTTACAGAGAAAATCTGCGAGGCACCTATTGATGTGGCTCTGATCGGAATAGGCGAAAACGGACACATCGCATTTAACGACCCTCCTGCAGACTTTGATACAAAGGAATCATACATTGTTGTAACCCTTGATGAAAAGTGCAGAAAGCAGCAGGTGGGAGAGGGCTGGTTTAATGGAATAGAGGATGTTCCCAAACAGGCGATATCTATGACCCCTTACAGAATTATGCAGAGTGAGGTTATAATTTCCGCTGTTCCTCATAAGGTAAAAGAAAACGCAATAAAAATGACTCTTGAAGCCAAAGAAACAACTCCTATGATTCCGGCAACCCTCCTTAAAGAGCATAAAGAAATGTATTTATTTCTTGACGAAAACTCTGCAGGAAATACTGCATTGTAAACCAATAATTCTGCAAAAGCAGCAGACTCTCTTATTTTGTTAAAGAAGACTTAAACAAAATAAGAGAGTTTTCTTGTATATATTATAAATTTCTATTGTAATTTGTGGCAAAATGTGATATAATTTCTATAAAATGGGAGAATGTTTGAAATATTTCATTTTATAATATCAAAGGTGGTAATAATTATGCAAAAAGCGGATAAAACAGTTATAAGAGAAACAAAATATATTGCCGTTAGTATAATTATTTTAAGTATTTTAATGGAGCTTGTTTTCGTATTGCTGTCAAAATGGAGCTATAAGGTTTTACTTGGTAATGTTTTGAGCGGTACTGCCATGGTGCTGAACTTCTACTTTATGGGGCTGGCGGTGCAAAAAGCGGTGGCTGCCGATGAAAAGGAAGCCAGAAAAATAATGAAAACATCCCAATCTCTTCGGACTATGTTTATATTTATTGTGGCGGTAATCGGGGTAACAGTGCCCTGTTTCTCGGTCCTTGCCACAATTATCCCTTTGTTCTTTACGAGAATAGCCATTTTCGCAAGACCTTTGTGGAAGAATAAAGAAGAAAAGGAGGTGCCAAAGCTTGAAGACTAAAAGCTTGCGCTTTAAGACGGCAGATATTATCTATATTCTGATGATGATTTTGCCTGTTGTTTTTGCAATGACTTTGAAAATCCTGACAAAGCCCGTCGGGGAAGGAATTGATATTTCGGGTGCGTACATTTTCTTTACCTTAAATACGCCCCTGCAAAAGCTTCCTATAACAGAATCCCAGGTAAATTCTGCTGTTGTTATTATTACAATTCTTGGCTTATGCCTGTATCTTACCCATGGAATAGGCAAAGGTGAGTTTTTAAAGCGACACCATATTGCCGAATGGATAGTTGAAAAGGCAAACGGTCTGGTGGAAAACAATATGGACAGGCATTTTAAGGGGTTTGGACCTTTTATTGCAGCAATTCTTGGACTTTCTGCATTCTCAAGTTTGTTGAGCCTTTTTGGACTTTATGCACCCACATCGGATGTAAATATTGTTGGAGGCTGGGCGATATTGGTATTCTTCCTTATTACGTATTACAAGGCAATATGCGGACCTGTGCAGTATATAAGGAGCTTTGCAGACCCTGTACCGTTCCTGCTTCCCCTTAATCTGATAAGCGAGGTTGCAACTCCGATTTCCATGGCTTTCCGTCATTACGGAAACGTTTTGTCAGGCGCTGTAATTTCGGTGTTGGTGGCAACGGGACTTCAAGGGCTGTCGGCAAAGCTGTTCGCCTTTCTGCCTGATTTTCTCTCGGGCATACCCTTTTTGCAGATAGGTATTCCGGCCATACTGTCAATATACTTTGATGTGTTCAGCGGCCTTTTGCAGGCGTATATTTTTGCAATGCTGACAATGCTCTACATTGCAGGCGGCTTCCCTGCCGACCTTTATGCAGAGAAAAAGAAAAAGAAAATTATGAAAAACATATAAAATATTTGGAGGTAATCATTATGTTAGAAATCGCAATCGGTATTATTTTAGGATGTTGTGCTCTTGGTGCAGGTGCTGCTATGATAGCAGGTATAGGCCCCGGTATCGGTGAAGGTAACGCTGTTGCAAAGGCTTGTGAAGCTATCGGCAGACAGCCCGAGTGCAAGGGTGATGTTACTACAACAATGCTTATGGGTTGTGCTATTGCAGAAACAACGGGTCTTTATGCTCTCGTTATTGCAATTCTTTTGATATTTGTGGCTCCCGGCAGATTTGTTGATATACTTATGTCCACCCTTGGATAATAGCTGTAACAAATCTTTTTAGGAGTGAGGAAACAATGCAATCTTTGGATGTTATATCTGTAAATCTTTGGCAGATTATAATTTCTCTTTTAAATCTTCTTATACTGTTTCTGATTATAAAAAAGTTCCTCTTTAAGCCCGTACAAAAAATGCTGGCAAACAGACAGGAGGAGCTGGATAACAAGTACAAGGCTGCAGATGATGCAGTTAAGCGTGCAAATATGGATGAACAGTATTGGAAAGAAAAGAAAGAGAGAGTAGAGGCGGAGGCAGATTCAATTATTCAATCGGCAACAGATACCGCCAAAAAGCGTAGTGAAAAAATCGTGGACGAGGCAAAGGAAAAGGCGGAAGGAATTGTTCGCAACGCCAGGACCGAGGCAGAGCTTGAGCTTGAAAAGGCAGAAGACACCATCAAGCGTGAAATTGTTGATGTTTCAGCCCAGCTTGCACAGAAGATACTCTCCCGTGAGATAAATATTGACGACCATAGAAGTATGATAGATTCTGTTATTGAAAGCATAGGTGATGACAAATGATGCAGACAATAAAAGAATATGCAGAGGCTCTCTATGCTCTCGCCTTTGAAGAGGATATTATGAAAGAGGTGGCAGAGTCCATGTGCTCTGCAGACGAGGCTTTCGCTGAAAACCCCCAATATCTCCAGCTTCTTTCTTCCCCTGCAGTGCCGCTGACAGAAAGACTTGAGCTTATAGAGCAAGCCTTTGGCGGCAGTATACAGGAGTATGTTCTGTCCCTTTTAAAGCTTCTTTGCGAAAAGGGTCGGATAATTGCTTTCAGGGAGTGCGGAGCGGAGTTTAACAAACTCCTTGACTTTGCAAACAGAGTATCTACGGCAAGGGTTACCTGTGCCATAGAGCTGACAGATGCAGAACGGGAGAACCTTACGGCAAAGCTTGAGAAGCTTTGCGGGCATACCGTTTTGATAGAGGATACTGTTGATGAGGCTCTTCTCGGGGGTATGATAATTGAAGTGGACGGAAGATTAATTGACGCAAGCTTGCGCAACCGTCTGAACGTGGTAAAGGATGTGATGGGCAGATGAAAATAAGACCTGAAGAAATCAGCAATGTTATTAAGCAGCAAATAAAGAATTATAATTCTAAAATCGAAATGAAAGAAACAGGCACCGTAATCCTTGTGGGTGACGGAATTGCAAGAGTATACGGTCTTCGTGAGTGTATGTCCAGTGAGCTTTTGGAGTTTGAGGACGGAAGCTACGGTATGGCACAAAATCTTGAAGAAGAAACAGTATCTGTTGCTTTGCTTTCGGATAAAAATGATATAAAAGAGGGGACAAAGGTTACCCGTACGGGGAAGGTTGTGTCCGTTCCCGTTGGAGAGGCTTTGCTTGGGAGAGTTGTAGGCGCATTGGGAAACCCTATTGACGGAAAAGGACCGGTTGCTGCAACCGCCACCAGACCCATAGAGTCAGAAGCCCCCGGAATAATAGAGAGAAAGGGTGTATCTGTGCCCTTGCAGACAGGAATAAAGGCTATTGACAGTATGATTCCTATTGGCAGAGGACAGAGAGAGCTTATAATCGGTGACAGACAGACGGGTAAAACCGAGATTGCCATAGATACAATCATTAACCAAAAGGGCAAGGATGTAATTTGTATCTATGTTGCAATAGGACAAAAGAACTCATCTGTTGTTCAGCTTGTAAATGAACTTACGGCATTTGGAGCAATGGAATACACAATTGTTGTTTCCGCCTCCGCATCAGAGACTGCGCCTCTTCAGTATGTGGCACCCTATGCAGGCTGTGCAATGGCAGAGTATTTCAGAGAACAGGGCAAAGACGTTTTGATAATCTATGATGATTTATCAAAGCACGCAGTAGCCTACAGAGCACTGTCCCTGCTTATCCGCAGACCTCCCGGCAGAGAGGCATATCCCGGTGATGTTTTCTATATTCACTCAAGATTGCTTGAAAGAGCGGCTTGCGTTGCCGAGGAATACGGCGGCGGCTCTATAACGGCACTTCCTCTTATAGAAACTCAGGCAGGTGACGTGTCTGCTTATATTCCTACAAACGTTATATCAATAACAGACGGACAGATATTCCTTGAAACAGAGCTTTTCCATGCGGGGGTTATGCCTGCTATAAACCCTGGTATTTCGGTCAGCCGTGTTGGCGGCTCGGCACAGCTTAAGGCTATGAAAAAGGTTTCGGGCGAGCTGAAGCTTTTATATTCACAATACAGAGAGCTGCAAGCCTTTTCACAGTTTGGAAGTGATTTGGATGCAGACACCAAGGCAAGACTTGCCCTTGGTGAAAGAATTGTGGAGGTTCTCAAGCAGGGCAGAAATGCTCCTGTTCGGGTGGGCTGTCAGGTAGCAATAGTTTATGCAGTTATTAACGGATACTTAAACGATGTGCCTGTAAAGGCGGTTGAGGAATACGAACAGAACTTATACGAAATGCTTGAAAACCAGTACGAAGCATTGCTTGAAAGATTTGAACAAGGCTTTGCCGAGGATTCTGATTTTGAGAAGCTTAAAGAAGCTTTGTCGAAAATGCAGAGGTGATGTAAATGGGCGCTGATACAAAAAAACTCAGGAGCCGAATTAAAAGTGTTGATTCCACCCTGCATCTGACTACGGCTATGGGTCTTGTTGCATCATCAAAAATCCGCAGAGCAACCGAGGCTATGAACAAGGGCAAGGAGTATGCAAAGGCACTTGCTGATGTGATGAATATGCTGACTGCAAGTGAGGAGTGCGCAAAAAGCCCATATATGCAAAAAAGGGACGGAAACAGACTTTGTCTTATTGTAATTGCAGGGGACAGAGGTCTTGCGGGAGGATACAATGCAAATGTTTTCCGTACCTCTAAAGAATATGAGCCATCAAAGGTTTTTGCAATAGGAAAGAGAGCTTGCGACAAATACAGTAAGCCTATAGCCCTGGCAGAGGATTTTTCCTATGGGGACGCAATAGAGATTGCAAAGGAGCTGTGCGACGGTTTTTCTGCAGGGGAATTTGATGAGGTTTCCGTAATTTGCACAAAATATGTGTCAATTATGTCCCAGGAGGCGCAGATAAAGAAAATTCTGCCTCTTGAGAAAAATCAGGAAAAGAGCAACAGTACAATTTTATTTGAGCCTGACGAGGGCACAATTTTAAATTCGGTTATATATGAATATGTTGCCGCTGTGCTTCTGGCGGCGGTAAGAGAGAGCTTTGCCTCGGAGGTTGCGGCACGAAGAGTTGCAATGGATTCTGCAGGCAAGAACGCACAGGAAATGATGGACAATCTGCAGCTTGAGTATAACAGAGCAAGGCAGAGTTCCATCACCCAGGAGATTACAGAGATAGTTGCAGGAAGCGACGGACAGGAGGTATAAAAATGGCAGAAATATTAAAGGGTGTTGTTTCGCAGGTTATGGGCCCTGTTGTTGACGTGCATTTTGAGGACGGAGGTTTGCCTGCAATATACAACGCGCTTACTATGGAAATTGGTGAGAAAACCCTCACAGTAGAGGTTGCGCAGCATATAGGGGACAACACCGTACGCTGTATTGCAATGGCATCTACAGACGGACTTAAAAGAGGCACCGAGGTAACGGATACAGGCAAGGCTATCAGCGTGCCTGTGGGCAGAGAAACTCTTGGCAGAATTTTTAATGTTCTGGGAGATGCAGTTGATAATCAGCCAAACCTTGAAGACGCAGAGCGATGGAACATACACCGTCCCTCTCCTGAATATGCAGATCTTTCTACTTCTACGGAAATCCTTGAAACAGGAATAAAGGTTATCGACCTTATATGCCCTTATTCAAAGGGTGGTAAAATAGGACTTTTCGGCGGTGCAGGTGTTGGTAAAACCGTACTTATAATGGAGCTTATCAACAATATCGCCAAGGAACACGGGGGACTTTCTGTGTTTACAGGAGTAGGAGAGCGTACCCGTGAGGGAAATGACCTTTATAACGAGATGAAAGAATCGGGAGTATTGAGCAATACTACCCTTGTATACGGACAGATGAACGAACCCCCCGGGGCAAGAATGAGAGTTGCCCTGTCGGGATTGACAATGGCAGAGTATTTCCGTGACCAGGAGGGTCAGGATGTATTGCTGTTTATTGATAATATATTCAGATTTACACAGGCAGGGTCGGAGGTTTCGGCTCTTCTTGGACGTATGCCGTCGGCGGTTGGCTATCAGCCTACTCTTGCCAACGAAATGGGTACACTTCAAGAGAGAATTACCTCTACTAAAAAGGGCTCTATCACATCTATTCAGGCAGTATATGTACCTGCAGATGACTTGACAGACCCGGCTCCCGCTACTACCTTTGCTCACCTTGACGCAACAACGGTTTTGTCAAGAGGCATTGCATCCCAGGGTATTTACCCCGCAGTTGACCCCCTTGAATCCACAAGCCGTATTCTCTCCCCTGAAATCCTCGGGGAGGAGCATTATACTGTTGCCAAGGAAGTACAGAGAATTCTCCAGAGATATCAGGAGCTTATGGACATTATTGCAATTATGGGTATGGACGAATTGTCTGATGACGACAAGCTTCTGGTACAAAGGGCAAGAAAAATTCAGCGTTTCCTGTCACAGCCATTCCATGTGTCCGAGAAGTTTACAGGCATTGAGGGTACTTATGTTCCCTTGAGCGAAACAATCCGTGGCTTTAAAGAAATTATAGAGGGTAAGCATGATGACTTGCCCGAGTCTGCTTTCTTGTTTGTGGGCACTATTGACGAGGCTGTTGCCAAGGCAAAGGGAGTGTAAAATATGAAGGAGTTCAGACTTGTAATTTCCTCCCCTGACGGAACAATTTTTGACAGGGATATAACCAATATTTCTTTAAGGGGCGCAAATGGTGACCTTGCTGTTATGGCGGGACACATACCATTTATTACCTCGGTAAAGCCCGGGGAATGTAAAATAGAGTATGACGGAGAGGAAAAACTTGCAGAAGTTGAAGGCGGACTTTTGACCGTTGCAGGTGATAAAACAACTCTTCTGTCAGGAAGCTTTAAATGGAAATAAAAAATATATAGCCAGCCGAAAATATCGGCTGGCTATTATACTATTGTTTTGAATACTGTTCAGACTTTCGTAAAATTCTAATCAATGGAGCTATTAAAATACCGCAAAAAAGGTTGCTTATTCCATGTGTGACATCCCATGGCAGACCTGCTACTATCCAGGAAATTGTTTGCTTAAAATTAAGTCCAAACAACAGAGCCTGGGCAGGGGCATAAAGAGTGCCATACAAAAAGCCGTGGAGGGAGCAAAGTAGTATGTATATAATGGGTGATGTTTTTTTGGGAAGAAGCATAGTTGCCCCCCAGAGAACTGTCCACAAGTACAGGTGTGGAACCCACCATGCAGAAAATCCTGAAAACATACCCGTCAATAATACATAAGTGTATATTGGATATAATGCCAATTTTCTGTAAACAACTGTTATAGAAATAACAAAAACGCCTAACAAATGCACATTTGGAAGCACCTCCATAAGTATTTTGGAGGCATACATCAGCGCGCCAAGCATACCGAAAATGGCAATTTCCTTTGGTTTTATCTTCAATGGTTATTCCACCCTGAAAGAATATGTTGCTCCCGGAGTGATGTCTGTGTTTTCGACTCCTTTTGTGGCATATTCTCCATCAACATAAAAAGCCCAGTATTTTCCGTCCTTGTCAAAATCGACAGTGATGTCATACACGGTTTTTACATAAAGACCGTAAGCCCCCATATCCCCGTCAATCATATTCAGTTCAGACAAAGCATCCCCAACAGTTTTTTTGTCGGTATTGATTACAAAGTTTGTTTCATTTCCCTCTTTGTCAACTACGGAAAAGTTAAATGTTGTTGCCCCTTTCCCTAAAACAGTATAGGACTCGGCGTCATTTTTATCCGTTATTTGGGAATCAACATTTGTTTTGTTGTCTGTGCATCCGCTTACAAACAGTGCCATGGCCGCAATAAGCACAATGCAAAGGAAAACAGACAAAAATTTAATTGATTTTGTCTTTTGCATAGCTTGCAAATCTCCTTTATGTTTTTATTTTCTCCTCGTTGGTACCCGCAACGAATAACAGAGAGTTTTACTTGAAGAATATTCCGACTTGGCACATGTTTTTCGCCTTCTCGGTTTCCCAATGGCTTGTCTTCGATTTGCGGCATCGAACAAGAAAAACAAAAATGTGCCTTACGGCGACGGGCTCGTATAGGATTTGCACCTATTTCCTCTTCAAGCATATATAGTATACCATATAAACAGAAAATCCGTCAAGATTTTCAACTATAAACAAAATGCCGATGTGAATTTCACATCGGCATTTATCGCATAAGGTTATTGAATTATTCACCAAAGGATGCAATATCCTTTTTGAATTCTTCGTTTTGTTCAGGGTAAGCAGAGAGCATAGGTTCTACATCCTCACCCTTCTTTCTCTGATAGTAGTTCTTTGTTATCTTTACAATCTGTCCGCTGAGAAGAACAACAGCAATCAGGTTGGGCAGAGCCATAAGACCATTAAAGGTATCATCAATCGCCCAAAGAAGCTCCCCTTCAATAACAGCGGCAGCAACGATTAAAACAACATAGATAATCTTAAATATGATTACGGCAATCTTTCTGCCCTTTTCTGAAAGCCACTGGAAGCAGAATTCGGCAGCTTTTTCTCCATAGTAAGACCATGCAAGAATTGTAGTAAAGGCAAACAAAGGTAAAAATATAGAGAATATAATTGCTCCGACAGCACCCAGATTTTGTGAGAATGCTGAAAGAGCCGCCGCGGTATCACTTAAAGCATAGAAGGAACCGTCAAAGAAAGCCCCGCTGTGTATGTTGGTTGTAAGAACAACCAAGGCTGTAAGAGTACAGATTACAAAGGTGTCAAAGAATACTTCAAATATACCCCAAAGACCTTGCTTTACAGGCTCGCGAACATCGGATGCAGAGTGCGCAATAACAGATGAACCAAGTCCTGCCTCGTTGGAGAATACACCACGAGCCAAACCCTTCTTGATTATTTCAGAGAATACAAAGCCTCCTACACCGCCTGCAACTGCCTTTGCAGAGAACATGCTTGAGAAGATAAGCTTAAATGTTTCGGGAATTGCAGTAACGTTAATAAGTATAATAACGATTGACATAATGATAAAGATTAAGGACATAAATGGCACCAGCATTGATGCAACCTTGCCTATTCTCTTGATACCGCCAATAATAACAATTGCAGTTATAATCGCAACAATTACACCAATGATAATCTTTGCAGCAGTAGAGTCAAGATTCATAACAGAGGTAAGTGTACCCGAGATTTTGTTTGTCTGCACACCGCTCATACCAACGGCTGCAAGAAGACAGAAGATAGCAGCAATGTAGCCCAGCCACTTTTGCTTAAGACCATAAGCTATGTAATAGAATGCACCGCCCGAGAAATTACCATCCTTATCCTTTTTTCTGTAGTAAAGACCCAGGACGTTTTCTGCGTAGTTTGTAAGCATACCAAAGAAAGCGGAAATCCACATCCAAACAACAGCACCGGGACCGCCCGTAAGTATAGCCGATGTTACACCGATAATATTACCTGTACCAACTGTACCCGAGATTGCGGCAGAAAATGCCTCAAATTGAGAAACGGAATTTTCCCCCGGTTTGCCCTCGTGCTTTTTGCCAAGGCTCTTTACTGCAGGAACAATTGTGGTGTTAATAGATTCCCCAAACTTTCTTACCTGCAAAGCACGCAAACGAATTGTTACCAAAAGACCTGTACCCAAGATAAGAATAATCATGGGCCAGCCCCATACAAAGCCGTTAACTGTATCGTTAACCTTTGTAATTGTTTCGATAATGCTGTTCCACATATCAAAACCCCTCCTATAAAAAATTAAAATAAAAAAGAGCTAAACGCAAGGGTTTAACTCCGAGAAATACTAAAAAGAGACATAATATGCCAAAAACACATTATTTCTCAATTTAACTCCGTCCTTTTGCCTGAGAGATTAGCGCCCTCGCGCCTTGCACCTTCGGCATCCTTTTCGGGACTTCTCCGGAGTGCCATCAAAATACAGTACTTGCCTGAATCGGCACCTGAGAGTTTTACTCCTTCGGTTGTAAAAATACATCTCCTGCATTCGTCATATAGCCCTTTAGATTTACAAGTAGATATTATATCAAAATTTTTGTTACATTTCAAGCTTTTTTGCAAGATTTTATATTTTTTATAAAAATTATTATATTAACGGCAAAAAATAGTGAAGTAATATGTAATAAAGCATAAAAAGTCAAAAAAATTTCTCAACTATATTGACATTATTAGAAAACTATTGTATAATTGTACTTGTACTAAAACAAAAAACAAGGAGATGATTATAAATGCTGAACAGCATTATTCAAAGACATAGTAAGATTACCCCCTTGTCTGATACGGAAATTAAGATTATAAGAAGTGCGACAAAGCTTTTTTTGACCCAGGGCTTTTCAAAAACAACACACAGGCAAATTGCAGAAGAGTCGGGCATAGGACTTGGAACAATAACATACCATTATAAAGTAAAAGAAGATTTGCTCCGTGTTCTTATTGAGGAGCTTATGGACTTCCATCTGGATATTATTGACGATTCCCAAGCAAAGCTAAACAATGGTCTTTTCTCTTATGCAATAGAGATTGCCGTACAGATTGCCCTATGCGAAACAGATGACAAGGCGTATGATTTGTACTATTCGGCATACAGCCACCCTGCAACCTTTGATTATATAAAAGATTGGGCTGCAAAGAAAAATTATCATCTGCTGAAGGACAGGTTGCCGGATTGGTCGGAGGAAGATTTCAGAACAGTGGAAAATGTCACAGGCGGAATTGAGCTTGCAGCATTTACTGCTCCTAAAAACAGATATTTTTCATTGAACGATAAAATCACCTTGTTTTTAGATTCTATGATGAAAATATATGACATTCCGGAGGGTGACCGTAAAGAAACCATTGAAAAGGTTATTTCCCTTGACTGCAAAAAAATTGCCAAAGAAATGTTTGGTAAGTTTGTAAATAGACTGAATTAAATGAGAAATGAGAAATAATTTCACATTATATACTTAAAAAAGAACGGAGTGATTTTTTATGAAACGATTTCACAAATTAACGGTATGGGCATTGAATATTGCTATTTTAATGACATTTATACCAAGCCTTACACTGACAGTAAGTGCAGATGATACAGAGATAGCCCTCTTGGCAACCTCCTACACAGTGACCGTATCTGCAAATTCTGCAGAGGGCGGAACGGTAACTGGCGGCGGTACATATCCTGAAAACTATTCTTTAACAGTTACAGCAACAGCAAACTCCGGATACAAGTTTGTTAAGTGGACAGAAGACGGCAGCCAGGTCAGCACAGATGCAAGCTACACTTTTCCTGTAACAGTAAACCGTAACCTCACAGCAGAGTTTATAAAAACTTACACTGTTGTATTTAATTCTAACAACGGGGCCAATGAAACTGACAGTGAAACCCTTGCAGACGGAAGCTCTCTTACGCTTGCTAATGATATTTTCACCTATGGAAGGTGTGAAATTAAAAGCTGGAATACAGAAGCGGACGGAAGCGGCAGCGCCTATAATACTGATGCAGATATGACTGTGACCCAGGATATTACCCTTTACGCACAGTGGGTACTTCCTCTCAACAAGTATGACAGCTTTTCTGATGGAGATTATGAATGGTCAGGGAACGCAAGCCCACCCTACAGCTTCACAATGAAAAATGGTGCAGTCCTTTATGCGGGAGTTATTTTCCCATCAGCTACCAATGATGACAAGACTACAATTACAGTAGATGGCAATTGCGAGATAAAGGGCTCGTTGTCCTTTGTAAGCGGCACAGACTTGTTCGGCAGCAGCCATAGGGGCGACCTGACTATTAAGGGTGGCGGCACTTTGAAAGCTTATCAAATGTCAGCTACAGGTTCGGGAGATACTCTTACCGTTGAAACTGATGTAACCTTTGCTTCGAACCTGTCTATCGGGGCAAGTGGCGGAATGGACAGTAAAATTGTTATTAAGGATTCAATTTTAACGGTGCACGATTTAACCCTGCTCCAGTATCTTATAATGGAGGAGGAAGCGAAGCTCAATATTATAGATGGAACGGCTTCTTTCCATAGTAATCCTGAAATAAATATCAGCGATAAGTCAGAAATCTATATCGGCGGAAACGGAGTTGACTGTGTTTTGTATAAAGAAGGCGAGGATAATAATGAAGACTTTGATGCGCTTATCAGCAACCAGTGGCTTCCTCAAGGCTACAGCTTCAAGAAAGAAAACTATAAATATTATCTCTATAATCCGGAAAATATTATTGCAACAGATGCCATAACCATCAAGCAACAGGGATATACTGTAATATTCAAAAATTGGGACGGAAGTGAGCTTGATAAACAGTTTGTAGGGGATGGCGCTTCTGCAACTGCTCCCGTAAATCCCACAAGAGACGGCTGGACATTCATTGGTTGGGATAAGGCGTTTGATAATGTAAAAGGCGATCTTACCGTGACGGCACAGTATATTACACAATCAGGGGGCAGACCTTCAGGGGGCGGTGGCGGAGTTTCACGCTGCACAGTTGAGTTTGAAACAAACGGCGGAACCGCTGTTGCAAACAAGTATGTAACAAGAAATACCAAAATTACAGAGCCGACAGCTCCCGCAAAGGATGGTTACACATTTAATGGCTGGTACACAGATGAAGAACTTACAGAGGCTTATGATTTTGACACAAAGGTTACAAAGAGCTTTACCCTCTATGCTAAATGGGATAAGCACGATGACGAACAGTCAGACAGAGGTACACATAATTGTCCGTCATTGGCATTTGATGACCTTGACATTACAAAGTGGTATCATCACGACACCGATTATGTAATAGAAAATGATATTTTCAGGGGTACGACGGAAAATACATTTACCCCTGACGGCAATATTACAAGAGGGATGATGATTACAGTTCTCTATCGTGCAGAGGGAGAGCCCGAGGTTACAGGCAAAGCTACTTTCCAGGATATTGATGAAAAGGCTTATTATGCAAAGGCGGTTTTGTGGGGACAGAAGACGGGAATTATCAAAGGATATTCCGAGACAGAATATGCACCCGAGCAGCCTGTTTTAAGAGAAGAGATTGCAGCTATTATGCACAGATACGCACAGTATAAGGGCTATGATGTCAGTGTGGGAGAAAACACAAACATTCTCTCTTATGATGATTTTGACAATATTTCCGAATATGCAATAGCTTCTGTGCAATGGGCTGTGGGAAGGGGAATAATCAAAGGAAGAACAGAAAAAACTCTTGATCCTCATGACTTTGCCACAAGGGTTGAAATCGCCGCTATGCTTCACAGATTTATCGAAGCTAACAAATAAAATATAAGATATAAGTGCTGTAAATCCCGGAGATTACAGCACTTTTTTATAGCAAATACAAAAATAGAAAGATAAATAGATACGGGCAATTGATGGGTGCTATATCACTATTAAAGATTTTGGGATTAATATTGTCTGTAGAAAAAAATAATAAAAACAGTACAACTATTGAAAAATTTGGATTCACGTGGTATAATTATAGTGTATATATAATTGAACAATTAAAATTACAGATAAGAAGGAATAGAAATGGCAATAAAGTACGGAAAAAAACAACACAGGAAAAACAATATTTTATATACGATAATAGCAGCAATTCTTTTGTGCGTTGTGTTTTTAACTATGGTCAGTTATTTTTACTATGCGGCAGAAGATGAGGCGTATGAAACTTTGCATATCCAGACCAAGCAAATTAAAGACGATATGGAGCTTCAGCTATTATCCGACCGCGAAAATCTTGCTACCATGGCAAATTTTGCAGCAAAGCTTTATTCGGACGGTGAGAGCTTTGATTTGCTGTTTAAATCTTTTGAGCCTATTGGTCTTATTGAAAATATAGGAATACTTATGCCGGATAATACTTTTGTGACAAAAGCAGGAACTCTGGACCTTAACGGACGAATATCCTTTGAAGAGGAGAATTTAAAAGGCGAATACATAAGCGGAAGAGTCAAGGACCTCACAAGAGATAACTATGAAATTATAAGAAGTGCTGTTCCCGTCAAAGCAAACGGAAACACTGTCGGTATTTTGTACGGCGTAATAAAGCTTGATGTTATTGGTAAAAAATACAACAATATGGCAAAAGAGCTTGACGCACAATTATTTGTTTATGATAAAGAAACAGGAAATCTTGTTATCGACACCATTAATGACAAGCTTGGAAATATTTCTTTCCTGAAAAATCGCAAATATCGTGATGGTTATTCCTATGAGGAAATGATAAATAGCGAAAAGGGTTATACATCTTTTCAATCGGTGCTTAAAAATGAAGACCTTTATGTTCATTTTTCTGCACTTGAAGAAATTGACTGGAAGATAACTCTTGCCAGATACGAGTCTCAAGTGTTTGCAAAAACACATATAACATCAAGGCTCCTCCTTGTTTCATTTATCATAATATTGCTCATTATGGCTTTGTATATCATGATTTTGATGCGCAGTGAAAAACAAAGAAGCTTTGCCACAGCCTGTGCATCAAAAATCAGAAAATTGCTTTTGGAGATAAATCAGCAGCAGAATAATATTTCTGAAGCTTTAAAGGAAATTACCGACTTTGCAAAATCCCGCTCTGCGGTATTCTTTGATGCGGACGGAGAAGATTACAATTTTGCCATACCTGCCCGCCTCGAGGAGATACTTTCGGGTAAGGACAGAAAATATTTTATATCAGAAATCCTTCGTTATGCCGCAGAACTTCACAAGGTGAATAACGCCACTGTGAGCCTTATGTGCATTACTCCAAACAACCACCTTGTAAAAACGAACCAAGCTTTTTATGATTTTCTTAAAAAGCATAAAATCACAGAGGTTTCCTTTGCAACAGTTATTGATAAAAATAATCATATCGGTATTCTTGGTGTTGTAAATCCCAAAAACGGCAGAACGACCAGACTTCTTTTGGAAGATGTCGCTGTTTGTTTTTCTATTGCATTTTACAACAAAAAGTATTTAAGTAAAACAGAGATTGCAGCAACGACTGATTCACTTACAGGAGTTTCAAACCGTGTTACATATAAAAAAGACCTTTTGATGTTTGATGCAGAAAAACCTTATGAATTTTCATGCATTTATATTGATGTTAATGAGCTTCACCTTCGCAATAATAAATACGGTCATGCTGCCGGCGATGAAATGCTTTTGTATGTTGCCAATACCCTAAAGGAAGTGTTCTACGGCCACAAGATATATCGAATGGGCGGAGATGAGTTCTTGGTATTTGCCGAAAAAACCTCTCAAGATGATATAAAAAGAGGTATTGACGTGCTTTCTAAACAGCTTGAACCAATGGATTATCATGTTGCGGTTGGTATGTCGTACAGAACACAAAATATGAATACTGAAGAAATGGTGCGGGAAGCCGAGATCAGAATGTATGAGGCAAAAGCACAGTATTATCAAGCTAAAGAAACAAAGAAGGTTTTAAGTGAGAATGATAATGGTTACGTTCATACAAAGACGGGCATTTTAGAAATTGATACAATGATTTCTGTTATGAAGGAAAAATATAACGGAATATATCGTGTGGACCTGGATACAGACAGAGCACATCGTATTTTAATGCCTGCCTATCTTGGATATAACGAAAACGAGGAACATTTTTCTGCTCTTTTAACCAAGTACATAGATGATTCTGTTGCGCCTGAATTCCACAGAGCAATGATGAGCTTTTTGAATTATGATGCGTTAAAAAGACAGCTTTTAGAAAGTAAAACACCAAGAATAACATATAAAAAGACAAACGGAGATACTGTGTTATTAAGTGTTTACAAGTTAAGTGATGAGGATATCGCCGTAAACAATACTCTTTGGGTTTTTGCCAGAGATTAAAAGTTGTTTGACAAATTCAGTTCATTGTGGTAGAATAACAGAAGTTTAATATTTAGCAAAATCGGTGAAAGCCGGTGACGCAAAGCAAAGAGGCTAAAGCTTTATGCCATGCCAGTCCAGCTGCAATGATACAAGGCCTTTCAAGGCTTTATGTTATTGCAGCTTTTTGTTTATAGGAGATTTTTATGAATGTTGTAACAAGAGAAGAAAAGAAGTTTTTAATAAATATTGATGAGTTTCGTTCTAAATCTTATTATCTTGACAGTTTGATGATACAAGATGAACATAACGGAACAGACGGATATATTATAAGGTCCCTTTATTTTGATACTGTCTATGATGATGATTTTTTTGAAAAGCTTGACGGCGTTGAGACCAGGCGAAAAATAAGACTTCGTATTTATGACCCAAAGTATGATTTTGCAATGCTTGAAATGAAACAAAAGCAAGGGGCTAATCAGAAGAAACGTTCCCTTCGTATGACAAAGAAAGATGCAGAGGATTTGATAAAAGGAAAATATGAAGTGCTTTTGAAATATGAAGATGACTTTGCAGCAGAATGTTACGGACTTATGCATTACAAGTGCTACCGCCCGAAGACAATCGTGCAATACAACAGAAAAGCGTATATTGCAAAGGAAAATAAAATCAGGATTACCTTTGATAATAACATTGTGGCAACGGAAACCAATTTTGATTTATTTTCAGAAAATCTTGTGATGTATCCTGTTTTAGATAAGTTTAATGTGGTGCTTGAGGTAAAGTTCAACGGATTTTTGCTTGATTACATCAGGCAATTTATAAACAGTATCAACAAAAGTGAGTTGTCGGTAAGTAAATACGCATTGGCTCGGCAGCAGAGCTATGCAGAAATTTAAAAAAGGAGATTTTTAAATGAGAAGTCAGATTTTTAATCTTATCAAAGACCAATCAACACTTTCTTGGGAGCAGATTGCAGCCAACATTTTAGTTTCGGGAATTTTAGGATTTTTAATTTTTATATCCTATATGATTTCACATCGAGGAACTATTTACAGTAAAAAGTTTAATGTATCACTTGTTGTTTTAACAGTTCTTACCTCAATGGTCATGACGGTTATCGGAAACAATGTGGCATTATCTCTTGGTATGGTGGGTGCTCTCTCTATTGTTCGTTTCAGAACGGCAATTAAGGATTCAAGAGATACCGTTTACATATTCTGGACAATTATTGTGGGTATCTGCTGCGGTGTGGGTGACTTTATCGTTGCAAGTATCGGAAGCGCATTTGTGTTTATTCTTTTTCTCATATTGGGTGCAATCAAGAATAATAACCGTATGCTTGTTATTATCAGAGGCGACAGGACTAAAGAATCTCAAATACAAGGCATAATGTTTAAATTTTTCGGTGCAAAAGCGGTACTCCGAGTGAAAAACTCAACAACGGAATCTATTGAATTTATTTACGAAATTACCACAAAGCTTCTTTATCAGGCAGAAAGGAAAAATAACATTGGTATCTGCGATGAAATTTATAAAATCGGTAATATCGAATATGTAAATACCGTTATGCAAAATGATGAGGTTTCAAATTAAACCTATTAACTGACCGCAAAAGGAGGTGCCGGGGTTGAAATATAAAATAATAGGAATGTCTGTTACAGCCCTGGTGCTGATCACGGTACTTTGTATAAGTTTTATTATGCCGGAAGATAACGGCACAAGATATATAGAGCATATTATGGCAGAAGAAAAAGAGGTGTGCAAAACCCATACGAACGACTCTATTTGTACGCACCTGCCCATTGTAAGTATCAATACAAACGGAACGGAAATCCCGGGAAAACCCATTTACGATGAGGAGTATAATGTTATAGATTATACTCTTGCAGCAGATGGGACTACAACCATAAGAGCATCGCTTGATGTAATCGACAACAAGCAGGAATATAATCATCTTTCGGATAATGCAAAAAGTATGGGCGAAGTTATGATCAGAGTAAGAGGACATTCGTCAAGAAGGTTTGAAAAGCCAAACTATTCTATAAGATTTGTAAATGCT